>CALEKU010000171.1 GCA_937902745.1 uncultured Armatimonadota bacterium
CAGCAGCAGCAGTAATAGCCCGGGAGGCATCCCGAGGCGGGAGGCACGGAAATGACCCGACCAGACGGCACCAGCGGCAACGGCGACAGCGGCGGCGGCATCGAACTGGTGCCGCTGACCGACCCGAACGAAGGCGCGTTCACGATCTTCCTGCCGCAGGGGTGGCAGAACCAGGCGTACCTGGTGCGCCCCCACGGCGCCCCGCGCTCCGTGGTGACGGCGCTCAGCCCGGGCGGCGAAACGCTGCTATTCTTCGGCGACCCGCAGATGCCGAGCTTCTCGCTCCCGACGCCGGAGATGTATCCCGGGCACCCGCTGGCGAACCTGAACCCCATGATGCAGGTCCATCCGTACGTTCCCGCGGAGCCCTTCTTCCTCCACTACATCCAGCAGCGCTACGGCCACGCGCCCGGCTTCCGAGTCATCGGCGCGGAGCCGTGCCCGGAGATGGAGCGGGCGGCGCGGGCGGACGCCCGGAAGCACGGCATGGACGCCGGGGTCACTGCCGTGACGGTGTCGTTCCAGTATGAGGAGGGAGGGCGAACGGTCCGCACCCGCCTGCACGGGCTGACGATGTCTATGATGCAGGTGTGGGTGGCGGATGTCTGCGGGATCCGGAGCACGGACGAGAACCCCGCCCGCTGGGACGGTCTTCTCTTCCACATTGGGCGCTCCCGGCAGACGAACCCGCACTGGCAGCAGATGCAGAATCAGGCCCATGTGCAGAAGATGAACCAGATCCACTGGGATCACCAGAACGCCATGCAGCAGATGCAGCAGAACCACCAGAACAACATGGCGTGGATACAGAACAGCGCCGAGAGCCACCAGGCGCGCATGGATTCTCTACACGCCCAGGCGGATGCCCAGGTTCAGGGGTGGTATGCCCAGCAGAACGCCAGCGACGCCGCGCACCGCAACTTCATGGATACCCTGACCGGTCAGAACACGGTGGGGCCGAACGCCGCCGGGGGCGAGGACTTCAGCCACCGGCGGTTCCTCAACTACATCACGGAACAGGAGACCGTGGTTGGGCAGGACGGCGCGTCCTACCAGGTAGAAGCGGGCTATGACCGCTACTTCCGCCATAAACGCAACGACACGTACGTCGGCGCGGACGCCCACACCAGTCTGGACGACCTGCGAAAGCGCGGCCTCAACCCCGACGACTACGAGGAGGTTCGCATTCGGCGCTAGAACCCCGTGCCGGACTTTCCGCGGTACAGGATGACCGGTGGCTCCGGGAGGTTCTGCGCCTTCCGGGCGGCCTTCTGCGCGCGGACATCCGCCAGAGCCTCCGGGCGCGCGTGCGGCGCGACCGCAGGGGTGCGGAAGACGTCGGCGAACACCGGCCAGAACGGCTCGATGTCGTGCGACAGGTCGAAGACCATGATGCCCTGCGTGGTCGCTGCCGCCGCCTGTAGCGCCCGCTTCAGGTCCTCCGGCTTCCCCTTGTAGTCGGAGAGCGCGATACCCGCGTAGGTCCATGAGGCATCATTCACGGCGCGGTTGGAGAACTGGCCTGCGGCCTCCACCGTCGCGCCGATATCCATGCCCCGGGTCACCGCATCGTAGATCGTGGCGGTCGGGTAGTAGCAGCCGGTGACGACGTAATCGGTGAGGCCCGCCCAGCCGGTGGCGCGGAACGAGTCGTCCAGGAAGCGCAGGCCCGCCCGGAAGTCATCCGCCGCCCAGTTCGCCCCAACATCCGGATAGTCCGGGTACCAGGAGCCGACATAGGTAGCGACCGTGACCTCGGGGCGCACCGCCTTCACCGCCCGCTGCACCTCCGCCACAAAGTTGCGCAGGTTCAGGGCACGGTAGGTCAGCCAGGCATCGTACAGCGGGCCGGGCGTGAGCGTGCGCTGGAGGGACGGGAACGCGTAGCGCCAGCGCAGCACATCGTACGGCCAGACGACGGGACGGCCAATATACGCCTCAAAGCCGCGCTTCGCCTCGTCCGAGAAGTCGGCGTCCAGTCCTGCGTAGCGCAGGCGGTCGTCGAAGATCACGCCGTCCACGGGGTAGTTCTTCACCACCTCGCCCACGATGTCCAGCAGGCGGCGGCGGACATCCTCCCGGAATGGGTTGGTCATCAGCGGCACCTGCCGCCGGGGCCGCTGCCCGATACGCACGTAGTTCGGCGTCTGCTCCAGCGTCAGCGTCCGCCCCACCGTCGCGCTGGCGCGCAGGAAGTCCGCGGCGGCGTCCACCCCCACCAGCGCGGCGCCGCCCTCCGGCACCTGCGGCTTCAGGGCGGCAAACGCCGTCCCCAGCACCTGCGCCACCACCCGCCCGTTCTTGTCCAGCACAGCGACCATCGCAGACTCGGGCTTGCGCTTGGGCAGGTCCGCCAGCACACGTTCGGTGGAGCGGTACAGCCCGAGGGCGCCGGCGTCCTCCGGCAGTTCATCCACGCCGGGCGCCAGAGGGTGCGTCGCCGCGACAGAGACGGGCGCCGCCGCCGGAGCGCCCGGAGGCGGCACGGGCGCGTCCGGCACCGCGCGGACTCGAAGCGACTCCTCATACAGCACCGTCTGCCACTCCGGGTGATCGTAGCCCGGCCCCTTCAGGAACAGGGTATGGCCCTCGGAGAAGGCGTTGAAGTTCACCACCAGGCCGATGCCCTGCGCCCGCGTTTCCGCGGCGAAGACCGCCAGCGGGTCGAAGTCCGCAGGGAGGGTCCTGAGGGGCTGCCCCTGCTTCTGCCACTCGGTCAGCTTCGGCGCGAACTTGCTCGGGTACGTGACCTGCCCGATGATCGGCTTGGCCTCGAAGCAGATCGTGTTGAAGCCGGCCGCCTTGATCTGGGCCACCAGCGCCTTGATCTTCTCCGCGGTGTTGAACCGGTCCAGGTTCGCGGTCGCATCGATCCAGAGCATACGCGCCTGCAGGCCGTTCGCACGGGCGACCTGCTGGGCGATACCGTAGCGGTTATTCGTCTCGTCCAGGGTCACCGGCGGAAGGTGCGGGAACGGCACGTAGGGCGGCGTGGGGGCAGGCGGCGGCACGAAGACCGGCGCGGGCTGCCCGGCCGGGACGCCGGGCGTCTGCGGGACGCCCGGCGTGGCCGGCGGCGGCGTTTCCTGAGCGTGAGCGGCGGGCGTGGACATGGCAGCGGCAGTGGCGAGGAGCGGCAGCAGGCAGGCCGTCACAGCGGCGGCCCGCGCCTCTCGGGAGCGGGAGCGAGTATTCACGATGTCGCAGGGTCCGTTGTTTGTCTTCGTTGAGGTCCGTACAGGAAAAGCCCCCGACCGACCGGCCGGGGGCTTTTTACTGCTTACTGCGCAAGGGCGTGACGCACGAGGACGTCACGCAAAGGCTACGGGACCAGCAGAGCGTCGATCGGCGCGCCGATACCGTTGTTGGCCTGAATCTCTTCGCGGGAGACCAGCACACCGTTGACCTTCATGCCGCCGTCCTCCTGCGTGATGGTCAGGAAGTCGCCGGAGAGGGTGGCCAGCTTCGTACCGCTCGCCATCTTCGTCAGGTCGTTGTAGGAGTACTTACCGGTGGTGATATGGTTCTTCACCAGGCGGATCTTCTGCTCCGTGGTCATCTGATCCGGCGAGGGCAGGGACTGCTGACCGCCCGAGGCGCCAGCGGGAGTGGTCCCGAACGCCGAGTTGGTGGGAGCGAAGACCACGAAGGGACCGGCCGACGCGTCGTCCAGACGGTCACGCAGCTCCGTATCCACCTCCTGGATCGTGCCAGTGAAATTCGTAAAGCGGGCGTCCGCGTCCAGGTTGTCCCAGATCGTCTTGGTCGGGTCACCGGAAATGATCGGCGCCGCGGAGGCGCTACCACCCGCGCCACCAGCCCCCGCCTCGGCACTGCCCGTGCGCCCGGAGATCACCGAAGCGACACCGTAGGCAACCAGACCAAAAACGGAAGCCTGAATCACATCCCGGTTGGAGAGGCCGTTGATCCCCAGGAAGTCGCCGCTATCATCCGTCGTATCCGTGTATCCGTCCTGCGCCAGGGCCGTTACCCCGGTAACCGGGACGTTCGCCGCGATGAAACCGGCCAGCGCCAGCGCGACGGAAATGCGGATAACCTTGTCCTTAAGCTTCATGTCAACTCCTGAAAAACCGGCACGTTACCCAAAAACGCGACAGCAAGCCCTAAACCTCGCCTGTGACGCGCATGATGATTATACCCGAAGTTCCGCGATTTGCCGCGCTGCCTTCCAATTTTCCCGCGAACCCGGTACACAGGAAGGTGCGACGCCCCGGGCACACGGTACACTAATAACCGTATGCACCCCGAAACGTCCCTCCTCCCCCGATTCGACTACCACAGCCATCATGCCCGCTGCGGCCATGCCGTGGGCACCATGGCGGACTACGCGGCGGCGGCGGCCGCACTCGGCATGACTGAGTTTGGCGTCTCGGACCACGGCCCGGCGTACTGGCTCCCCGGTGACCACGCCCAGCCCGGCACACAGATGGCCGTCTCTGAGTTGCCCCGGTACGTCGCCGAAGCGCAGGCGCTGAAGGCCAACCAGGCAGGCAGGCTTACCGTTAAGGTCGGCATTGAGGCCGACTTTATCGAGGGCAAGGAGGCGGAGCTGCGCTCCCTTCTGGAGGCTCACCCCTTCGACTATGCCCTCGGGTCCGTCCATTATGCCCAGGGTGCGAGCATTTTTAAACGCGACCGGTGGTCCTCCGACCGCCCCGAGGACGTCTTCACCGACTACTACCGGCAGGTCGTCCTGGCCGCGCGCTCCGGTCTGTTCGACATCCTGTCGCACCTGACCGCTGTGGAGGCGTACGCCCCGCCCGTATCCGACTCCCTGCGGGATGCCCTGTACCCGGCGGTGGCCGATGCCGTGGCCGAGTCCGGCTGCATCGTCGAGGTCAACACGTCGGGATACCGCAAGATGGGCGGCGACGAGCCGTTCCCGAACCGGCACATGCTGCGTCTCCTGGTAGCAAGAGGTGTGCCACTGACGTTCGGTTCCGACTGCCACAAGCCCGAAGAGGTGGGTTTCGCCCGCGACCGCGTCGGCGCACTGCTAGCGGAGTTGGGCCTCGGCGGGCGCGAACCCGCGCCGGTCACCGTCCGGCGCGGGCCGCTGCTGGCCGTCCGGGCGTAATCCCGTCGTCGGTTTTGGGGCCGCGGGTTAGCCGCGGGCTGCGCCCACGTCTGGGGGCCTTCGGCCAAGCGCCCTCCGGGCGGCCCCGGGAGCGATAGGCCGCATCGGCGCACCGGAGTCGGCCGCGCCCGCGGCGTGCCATTCCCCTTCCTTTACCGTCCGGAGGACGGCCGGCGCGAATGCGCCTATAGACGTGGGTTTTCAACCCGCGGATTCATCGGCCCCGGCAAAACCCGGCGCCCCCCCTGCGGCACCATCGGCCCGGCGGCAAAACGCCCCCCGGCCCTACTTCACCACAAACACCGAGCAGGGAGCGTGGTGCAGAACGCCACTGGAAACGGAGCCGAGCAGCAGCGCCGCGAACGCCCCCAGCCCCCGCGCGCCCACCACGATCAGGTCCGCGTGCTCCTCCTTCGCCACGGCAACGATGCGGTCGGCGGGGTGTCCGCGCTCCCGCCGCGCGCGGAACGGCACGCCCTCCGCTTCCGCCAGCTCCTCGACCTCCTCCTCGATGCGATCCTGCGCATCGTGCGCGGCATGAATCACCTCATCCAACCGGTCGCTCACCTGCAATGGGCTAAACAGGGAGTTCGCCGCGCGGTCCACCTCCAGCACCGTCACCAGAATCAGTTCGGCGCCAAATCGCTTCGCCAGGTCCACCGCGGCCTTCGCCGCCCGCTCCGAATGCTCGGAACCGTCCGAAGCGATCACAATCTTGCTCAAGGCGGTGTACATCCTTCTTGTCTCCCTCCGAAGTCGGTGATTGGTTAGCCCACACTTTCCGGTACACTCCTGAACAGGAAGCGCCTCAGGGTAGCAACCAAACAGTCAGTCAGCCGGTCCTATTTCCACTATACGATACGCGCCCGAACCCCGCGGCGCATCGGCGCATCGGAGGAATCGTTGAACCTGGCGAACCTGCTCGACTTCTCATGGATGACGCAACCCTCAGCCTGGATTGGCCTGTTGACTCTCGTTGCGCTTGAAGTTGTCCTCGGCATCGACAACATCGTCTTCATCAGCATCCTTTCCGGTAAGCTGCCCCCGGAGCAGCAACCAAAGGCCCGGAAGGTGGGGCTGACCCTGGCCGTAATCCCGCGCATCGTTCTGCTGCTCGCCCTGGGCTGGGTGCTGGCGCTGGAGCGCCCGCTGTTCTTCCTGCCCTTCCCCGACCCGGGACACCCGGACCAGCGGCTGGGCCTGTCCGGGCAGGACCTGATCGTGGTCATCGGCGGTCTGTTCCTGCTGGCGAAGGCCACGCACGAAATCCATAACAAACTGGAAGGCGTGGAGCACCCGGAGGAAGGGGCGGAGATGAAGGCGAAGAAGGCAGCGAACGCCTACGCCGGCGTCCTCATCCAGATCATGCTCCTGAACATCGTCTTCTCGCTCGACTCGATCATCACGGCCATCGGCATGATTCCGAAAGAGCAGGTCGCCGTCATGATCATCGCCGTCCTGATCGCCACCGGAATCATGGCGGTCTCGGTCAACAGCGTGAGCGCCTTCGTGGAGAAGCACCCGACCGTGAAGATGCTGGCGCTCTCGTTCCTGCTGCTGATCGGCACCACGCTCATCATCGAGGGCATCCACTTCCACATTCCGAAGGGATACGTCTACTTCGCGATGGGCTTCTCGGTGTTCGTAGAGTTGCTGAATCTGCGTTCGAAGAAGGCACAGGCGACCGCACCGGTCCACCTGCGCGGGCCGCGCCTATGACGCCTGCGACGCCCTACGGGGGACTGACCCGGGACTTCTGGGCGCGTAAGCCGCTGATCGGCATGGTCCACCTGGGGCCGCTGCCGGGAAGCGCCCGCTACGACGCGGGGGCGCTGCCGCTCTCCGCCGTGCTGGAGCGGGCGGCGGCGGACGCCCGCGCGCTGGCGGCGGGCGGCGCGGATGCCCTGATGGTGGAGAACTTCTTCGACGCCCCGTTCGCCAAGGATGCGGTGCCGCCGCACACGGTGGCGGCGCTGACCCGCGCCGTGCTGGCCGTCCGCGAGGCGGTGGGCGAAGCGCTGCCGCTGGGGGTGAACTGCCTGCGCAACGACGCCCGCTCCGCCCTCGCGATCGCGCACATCTGCGGGGCGCAGTTCGTGCGGATCAACGTCTACGTCGGCGCGGCGGTCACCGACCAGGGCATTATCGAGGGCGCGGCGCGCACGGCGGTGCTGTATCGGCGGGAGTTGGGCGCGGACGTGGCGATCTTCGCCGACGTCTTTGTGAAGCACGCTGCGACGCTCGGCGACCCGACCGCCGTGACCCTGGAGGACGCCGCGAAGGACGCCGTGCTGCGCGGCCTGGCGGACGCTCTGATCGTGAGCGGCGCGGCCACGGGCGCGGCCACCTCGCCGGAGGATCTGCGGCGCGTGAAGGCGGTCCTGCCGGACACGCCGCTGCTGGTGGGCAGCGGCGCGAACGTCCACACGGCGGCGTCGCTGCTGGCGCACGCTGACGGCGCCATCGTGGGCACCAGTCTGAAGCGAGACGGGGACGTGGCCGCGCCGGTGGACCCGGAGCGTGTCCGCGCGCTCAAGAACGCGATGGCGGCGGCGCCGCCGCGGTGACGCCTACGGGCACGGATCGCGCAGGATCATCTCCGCGGCGGAGCGCCCGAGGCGCTCGGCCCGCCAGTAGGACGCGCCATTCTTGCGAACGTACTTGCGGACCAGCAGGTCGACTGTGACACGGCTGCCGTCGGAGAGCCGGGTGTCGACGCCGGCCACATACACGGCCTCCTCCCCGCGGCAGGTAAGCGAGTGCGTGAAGACGCCGTCGGTCTTGCTGCCGGGCAGGGTTTCACGCACACAGTCGATGGCGGCCTGGCGCACCTTCTTGAGTTCGCTACTCTCCGCCTCCTCTGCCACGGCCACAGGAGCAACGGCCTGCTCGGTCACGGAAACGAGCGGGACCGGGGTCTCCAGAGCGGCCATGCTGCTGCAAGAGCGGCCCGCGGAGCGCAGCACGGCGAGGCCGGCCAGGGTGGTGGCGATGGCTACCGAGAGGACGAGCGTTTTTCGGGGGTTCATGGCGTACGAGCCTCCAGCAGAAACACCGGGTTCATGTGGTGTGGTGGTGTCAGTATACCCCCGACCGTGCCTAGAGGAGCAGAAGAGCCCGCGCCATGCCGTACGAGACCGCGCGATTCCTGGACAGTTACCGACCGGTGGACGCCGCGGAGGACCGGGCGGAGCTCATGCCCGCGGGTGACAGCCTTGTTCTGGCGGTGGCGGACGGCGTGGGTGGGCAGCCGGGCGGCGGACCCGCCGCCGACCGCGCCGTTGCCCTGGTGCGCGAGGCGGTGACGGGGGAGGCGCTACGCCCGGACCGGCCCGAGGCGTGGTATCACCTCTTCCACACCATCGACGCAGCTTTGCGGGACGCCCCGGACGCGGGCCAGACGACGCTGGCGGTCGTGGCGGTGACGCCGCGGCGCCTGGTGGGCGCGAGCGTGGGCGACTCGGGCGCCTGGTGGGTCAATCCCGACGGCTACTTCGACCTGACCGGCGGCCAGGAGCGCAAGCCGTACCTGGGGCAGGGCATGGCGCAGGTGGTCCCCTTCTCCCTGCCGCGCCCCGCCGCGGGCACGCTGCTGGTGGCCTCCGACGGCCTGTTCAAGTACGCGCAGCCCGACCGCATCCTCGACACAGTCACCGACCCGGCGCATGCGGACGACGGCCTGGACGCAACCGCGAAGCGCCTGGCGGACCTCGCCCGCCTCTCCTCCGGGCAACTGCTGGACGATGTGGCCATCCTCCTGTGCCGCCGCACCCCGGACGCCGCGGCGGGCGGTTGGCTGGCCGGGCGCGTGCGCCGCTGGCTCCACCGGGGCACGGCAGCAACGACAACGCTGGTTTGAAGTCCGTTCAGGGCATTCGGGTCTGAACGCTGACCTTTGCACTCCACCGGTCGAGGAGGACACCATGCGCCGCCCTTCACTCGCTCTCACCGCCGCTGCTGCTGCGCTCACCCTCGCGCTCGCCTTCACCCTCGCCGGGCAGTCTGTGGCCGCGCCACCGCGGGTCACCACTGCTGCTGCCGACACGCCCTCGCCGCAAGCCTCACCGGAGGTCGCCGACGAAGCGATTATCGAGTTCACCTACTTGCGCCCGTCTGCGTTCGTCGCGATGCTCGTCACCCCCGGTGTGCCCGTCGTTCCCGAAAAGCCCGACGAGAAAGAGTTGTCCCGGGTCGCCAGAGCCCTCTGGCTTCTGCCCGAGGGGGTGGAAAAGCTCTCCCCGGATGACATCGCCGGGACGCTGACCGTGCGGGGGACCACTGCCGCGGTGGATGCGATGCGCTCCCTGGTACGTCTGCTGGATGTCGCTTCCCCGCGGGTCCGCCTGAACGTCCGGGTGCTGCAGGACGGAGGCGACAGCACCCCGGGCACGGCAGGGAGCGAAGTGGCCGCCGTCACCCTGGAAACGAGCAACAACGCACCGGTCGACACCGCGGCGGTGGGCAACGGGTACGCCTTTCAGATGCGCCTGACGCCGCATGTGAACGGCGACGGGTCCGTGACCGTCAGCACGCAGGCGACCCGCCTGAAGCAGGAGGCGGAGCGCGGCGTGGAGATGCAGACTCAGTCGTCCCACCGACGTCTGCGCGCCGGCAAGCCGGATGTGATCCTGATGGACGCCGCCAGACGACCGTTCGCACTGGAGGTGACGCCGACCGTGCTGGAGCCGAGCCGACCGCTCTACACCCGCCCTGTGTCCCGGGAACACGCCCCCGATCGGAGCGACCTGCCGCTCATCGGGCGCCTCTTGCGGTAGGGTCGGTCCCAAGCGCCGCCGCGAACTGCTCCGGGGTGTCCGCATCCGCGAGCGCCGCCCGGAGCGGTTCCGGAACCGCGAGGCGCGCGAAGTCCCCTCGCTCGATACACCGGCGCACGGAGCGCTCCCCCGCCCCCAGGCACGCGCGCACCCGCGGCAGGAACGCCGCCCGGTAGACCGCGAACAGCGGCGACGCCCCGCCGTCCGCGCTCACGGTCACGGCCCCGTCCGCCGCCTCCCCCGCGGCGACGGCTTCGCCCTGGAGCCATCGGAGCGCTTCCGAGGAGAGGCGCGGCAGGTCGCAGGGCACCACCAGCACAGCGGCACCAGCCGCCGCTTCCAGCGCCGTCGCGATGCCGTCCAGCGGCCCCTCACCCGTGCGCTCTGAGGGGTCCGGCACGAACTCGGCCGCGTCCGGACCGTCCCAGTCCGCCGGGCGCACTCGCCCAATCACCAGCACCCGGTCGGCGCCCGCCTCCCGGGCAACGTGCGCCGTGCGGCCCAGGAGGGTACGGCCATCTTCCAGAATCAGCCTGGCCTTGTCCTGGCCCATGCGGCGGCTCGCGCCTCCGGCCAGCACCGCGACCACAAAGGGAGCCGCCGGCATTTCAAGCGCCGCCTGTTCCGCCGCCGTGCCGCCGGGCAAAACCCGGGGGTGGCGTGAAGGTCTCTGCGTCCGCCTCCTGCGTCTCCGGAGGGCGCGGGTGGACGCACGGAAAGTCCTTTTCCACGAAGAAGCGCAGGCCCTCCGAGTCCTCCCCGAGTGGCGCCCGGAAGTAGATACCCTCTGCTGAGGGCTCGGCAAGGCGCGCCACATCCGCCGCAGCCAGGCGCATCACCAGAGCGCCGTCCCCCTCGCCGCATAGACGGGATACGGCCCCGTCACCTCCCGCTTCGGGGAGCAGGGTCGCCCGCCAGCCCGACGCGCCGCCTCCCAGCGGCAGCGCGATGGTCACCGCCTCGCCCCTCTGGAGCGCCGCTAGCTCGCCTGGCGTAATCCGGAACCGAACGCTCCCCGTGGTCCATCGCACCTTCATCGCTGCTCCCTCCGCTCCGTTGCGCAGTCGCTGGTGTCTTGTGGTTCGTCACCGCGCGCCGTGGCACCTTCGCCCATCGAACGCCCCGGGAGAACCAAAGTCGCTCACGTCGCGGCGCTGCCCCTGCGGTAAAATGCAGGCGATGAAGATGCGCCCCTTTCCCCTCTCCCCTCCCCGCGCCCTAGTGGCCGCAGCGGCGGCTACCCTTCTGCTGGTCGCGCCGGCCTTCGGGCAAAAGCCCGTGGCCGTCAAGATACCGCTGCACCACATGCAGGGCGCCGACGTGATCGCCCTGCTGAAGCAGCAGAGCGGCAACGGCAACGGGTGGATGCCCGAGGGCATCTCCGCCATCAACCCCATCGAGAAGGGGCGTGCGCTCAGTGTAAAGGGGACTCCTGAGGGCGTCGAGTTGCTGAAGGGGCTGGTGTCGCTCCTGGATGTGCCCACCCCGCAGGTCCGGGTGGCGCTGCGCGTGATTCAGGTGACCTTCGGACCGAACGGCAAGAAGACCGAGACGGTCCTCCAGCAGCCGACGATCACCACGCGGCAGAACCAGGCGGCCCAGGTCCAGGTGCCCGGCGGGCAGAACCGGGAAATCGTTATCAAGGTCACGCCGCGGGTCCTGGGGGACGGCCGCACCACCCTGGTGACGTTCCTGAGCGTGATGTGGCCCAACGGCGGCCGGGACTCCCTGGAGCGGCCGGTGGTCGTCCCGCAGGGACAGGCCCGCCGCGTGATCGGGGTGACCAACTCCAACGAAACGCCCGTGGTGCAGGCCGTGGGCCAGGGTCAGGTCCCGACTACCTGGAGCGCGCCCTGTCAGGCCATCTATGTCGAGGCGACCCCGACCAAACTGAAACCCGCCCCCGCCCGCCCATAGCCGGGGCTTCCCTCCCCCACGGCCTACCATTAAAAAAAACCCGCACGGCGCCCGACGGATCGTTTCCGCCGGGCGCCGCGCGGGTTTCGTCCGCACCGGCCGGTGCGCCGGCTACGACTCTACGCGTTGCGGTGGCACTTCTTGAACTTCTTACCCGAGCCGCAGGGGCACAGGTCGTTCGGCCCCACGTTCGAGAAGTCCAGTTCCGCGCTCGCCTTCTTACGCGCCGCCTCCGCCGCTGCGACCAGCAGCGGATTGTTCTGCGGCGGCGCCATCACCGGGCGCGGCCCGGCAGACGCAACGGCCCCCACGGGAACGCCACCATTCGCCTCGCCGTCCTCGCCTTCGGACTCCGCCCCGTCGCCGTTCCCCAGGCCCATCGAGGCCATCAGGCGGCGCAGCGTCTCCTCGTCCAGCTCCTGGCCGTCCTCGGTCTGAAGACCGCCCGCGGCGAGCATCTGGTCGAAGATGCTGGTCTCCGGCGCCGGCTGCTCGAACTGCACCTGCGCCATGAACAGGTTTCGCAGAACATCGGTCTGGATGCCCGCCTGCGTCTGCTCGAAGAGTTCCAGCGCCTCCTTCTTGTAGGCGACCAGCGGGTCCACCTGACCGTAGCCACGCAGACCGATGCCCTCGCGCAGGAAGTCCATGTCCGCCAGGTGGTGTACCCAGGTCTGGTCGATCTGGCGCAGCGTGATGTGCCGCTCCACCTCCCGCATGACCTCCGGCCCGAACTCCGCCTCCTTGTCGGCGTATGCCTGGTCGGCGGCCTCGTGCAGACGGTCCACCAGTTCGGGCTTCTCCAGCTGCTCGGCATCCTCCAGGCTCACAAACTGCATCACCGGGAAGATGGTGCTCAGGTTCTCCAGCAGGCCGCTGCGGTCCCACTCCTCCGGCGGCACCGTGTCCGACAGGTACAGGTTCACGGCGCTGTCCACCACGGAGTGCAGGTGGTTCAGCAGCGTGTCGCGCAGCTCCGCCCCCTCCAGGATCTTGCGGCGCTCGCGGTAGATGACCTCGCGCTGGACGTTCATCACGTCGTCGTACTCAAGGACGTGCTTACGGGCGTCGAAGTTGTGCTGCTCGACCTTCTTCTGGGCCCGCTCAATCAGCCGGGACAGGAACGGCGTATCTACCGCCTGATCCTCCGCCCACTGGCTCATAAGGCCCGCCTGCATGGCGTTGTTCCGGTCGCCGAAGACGCGCCACAGGTAGTCCTCCAGCGACACGTGGAACTTGGAGACGCCGGGGTCGCCCTGGCGTCCCGCACGACCGCGGAGCTGGTTGTCGATGCGGCGGGACTCGTGCCGCTCGGTGCCCAGGATGTACAGGCCGCCCAGCGCCCGCACCTCTTCCCGCTGCTTGGCGTAGTCCACCGACTCCTCGCCCAGGGCGATAGTGCCCGCGCCCGCCGGCCCCATGCTCTCCGGGTCCGCGGCGGCGTCAGACTTGGTGACGACGTGCGCGATGGCGTTCGGCCCCCGGGCCGCGCGACCGCCGCGCCGGTAGGAGTAGTCCACCGGCTTGACGGAGCCATCCGCCTCGGTAACCTCTTTGTAGTGCGTACCGCCGAGCAGGATGTCAACGCCGCGGCCCGCCATGTTGGTGGCGATGGTGACGGCGCCCTTGCGCCCGGCTTCGGCGATGATGCGCGCCTCCTGCTCGTGGAACTTGGCGTTCAGGATGTTGTGCGGGATGCCGTGCATCAGCGCCTCAACCAGGGTGTCGCGGCCCGCCTCGTCGATCTCCAGGTACTGCATCAGCGCGCCGATTGCGGAGCCGGGCTTATCGCGGTCCACCAGCTTGACGTCCACGCCCAGCTCCTTCGCGATCGGGGCCAGCTTCATCATGCTGATCTGGTCCAGCTTGGTGTTCAGCAGCGCGCTAATCTCGCTGTAGCGCTCGTTGCCCACCTCCTTGGACTTCGCCTCCAGCGCCTGGCGAATCAGGTGGATGACGCACAGCTTCTCCAGCGCCTCGAAGGTCAGGCGCGTGGAGATGCGCTCACTCATCTCGATGGAACGGGTACCCACAAGGACCGGCTGCTGGCGGCAGTGAACCTGAAGGATCTCGGTGACGATGCCGCGCAGCTTTGCCTCTTCCGTCTTATAGATGATGTCGGGCATGTCCTTGCGGATCATCGCCCGGTTGGTGGGCACCTGCACGACGTCCAGAGCGTAGATCTTGCGGAACTCGTCCTCTTCCGTCTTGGCGGTACCGGTCATGCCGGCCAGCTTGCGGTACAGGCGGAAGTAGTTCTGGATCGTGATCGTCGCCAGCGTCTGCTGCTCGTTCTCGATCGCGATGCCTTCCTTGGCCTCGACCGCCTGGTGCAGACCGTCCGACCAGCGGCGCCCGAACATCAGACGCCCCGTGAACTCGTCCACGATCACGATCTCGGGCTTGCCCTCACGGTTCTCCCGAATCACATAGTCGCGGTCCTTCTCGAACACAGCGTGCGCCTTCAGGGCCGCCACGGCGTGCTGCATGTACTGGAGGTTCTCCGGGGACGAGATATCGTCGATGCCGAGCGCCCGCTCCATCTTCTCCAGACCGCGCTCGGTGAACGTGGCCGACTTGGCCTTCTCGTCCACCACGTAGTCCTTCTCGTCCGTTTCGGTGTCGTACTTGTCCTTCTTCTGCTCCCCCCGCTCCAGCGTCGGGATGATCTTCGTCATCGTGTAGTAGAGGTCGGAGGAGCGCTCCGCCGTACCGGAGATGATGAGCGGGGTGCGCGCCTCGTCGATCAGGTTCGAGTCGCACTCGTCCACGATCGCGAAGTTGTGGCCGCGCGTCTGCACGATGTAGTCCAGGCTCGGGGCCATGTTGTCGCGCAGATAGTCGAAGCCGAACTCAGCCGACGTACCGTAGGTAATGTCGCACTGGTACGCCTCGCGCCGGTTCATGGTCGGCCGGGCGTAGCGGTAGCGAGCATCCAGACCGTCCACCGACGGGTCCTCGTACTCGGGGTCGTACAGGAACGTACCGCCACCCTCCCCGGTCTCGGGAGAGGCGCCCTGGAGGATGCCGACGGAGAGGCCGAGCGAGTGGAACAGCGCCCCCATCCAGACGGCGTCGCGCTTAACCAGGTAGTCGTTAACGGTGACCACGTGGACGCCGCGCCCGGCGAGGGCATTCAGGTAGGTGGCGAGGGTACACATGAGGGTCTTACCCTCACCGGTCTTCAGCTCCGCGATACGGCCGTCGTGCTGTACCATACCACCGATAAGCTGGACATCGAAGTGGCGCATCCCGAGCACTCGGCGGCTCGCCTCGCGGCAGGCGGCGAACGCCTCGGGCAGCAGCGGGTCCAGCGCAGCGTTCATGGCATCGCGCAGGATGTGCAGCTCGCGGGAGTTACCGCCCGCCTTCGCCTCCTTCTCGCGCGCCTCCAGCGCCTCCTCGCCGCCCTGCTTGTCCATCGCGGCGCGGTAGCGCTCGCGGAACTCGTCGGTCTTGGCGCGCAGCTCGGCGTCGCTCAGCTTCTGGAACTCCGGCTCCAGCGCGTTGACCTTGTCCACCATCTTGCGGTAACGGGCGACATCGCGCTCGTTACGGTCGAAAAGCTTCTGCAAAAATCCCATGGTAAACCTCTGAAACGTGCCACAAAGGAAAGGTACCCGGAAGTACCGCGTCGTATCGCGCGCTGCCATCCCCGCTCGTAGACGGCGAAGTTCCGCTTCACCGGCACGGCGGAGCCTCCACCGCCGCCGGCAATCCGGCGGGGCGGCGACACAGCGCACAGCTTTATAATCGTGAGGTTTACACCAGGGGCGGGGCGCGGGGGGCGGCGACGCATCGGGGCGCGCCGGGGCGCAGGAGCGCATCCGGGGCCGGGCGGCGAGCCGACTTGCCCGCCGGGGCCTGATCGGGAACCAGCAGAACCGTGCGCGACGGGAGCAGGAAGTACCCTGCCGCCGCGGTGGGAGAATGCATCGCACTCTCCCGAAGGTAAGACGCATCCTCGGGAGCGGGGTCTATGCGGCTCTCATCGCCATCCCACTGCAGCGCCGTGATGCGCAGCAGGCGCTCCTCCTCGTCCGAGCGGCGCCGTGGCGACTCCGCAGCGGCCGTGGCATCGCCGGTCGTCCGATCCGCCACCGGGGACGCCGTGCGAACCGATGAAGTATTCGCCAGGTGCAGGGCGTGCAGAAACGCCTGTGCCGTCACAGGCGACAGCAGCAGGGTGGAAAGGAGGACAACGCTCCACCCCCAGGTGGGCTGCCGATGGAGGATCTTGCTCATAGAGACCGGGCGGGCCTTCCCGAAGCCATTATCGGAAAGACCCGCCTATTATATCACGCAGGGTAGAACGAAGTTCCTGATACCGCCGCCGGCACCGGACTCTTCTCCAACGGCCGGCGCTGCAGGAACGGGCGCTCACAGACCAGAAAGAACCCGTAACTCAGCGCATAGGTGAGCAGAATCTGCGCGGGAATGACCACCAGAAACTGCACGGCAGGGGAAAATGCGGCGGGAGGCGCCACCGCCCGCATCACCAGCTGTAGCGGCAGGTGGACCAAGTATACGCTATAGGAGAAGCTTCCCAGCCACACCAGGAGGCGCGCTTCCAGAAGCCGCGTCAGAAGGCCCTTCGCGCCTGACGCCGTCCGCGCCTGCACCTCCCAGGTACAGTAGGCGAGGAACACGCCCACCAGCAGACCGACCACGGGGTCCGTGAGCAGGTGGTTTCGGCTCCCTGACAGCCCCTTAAACAGGACCGCCGTGCCTACCAGCAGGATCACCGGCAGAAACCGCCACGGCAGCGCCTTTCGCAGGGGCGCCGCCCACCCACGCTCGGAATAGTTCAGGGAGGCCGCCGCCATGCCGAGAGCGAACAGCACAAGATACCAGGGACACGCCTGCTCCAGGGCGTGATGCAGGGGAGGATACAGGAGCAGCGGCAGTATTCCGACCGCGGCGCTGCCGCCCACGGCCGCCGCCATGCCAAAGCGCTTCCAGAGGGGGAGCAGAAGCAGGGGGAAGAAGAAGTAGATCTGCCACTCTGTGGCAACGCTCCACAGGGCCGCGTTCGCCTGCCCCGCCCAGGCTCCCGACAGGTTGTGCACCATCAGCAGGTGCGACAGGATTCCGCCCGCGGTCAGAGCCTCTATCGGTTCCCCGGCTCCGAATCCTCGCGCCTGAAGCCTGCTGACCCCGACCACGACGGCGACGGAAAGGGCGAGCGCCAGATAGTAGGGCGGAAGGATGCGCCGTGCCCGACGCTTCAGGAAGCCGCCCAAGCCGCCCGGGAGCTGGCCGGAGTTTGACAGAACGACCGGCAACATCAGACAATAGCCGGACAGCACGATGAAGACATCCACGGCGTAATGGGCGTAGAGCATCAGGTGATAGGGACGGTGAAAGACCGACGGGAACTGCCAGATCCTGTCACCGATGGCATACCCGTAGGCGTGGTGGAGGACCACGACCAGAGCCGCCAGACCGCGAAGCGCGTCGAGGTAGGGCAGGTGAACCCGCTTCTTGTTTTCGGGTTCGGGAACGTGGGCGGTTGTCAACGGCGGCTCGTTGGCTGCTTCTGAGACAGAGTTACCCATTGCGATTTCCTTATACGTCTGTTTGCTAACGGTACGCCATTATCCCATGAGAAATACCTTAATCCAGAAGCATGGGTCTTACTATTTTATTACGCTTCAAAACCCCTCGCGTTTGATATAGTGTAAACAAAACACTATCAAGGAGCGACCTGTCGTGATCATCACGTCTCTGTTCGACACCGACCTCTATAAGTTCACGATGCAGCAGTGCATCTGGAACCGCTTCCCACGCGCCCATGCGGAGTACGCCTTCAACTGCCGCAGCAAGGATGTGGACCTGCGCCCCTACGCCGAGGAGATACGGGCGGAGATCGACGCGCTGGGCGAGTTACGCTTCACTGAGGAGGAGCTAGAGTACCTGCGCCGCATCCGCTACATCAAGCCGGGGTACGTGGACTCTCTGCGCGGCTTCCGCCTCGACCCTGGCGCCGTGCGCGTCTTCGACGACGGCACGAATCTGGGCATCCGTGTGGTGGGGAACTGGTTCCAGACGATCCTCTTTGAGGTGCCGATCCTCGCGATCGTGAACGAGGTCTACTTCCGCAACACCCAGCCCAACGCCCCCGAGCAAAACCCATCCGGGCGGGAGCGCCTTCGCGAAAAGTGCGCGCGCATCAACGCCTCCCCGGTCCCCCTGCACATCCTGGAGTTCGGCACACGGCGCCGCTACAGCGGCCCCTGGCAGCGTGAGGTGGTGGAGACCCTGCGCCGGGAGACCGGAGCCTCGTTCCTCGGCTCTAGCAACCTGCACCTGTGCCGCCTCCTGGGCCTCAAACCCTACGGCACGATGGCGCACGAGTTCCTGCAGGCCGGGCAGGCGTTCACGCACGTAGCCGACGCCCAGATATTCGCCCTGGAGCAGTGGGCACAGGAGTACCGCGGGGACCTAGGCATCGCGCTGTCAGACGTCTTCGGCATGGACAAGTTCTTCGAAGACTTCGACCTGCTCTTCTCAAAAGCCTACGACGGGGCCCGCCACGACTCCGGCGACCCGTTTGAGTGGGGCGAGAAGCTGATCGCGCACTACGAGAAGTGGGGTATCGACCCGCGGGAGAAGGCGGCGGTCTTCAGTGACGGGCTCACCATCGAGAAGACCATCGCCCTCGCCGAGCGGTTCCAGGGGCGCATCCGCACGTCGTTCGGCATCGGCACGCACCTGACCAACGACTTCGACTTTCCGGCGCTCCAGATCGTGCTGAAACTGGTACGCCTGAACGGGCGCCCGGTGGTGAAGGTGTCGGACACTCCCGGCAAGACCATGTCCGAGGACGATACCTACCTCGCCTATGTCCGCAAGGCGATTGGACTGGATGCCGGGTAGCGTGTGGCTACGACCCGTCCGGCGGGGGGGCGAGCAGGATGGTCAGCGTCGGGTCGCCCCCCGAGAACTTGCCCGCGGCAGGGTCGAACTGAAGAATGAGCTTGCCCGGGATCCGGTCCTCAGCGGCGGGCGGCTCTCCCGGGTAGAAGAATCGCAGGGTGAGCGTCCCCTGGGCGCCCGGCGGGCACTCCTGCTCCAGCGCCGCGTCCACGCCCGACGCCGCAAGCGCCCCCATCTCCAGCGCCCGTCCCTTCGCGTCCACGCACTTCAGCCGCGCGCTGGTCAGTCCCGGCGCCACGCGGCGCGCTTCGCCCGTGGGATTCGCAATCTCCAGTGTCAGGTCTACCCCGGCGCGCGTGCTGCTGCCGAACGGCTTGACCTCAGTCACCCGCGCGCGCCACAGGCCATTGCCCACCCACTCACCGGCTGGCGCCTCCCGGACCTCCGCCACCGCACCCGCCACGGGTTGGAATCGGATCGAGACCGTATTCCCCAGGCGTGTCACCTCCGCGCCCGCTGCCTTCAGGGCGCTGACCGCCACGTAGACCTCATTATCTCGCTCGATTGGCGCGGGGGCCGCCTGCCCGTTGATCTTCAGGACCAGGTTCTCCTGGGCCCGCAGCAGGGCGGGCGCGCCACCGGCGCCCAGCGCCACGGCCAGCAGCGCCGCGAGCGCAAGCGGGCAGCGGCGCCGTACCCGCCGGTCACGAAGTGTCTTCACCCGCACTTACCTAACCTCCTACGACTTGGTCAGCCCTCTCTCAGGCAGTGCTGACCCGATTTCCTGTTCGCCAGCGAGTGTGATGCATCCTACTGGCAATTCCTACCACTTTGCGGTTACAATGGAAGTGTGACGACCCCCGCCGCCGCCAAGGGAAAGGCGCCCTCGCCGCAGTGGGAGACCATACGGCAAGCCGTACACTCCGCTCTTGCGGCGCTCCCGGAGTTCGCCCGGAAGTTCTGGAGTGAAGAGCGCCACTGGCTGCTGGTGCTCACCCCCCTGTTCCTGCTCCTGTACGGCCCCTTCCAGTGGTTCCTCCGGATCTGGGCCGTGCCGCACTCTCCCCTAGCCTTCCAGCCGCTCGTGCCGCTGGGCGCGCTTGCGCTCGCCTGGGCGGACCGGAAAGCGATCCAGGAGACCTACCGCGCCATGGCGGACATCTACCTGCCCACCAACAAGCGGCGGCGCGGGACGATGCTGCTGGCGGCGCTGGGCTGCGTCCTGATGGTGATGGCTTACCTGATGATGCTGGCGCCGCTGGCCATGATCGGCTTCATCGTGACGGTGGCCGGGATCCTGCTGCATCTGTACGGTGGGACGGTGTTCCTCACCATGCTGCGCCCGCTGCTGTTCCTCTTCACCATCGTCCCCCTGCCGAGCGCCGGGGTCGATCTGCTCCAGAAGAGCTTCCAGGCCGGTTCGGCGGCGGCGGCAACGCAGGTCATCAAACTGATCCACCCCTCAACCCGTGTCATCGGCAACCGGATCATCCTCGACAACTACTCAACCACCGCGAGCGGAGCATCCAGCGGCCTGAATACGCTCCTGCCGACCCTGGTGCTGGCGCTGTGGCTCGGCCTGTTCCGCAAGATGAAGGTGGGCGTGCTCGCGGTCCTGCTCACGGCGGCGGGCGCCATCTCCCTGCTGCTGAACTCGCTCCGCCTCGCCCTGGTAGGGTTGATCGGCGTGTACAATACCGCCTGGGCGGAGCGGTTGCACGACCTTAGCCCCTGGGTGATTACGGGACTGGCCTTTTACCTGACCTACCTCCTGGCGGAGCGGATCGGCCCGCGCAAGTCGCGTTTGGATGAGGAGGACTTCGCGACGCCATGACCACGCCCACGCCCGCCCCGGCGTCTCCCCCCCCGCCCCACCCCGCCATCATGGCGGGCTTCCGCCGACTCGCCGCACTCCTGGTAGTGACGGCGCTTCTCGGGCTGTTCATCGGATTCCGCCTGGAAAGGCAGGGCCAGTGGCTCCCGCGTGTCCCCGACCAGATCGGCGCGTGGACGGCAGTGGAGCGTCCCCTGGAGGACCGGACCGCCAAGGCCCTGGGCAGCCCCCGATCCCTGGGACGCCAGTACGTGAACCTGCTGGACGACCGGATAGAGACCCATGTGATCGCGGCCGAGTCGTTCGATGCCTTCCGCGAGCCCGCCATGTGCATGCCGGGCCAGGGCTTCTCCCTGACTGCGGAAATGTTCCCGGACGTGTTCGGGCCGGGCAAGCAGGCACGGGCGATGGTGCTCAAGCACGACGAAAGCGGCACCCGGGTTCTGATGCTCTTCTGGGTGCAGTATGAGGACGGGTCTACCACGGGCCTCGGTCCCCTCCGCGCAAGCGCCGCAGACCTGATGCCGCGCCTGACCACCGGATTCCGGGCAGCGACCAGCGGCAAGCAGGCGGTGATCGTGCGCGCGTACACGTTCGTCTCTCCCACCGACCCGAAGGCCATCCTAGCCCGGCGCGGGCTCTATGAAGTGGCCCAGGGACTCTTCAAGGAGATAGAAAAGGACGGCAAGGCGTGGCGCCCGGGGACGACAAAGGCGACGACAGGGAGCGCCACACAATGACGGTACCGCTCAAGCGGGTTGCCGCCGCCGCTCTGGCCGCGGCGGCCCTGATGTCCGGCACCCTGACCGGGTGTGGCCGACGGCTGGAAGGCTCCGGAATCGACGCAGACCTGATCCGGGAGATCGCTCCGAAGGATCTGCAGACGACGCCGCAGGATCTGGAGGCGCTCCTGCCCCTCACCCCCGGGCGGACCTACACAACGCGCATGGTGCGCCGTGACGGAACGACGCGCGGCGAGGTGCGGGTGGTCGGCCGGAGGACGCTCGCCGGAAAGAGCGGTATCCTGGTGGAGTCGCGTCGCGCTGACCGGGTGTATCGCCTCGAACTGTTCGACGTAGACCCGAAGAACGGAGTCGTTCTGAAGGGAATCGGCGAAAGTCCCGAGAAGATGTTGACATTCACGCCCCCGGTGCCCGTCCTCAAGCCCGCGATGCGCGAAGGGGACGGTCAAACGTGGCATGGCATCGCGCAGATGGGAAAGTCGCAGTACATGGGGCAGGCTTACCACCGGATAGCCCCTATGGAGACGGTTCGCACCCCCTCCGGTGCGTATCAAGCCTTCCGACTGGACTGCCTGATCTCCCTGACGACGGACCAGAAGCGCGTGGACTACCCGGCGGTGCTGTGGCTGGCCCCGAAGGTCGGAATCGTGCAGCGCCGTCTGGCGGACAAGGGCATACCCGTGGAGGAGTTCCTGGCGGCGCGCCCGCGGTGAACAAGGCAGCGGTAGCGGCGGCGGTACCCGGAGAGCGTACGCGGGAAGGACCAGGATGAGTACTAGCACCAGCACGAGCAGCGGCCCCGGAAGCGTTCGAAACGCCACCGGACGCCCGCACGCCGGTCCGCAATCCGTGGCGGGCGAGGTGAGCGCGTTCCTCGCCTTCCTTGGGGCGCACCGGCAGTGGGCTCCGGTGGTGATTGCCTACCTCTCCGCGTGGTGGCTTCCGTTCTACTGGTGCTTCCGCGAAGACCGCTGGTGGGGACGCTGGGACTCGGCGATCATCTACCAGCCGTTCGTTCCCCTGGGCGTCCTTTTCCTGTTGTGGGCCGACCGCACCCGCATCGCGGCGGTTTGGGACTCCATCAAGAACCGCACGTCGGAGCGGAAGCGCCGGGGCACGATCCTGCTCCTTGTTCTGGGCTGCGTGCTGCTGTTCCTGGCGCACCTGGTACACGTGGCTGCCATCGCGGTGGTCGCGCTTATTTTGATGGCGGCGGGCGTGGTGGTGCGCCTGTATAGCCCGGTGATGCTGCGCGCGCTGTTCTTGCCGTTCCTCTTCTTCCTGACCATGATGCCCCCGCCTAGCAGCCTGGTCTCGAAGGCGGAGCGCTTCTTTGAGAGCGGCGCCGCGCGGGCCATAGCCACGCTGATGCGCGGCGAAGCCAGCGGCCGCAACGTGCTCCTGGGCACGACGCAGGTCATCATCACCCCGAGCACCAACGGCCTGAACATCGCCCTGATGCTGGCCGCCGCCCTGCTTTTGGTGGGGATGCGGCGGCGCATGCGCATGCTGACCACCCTGCTGATGATGACGCTGGGGATAGCGCTCGGCCTGTCGGCCAACTTCCTGCGCATCATCGCTCTGGCCGCCACGGCGACCCCCGCCCCCGCGCTGTCCGACTTCATCAAAGGGATGAACCCGCTCCTGATCGTGGTGCCCACGTTCCTGCTCACCCTGTACCTGGAGAAGCGCCTGCGGCCCTCGCTGGAGTGGCTGGGCAAGCGCCTCTCCTGGCTGGGCGCGCTGACCGCCCAGAGCGAGAAGATGACGGAGACGCTGGCCGACACAGCCGGGCGGACCATCGGTAAGCGCGTGGTGAAGGTTGGCCGGGCGTCCACAAACTTTACCGAAAACCTCCTGAGGGCGCTGGAGCGGCCGTTCAAGAAGCGGCGCCGGAACCGCTGGTAGCGCCACCGCAGCAGCGGAAAACGAAGGAAGAAGAAACGCGATGCACTGGCCGGAAGCGATCGGGTTCATCCTGAGCGCGCTGGGAATCCTCTTCAGCGCACTGGTGATGCGCCGCCGAGATCTGAAGATCCTGGGGCAGATTGGGGCGCTGATCGCGGTGGCGGGGCTGCTGGGCAGCTTCTCCACCTACCGCTTCGCCCGCGCGGGCAAGTGGCTGCCGCCTGCCCCGGACAACCTGGCCGGGTGGAGCGTCAAGGATACCCCGTTCACGGACAGCATCCTGAGCCAGCTCGGCTATCCCCAGGCGCTCGGCCGGGAGTATACCAACCCCTTCGGCGAGACCGTCTACTGGACCCTCGTGACCGCCGGGCCGTTCGAGAACTACCACGATCCTACCGTCTGCGTCCCCGGCAACGGCTTCACGCTCACGGCGAAGAAGGAGTTCTACCTGGACGGGCCGGGCGGCGCCCGGGTCCGCGCCATGATCTTCAAGCACACCACGGGCGCGCGGATGCTGATGTACTACTGGACCCAGAACCGGGACGGCTCCACCGCGACCGAAGCCCGGATGGGAAACTACCGGGACATCACCGCGCGCTTCCAGACCGGTTACGGCGCGGTGGTCAAGGGCAACCAGACGGTCATCGCCCGCATCTACACCATCATCCCGCCGGAGGACCCGGACGGCGCGATCGCCCAGCGCAACGTCACGGAGATCAGCCGGGCGACCTATCGGCTCATGAAGGAGGACGGGCGCAAGCGCCGCCCGGGAGACACGTGGCTATGACGCGCAGACTGTTGCTTTCGGGCGCTCTCGCCGCAACCGCTCTCCTGGGCGCCCTCGCGGGCGCCGGGTGCAGTTCCGTCGGCGGGGACGGCGGGGTGGATATGGCCTACCTGCGCGTCCCCACCTCGGAGGAGGAGCCCGCGCTGACCGACCCCCTCTCCTCGCTCTTTCCCACCGGTTCCTCCCGGCGCTGGGAGATGCGCGTCAACGCGACCGGCCAGTCAGAGCGCACCGACCAGATACGGGTGGGCTCCCAGAAGCCGCTCGGGGACGGCACTACGGCCGTGCGACTCGACTTCGTACAGAGCGGCAAGCTCTACCGGGAGGAGACCTACGGAGTGAGCCGGTCCGCAATCCGGCTCATCAGCGCCGGGGGCGACGACCGAATGACGATGTCACCGCCGATGACGCTGGTAAAGGCGGACCTACCCGAGGGCAAGCCCCTTCTCTGGGAGGGAAGCATCCTCTTCAAGGGAAAGAAGGCCCCCGCCCGGGCCTATGGCCGCATCGCCTCCAAGCGGAAGGTCACCACCCCCGCCGGGACGTTCGACGCCTACCGGGTGGACACCGTGCTGACCACCGTGATCGACGGGCGCCCGCTCTCCTTCCCGGCTTCGCGCTGGTTCTCCCCGGGCATCGGCATCGTCAAGCAGGAGTTCATCGTCGGGCGCGCTCAGGTCGTTAAAGAGCTGACCAAATACAGCGAGGAGTAGCGCCGCGCCGGCTGGCCCCGCGC
>CALEKU010000172.1 GCA_937902745.1 uncultured Armatimonadota bacterium
CCGCGGGACTGCCCGCGCGTCTGCTGGTGGGCGCTGCCGACCAGCACTCCCGAGGATATCGAGCGGTTCCTGGGGCACACAGATGCCCGTATCGTCATCGCCATCGAGGGCGCGTGGTGGGAGCGGGTACGCGACACGAAGCTGTATGCCTACCGCTTCGATGCCTCGGAGGGATTCGTTTCGCTGGAGGACCACGGTGCCCATGTGTCCCGCCAGACGGTGACGCCCGTTTCAGTCGAGCCGGTGGGGGAGCTGGTGGCCCGCCTGAGAGACGCAGGCGTCGAACTGCGCCTGACGCCCTCGCTGTGGCCGCTGTACGACGCTCTGCCGAAGACGACCCTGCACTTTTCCATGATTCGGATGCGCAACGCCCGACCCAGAGAAGAAGGATTGACACCGACCCTATGACCGCCCTGCTGTGGCTTATCGCCGTTATCGCCGCGCTCGTCGCTGCGCCGTTCCTGCTCGCTGCGCTCGTCGCCGCAATCCGTGACCGCCGTCCCCCTGCCGTGGGCGGCGCGCTGGCGCTGATTGTTGCGTTCCTCGCCATCGCGTTCGGCGTCCCGCACCCGCTGGCGCTACTTGCCGCCGCGGTGGTGGGCGCCCTCGCCGGGCGGCACATCCTGCGCTCTGTCACGCGGAACTGGCAGCACGCGTCCGAGTCGGTGAAGCTCTCTGCGGCGCACCTGACGCTTCTGGTGGGGTCGTTCGTCTTCCTGATTCCCTTTGCGTGGCTTATCTCCACATCGCTCAAGTCGGACGACGAGATGGCGGTGTTCCCGCCGCGCTGGATTCCCACCCAGCAGATCGCCACCAGCGCCGTGAAGAACGCCGAGGGGCTTCCTGCGAAGCTTTCCCGGCTGGAGGACGGCACCGTGGTGGCCGAGGTAGCGGACCTGCCGACCGGCGAGATCGCCGTCGTTCCCGTGACCGGCGAGAGCACGACCGCGACGGCCACCAGCGAGCAGCGGCAGACATTTACCCGTGGCCAACTGGAGAAGATTCGCCGGCCCATGCCCCGGTGGGAGAACTACAGCGAGGCGCTGGCGTTCCTGCCGCCGGAGACGAAGTACGGCGCGGTCTTCCTGGGCAACACTCTGTTTCTGACCATCATGACGGTGCTCGGCACGGTGCTGTCGTCGTCGCTGGTGGCGTTCGCCTTCGCGCGGCTCAACTGGCCGGGCAAGAACATCTGGTTTGGCATACTGCTCGCCACCATGATGGTCCCCGGCGCGGTCACCATGATGCCGCAGTTCCTGATCTACCGGAGCCTCGGCTGGATCGACACGCTGAACCCCCTGTGGGTCCCGGCGTTCTTCGGGTCGGCGTTCAACATCTTTTTGCTGCGCCAGTTCTTTATGAGTATCCCGAATGAGCTGGAGGACGCCGCGAAGATCGACGGCTGCGGCCCGGTGGCGGTGTACTGGCGCATCATGCTGCCGCTGGTGAAGCCCGCGCTGGCAGCCATCGCGATCATGGGGACGCTGGGCGCGTGGAACAACTTCCAGGGGCCCCTGATCTACCTGTCGTCGCCGGAGAAGATGCCGCTGGCGTACGCCCTGCAGCTCTACCAGACCCAGCACGGCGGGGAGCCGGGCCTGATGATGGCGGCTTCGACGCTGGTGATCCTGCCGATCATCGTGCTGTTCTTCTTTACTCAGCGCTACTTCATCGAGGGCGTTTCCCTCACCGGCCTCGGCGGGCGCTGACGCCCGGCAGCAAAAACACCGCATGGCGGTCACGGCGGAAACGACGGGAGTGGCGGAATCGCCACTCCCGTCGGCGTTATACTATAAGTAACGAGGAGGAGACGCGATGCCCGGCCCATTTCCCGGTATGGACCCTTACCTGGAGGACCCTGACCACTGGCGCGGTGTTCACGGCCGCCTGATCGTCGGCATCAGCGACGCCCTGAACGCCTCCCTCCCCGAAGGTTTTGTCGCGGACCTCGACGAGCGCGTGTACGTCATCCCACCGGACCGGAGTATCTACCCCGATGTTGCTATCGTCGAACGGCCGGGGCCATCGGACGGCGGTAGTAGCGTAGCCGTCCTCACACCCCCTGCGGCATCCGATCCTCCGTATGTTGTTTCCCTGCGGGACGAACCGGTCTACGAGAGCTTTGTAGAGATCCGTACGACGGGGGAAGCGGAGGAACTCGTGGCCGTCATCGAGGTCCTCAGTCCCTCGAACAAAGAGCCGGCCAGCGAAGGCCGTGACCAGTACCTGCGTAAGCAGCGTGAAGTGCTGGCGAGCGCCGCCCACCTTCTCGAAATCGACTTGCTGCGTGCCGGTGAACATACGGTCGCCGCGCGGCGGGATGTCGTTGCAGCCGCCGTCGGTCGCCCGTGGGATTACCTCGTTTGCCTGCACCGGGCCGGGCGGCGCTGGGAGTACGAATTCTGGCCGTTCACCGTACGAGACCGACTGCCTACGGTCCATGTGCCGCTCGCGGAGGGAGTGCCCGATTGCGTACTCGACCTTCAGTCCGTCTTTGACAGGGCCTACGACAGCGGTCCCTATCGGCGGCGCGTGAACTACCAGGGCGAACCCCGTCCCGCGCTCCCGTCGCCTGAGAGGGAGTGGGCGAACGCGCTGCTCATAGAGAAGGGCATTCGGCCGTAAGGATTCCTGAGCCTCGGCGGGGGCAGGATTCGCCTGTCCTTGCGGTGAATCCGTGCGCGGCGGCTGACCTGGTCGCAAGTCGTGGAGTAGAAGGAGAACCGTTGCCATGTCCGTGGAAGCGCAGAACGAGGCAGTGATACGTCGATGGATCGAGGAGGGGTGGAACCAGAAGAAACCCGAACTCGTGGACGAACTGATGGCCGAGGACGTCGTGGCGCACGGCATGGGGCCGCACGGCACGGACCTGAGCGGCCGCGGGGCGTTCCGCAGCGCGTACGACATCTTCGTGAGCGTGTTCCCTGACCTGCACCTGACCATCGACCACATGATGTCCTCCGGGGAGATGGTCGCGAGCCACATGACGTGCGAGGCTACGCACGCGGGCGATGCCCTGGGCGTGCCCGGCTCCGGGGCGCGGGTGCGCTTCCCCGTGATGACCATGGCCCGGGTGCAGGACGGCCGCATCACGGAGGGCTGGAATGTGATCGATCTGCTTGCTGCTCTGCAGCAGGCGAAGGCGGTTCAGGTCAGCACAGCGCTTCCCTGACCCGTTTTCGGAGACAAGGAAAACGGAGGAGCGAAGCCGAACCGGAAAAGCGTTGAACGATGAAAACAGGGCGGGCCATGTTCGGCCCGCCCTGATACCAGAGGAAACGCTCGATGACGAAGAACCCACCCGTGAATCGGCTTCACACATCCCTCCCGAAGATCGGCATACGCCCGGCCATCGATGGCCGCTACGGCGGCGTCCGTGAGTCGCTCGAAGAGCAGACCATGGACATGGCGAAGGCCGCAGCGGCGCTAATCGCTGGGAATGTTCGCCACGCCTCCGGTCTGCCTGTCGAGGTGGTGATTGCCGACTCGTGCATCGGCGGTGTTGCGGAGGCCGCCGACTGCGCCGAAAAGTTCGCTCGCGAAGGCGTCGGCGTCGCCCTGACCGTTACGCCCTGCTGGTGCTACGGCTCCGAGACCATGCAAATGGACCCGACGATGCCGACCGCCGTGTGGGGCTTCAACGGCACCGAGCGGCCCGGCGCGGTCTACCTCGCGGCGGTACTCTCCGCGCACGCCCAGAAGGGCATCCCCGCCTTCGGCATCTACGGGCACGACGTCCAGGATTCGGGCGACCAGGCCATTCCCGCCGATGTGGCCGATAAGATCCTCCAGTTCGCCCGCGCCGGCCTCGCTGTCGCCAGCATGAAGGGCACCTCCTACCTCGCGATGGGGGGCGTCAGCATGGGCATCGCCGGCTCCATCGTGGACCACCCGCTCTTCGAGGAGTATCTCGGAATGCGCGTGGAGACCGTGGACATGGTCGAGTTCATCCGGCGCATGGAGCGGGGCATTTATGATAAGGAGGAGTTCGAGCGCGCCCTGAAGTGGGTCAAGGAGAATTGCCCCGAGGGAAGGGACCCCAACGCGCCCGACAAGCAGCGTAGCCGCGAGGAGAAGGACCGCGACTGGGAGATGTCGGTCCAGATGGCGCTGATCGCGCGCGACCTGATGGTGGGCAACCCCAAACTCGCCGAACTGGGCTTCGTGGAGGAGTCCCGCGGGCACAATGCGCTTGCCGGCGGCTTCCAGGGGCAGCGGCAGTGGACCGACCATCTGCCCAACGGCGACTTCCTGGAGGCGATCCTGACCTCCTCGTTCGACTGGAACGGCATCCGCCAGCCGTACATCGTCGCCACGGAGAACGATGCCCTGAACGGCGTCTCTATGCTCCTCGGGCACCTGCTCACGGGCGGAACGGCCCAGCTTTTCGCGGATGTCCGCACCTACTGGTCCCCGGAAGCCGTGAAGCGCGTCACCGGCTACACCGTCGAGGGCGCCGCGTCGGGCGGCTTCCTGCACCTTATCAACTCTGGCCCGGCGGCGCTGGACTGGACCGGCCAGCAGACCCTTGATGGCAAGCCGGCGATTAAACCCTTCACGGACATTACGCCGGACGAGGTGCAGGCGTGTCTCGCGGCGACGCAGTGGTGCCCCTCCAACACCGGGTACTTCCGCGGCGGTGGATGGTCCACGGACTTCCTGACCCGGGGCGGCATGCCGGTGACCATGTGCCGCCTGAATCTGGTAAAGGGCCTCGGGCCGGTGCTCCAGATCGCGGAGGGCTACACCATCGACCTGCCGGAGAACGTCCACGACGCCCTGGACCAGCGCACGGACCCGACGTGGCCGACGACCTGGTTTGTTCCCAACGTCACGGGGGAGGGCGCCTTCACCGACGTCTACACCGTCATGAACAACTGGGGCGCGAACCACGGCGCGATCTCCTACGGCCATATCGGCGGCGACCTCATCACGCTGGCCTCTCTGCTCCGAATCCCTGTGGATATGCACAACGTCCCCGCGGAGCGCGTGTTCCGTCCCGCTTCCTGGGCGCGCTTCGGCGCCTCCAGCGACCCCTACGGCGGCGACTACCGCGCCTGCGCAGCGTACGGCCCTCTGTACCGTTAACGTTAACGCTACGTATACGACACCTCGCCCCCGGCTTCTACTGCCGGGGGCGGTTTTCGTTTCCGCTCACCCGCCGGTACAATCGAGTCAGGAGGCACGGATGGCAATAGCACCTGAACGCGAGCGCCCCCCGCAGCCGGTCCGCTGGACCCGCGAGCAGTACCACCATATGGGTGAACTCGGCTGGTTCGTAGACGCGCGCGTGGAGTTGGTCGAGGGGGAGATCGTAGAGATGAGTCCGGTAAAGCCGCGGCACTGGGTCGCAGTGGGCCTGGTCGCCGCCGCCCTGCGTCGCGCCTTTGCGGTTGGCTTCGTCGTCCGCGAGGAGACCGCTCTGGGACTCGGGAGATCTGAGCCGGAGCCGGATGTAGCCGTGATCCCCGGTAACCTGCGCGATTTTGTGGACGCTTTGCCGCAGCACCCCGTTCTGGTCGTAGAGGTTGCGGACTCCTCCCTGGACTACGACCGTGCGACGAAGCGGCGATTATACGCGCGCCACGCTATCCCCGAGTATTGGATTCTGAATCTGCAGGACGACGTTCTAGAGGTCTATCGGGAACCGGATATAGAGCAGGAGAATTATGCGCCGGCCGTCGTCCTGCGTACGGGCGACCGCGTGACGCCTGTCGCCGCGCCGGAGGTCGCCATAGCCGTTGCCGATCTTTTGCCGTGACGGTTTCCCCGGCGGCGGAGCGCGGACGAGTATAGAGCCGTGATCTTCACCGAGGCCCATGCGGGCCGCAACCAGCCGGAGCGCATTGTGACGTTCGGCCTGTACCTTTCCGTGGCGGCGGCGCTGGACGCGCACGGGGAGATGCGCTATGTGCGCGAAACCGGCGCGGCGGGCTACTCGGCGAGCGAGGTCGCGGACCGGCAGGCGACGCTGCGCTGGACCCGGCAGATCGACGCCCTGAACCGCGGGCGCAAGTGGGCGCGCGAGCGGTTCGCCGCGCTCCTGAACCCGATGCTGGCAGACGGGATTGCCGTCGCTGTGGTGCCCTCGCACGACCCTTTTGTCACCGATACCCCCGTTCGCGCCCTGGCACGGGCCCTCGCCGCTGCCGGCCACGACCGTGTGGACGCCACGGGCTGCCTGGTACGCCACACGAAGATCAAGCGCATTGTGTGGGGCGGGCCGAGCTTTGCCAGTCTACACCGGGACACGATCCGGGTGGAGGCGCCGGAGCGGTTTGAGGGAAGGCACGTCCTGTTGCTGGACGACATCGCCCGGAGTGGGGCGTCGCTGCGGGCCTGCCGGGCGCTACTGCGGGAGGCGGGCGCGGCGGAGGTGCAGGCAGTGGCGCTCGGGCGCGTGGTAAAGTCCTCTGCATGAACGAAGAGTTGCGCACGGAACTGAAGGGGAGCGGCTGGCGCGCGGGGACGTACCGGGGGTACCTCATGAAGCGCGTTGCCGGGATTGAGTTCGAGGTCGGGCCGGACCGGGGGGCGCCCGAGGACGACCCGCGCCTGATGCTCCGCTGGCGCTACCACACGGAGTCGGCGCATCGAAGCGGGGAGGAGGCAATCCCCGGCGTCGCCACGCGCGCCCGCATTGAGGACGCCATGACGGCGATCTATCAGCGAGTCCACGAGCGGCCCGACCCTGCGCGTGTCTTCGGCGGCCGGCGTCGACGTACACCGGCTGCCCCGCACGCGCCCGTCGCCGGCGCCGCGTCTCCGGATACCGCGCTGGACGCGGAAGAGGTCGGCCAGACCGCTCTGGACTTCTGAAGTCGGCTTCTCACGTTTCGCCTTCGCCGTTGCGGTGCTGCGCCCGGTAGTCGCTGGGGCGAAAGCCGGTGTAGCGCTTGAAGGCGGTGGCGAAGTACTGACTGGAGCGGAAGCCAAGCGCGAAAGCAATCGTGGTCACGCTCCCGTCTCCCGCGCGCAGGCGGCGCTCCGCCTCGGCGATGCGCCGTCGCATGCGCCACTCCCCCGGCGGGTGGCCCGTTTCACGCTCGAATGCCTCAAACAGAGCCTGAGGGCGGAGCCCGATGGCGGCTGCCACATCGCGAACCGTGAAGGGCTCCCCCAGGTGGGCTTCCATCCAGGCGGTTGCTGCGGCCACGGGAGCGTCGGCTGCGGAAGCGTGCGGGGGATGCTGTCGCGGCTCGTTCTGCTGCGCTGCCAGCGCCGCCCCGTCCCGTGCCGTCGCGACAAGAAGCGCATGGAGCGCGCTCCGGGCGGCGATGGGGGAGAGCACGGCGTCACGAACCCGGTGCTCGTGCACCAGGGCGGCAAAGTGCCCCGGAACCTCGGGCGAGGCGGGGAAGCGGCGCTCTTCGATCGCGGACAACTGCGCCAGAAGGCTTTCTGTTTCCCCGGCACTCAGGCCGGGGAGCGGCATGAGCGAGCGGACCTGCACCCAGAAGAGTTCGCACGGGTGCATCACGGCGTCGCTGCCCCCGTGCGACTCGCCGGGGCGTGTAACAAAGAGGTCGCCGCTCCGGACGGAGTAGCGCCGGTCTCCCACCCACCACTGCACGGAGCCGTCCAGCAGGTAGCAGATCTCGAATGCGTCCGGATGCTGGTGGGGCGAAAGTCCGGCAGTCTGGGCCTGCGGGAATCGCGACCAGCCCAGCATCGCGATCTCCGGGAGAAGGGCAGGGGCGCCGATGCCATCGCCGTAGGTCTCCCGGGCCGTTCCGTCCGGGCGACGCTGCCCCGGCCATGTTCGTTTTCGCATGTTCGATTTTATCCGGCGCTACCGCAGAACGACAGGGCGCCCGAAGCGCGCGTATCCTTGCCGTAACACGCGGACGCGGAGGTAAGCGATAAATGGCCGAGACGATGACGCCCACGGTGACCCTGACGCCGGAGCAGGTGTCCTTTTTCCACGAGAACGGGTTTCTGGCGCTGGACCCGATCACCACCGAAGAGGAGCTGGTGTGGATGCGCGCGGCGTATGACCGCATCTTTGCGGAGCGAGCTGGGCGCGACGAGGGCAACCAGTTCGACCTGGGCGGCACGGATGAGGAGGGCGTGGAGGCCCGCCTGCCGCAGATCCTGAGCCCGACGAAGTACGCTCCTGAACTTAAGGAAGGGCTGTTTCGGGTGAACGCCCTGGCGATCGCGCGGGAGCTTCTGGGGCCTGAGGTGCAGCCGCGGGGCGACCACGCGATCTTCAAACCCGCAGGAGTAGGGGCGGCGACGCCCTGGCACCAGGACGAGGCGTACTGGGACCCGAGGCTGGAGTACCGGTCGATCTCGATGTGGATGCCCCTTCAGGAGGCGACGATAGAGAACGGCTGCATGTGGTTCCTCCCCGGGAGCCATGAGTGGGATATCTACCCGCACCAGAGCATTGGGGCAGACCCGCGCGTCCACGGCCTCGAAGTCCTGGGCGCGGACACCTCCGGGGCCGTGGCGTGCCCCTTGAAGCCGGGTGGTGTCACCATCCATCTGAATCGCACGCTCCACTACGCCGGCCCTAACACATCCGGCATCCCGCGGCGTGCGCTCATTATGGGGTTTGGCCTGGATGCGAAGCCCTGCCCCACGGAGCGGAGCTTCCCGTGGAACGACGCCAAGCGCACCCCGCGCGAGGAGCGGGCCCGGGCCGCGGCGGCGCAACAAAAGGCGGCCTGAAGGCCGCCCCCGCCCTTCAGCCAGAGGGGAAGTGTGTCATAATCAACGCATGGAAGAACACGCGGCCCCTCGATTCCAACGCAGGACGTGGCGCTACGCCTTCTGCTTCGCTCTCCTCGCGGGGGCCGCGCTTGCCAGCGCGGTGTACTCCCTGCGGGCGGACGCCGGCCCTGCGGAGCGTTTGGCCGCCGCGGCGCTCGGGTTTCTGGCAGTGCGCTTCCTGCGGACGTTTCGGGCGGAGGTGGGGCTGGGTGTCCTGGCGGTTCGGGCGTCCCTGTGCGGAGCCGCCGGGCCGCTCGCGGCGGGGGTAGCGGCGGCCTCGATTCTGGCCTGTGTCTTCTTCCCGCCCTGCCTGACGAGCGGCGCCTCCCTGAGCGATGCCGAAGAGGCGACCATGACCGACTTCCAACTGGCCCAGGCGCCGCTTCCAGGCGGCGGCTTTGCGGTCGGTGGGGCGGGGAGCCCCGTCACCGCTCTGAACTCCCTGGCGCAGGTGCCGCTTGCGTGGACCGAGCCGGTGGGGCCGAGCGGCGGGAGGTGGGTCTTCTTCGCGGGCGGAGAGGTCCGCGAAGTAGGCAGCGCCGAGTGGCACCGCCTGAAACCGCGCCCCTGACCCATCGCAGGGGCGCGCTACGCTCCTCTTTCCTCCCTGCCCGCCGTACACGGCGGGCAGGCAGTGGGTTAAGCGGCTTCGGCCGCGTCGGCTCCGTCGGATGTCTCGTCCCGGAAGCGGCCCATTCCCCGGTACTTCTCCATTCGCGCCGACAGGAGGCGCGTGGGCGAGAGTTTCGTCAGTTCCTTCAGATGCCGGGAAACGGCCTCGCGGATCGCGGTGCCGGTCGCCTCCGGGTTCCGGTGCGCGCCGCCGAGCGGCTCAGGGATGACCTCGTCGATCAGCCCCAACTCCAGGGCATCCTTTGCTGTCACCCGCATCGCCTCGGCCGCTTCAGGACCGCGCGAGGGGTCGCGCCACAGAATTGAGGCGCAGCCTTCCGGCGCGATCACGGAGTAGATGCTGTGCTCCAGCATGAGCACGCGGTCTGTGACCGCGAGCCCCAGCGCCCCGCCGCTGCCGCCTTCCCCGATGATTACGGTGATGGTCGGGGTGCGCAGTGCCGCCATTTCGCGCAGGTTGCGCGCGATGCTCTCGGAGATGCCGCGCTCCTCGCTCGGCGGGTTGGAGTCGGCTCCGGGGGTGTCCACCAGAGTCAGGACGGGGCGGCGGAACTTCTCCGCCAGCTTCATCAGCCGGAGCGCCTTGCGGTACCCCTCGGGGCGGGCATAGCCGAAGTTGCGCTTCTGCCGCTCCTTCAGGTCGCGCCCCTTCTGCTGCCCGATGACCAGAATCGGTTTGCCCTCAAACGAAGCGAAGCCGCCGACGATGGTGCCGTCGTCGGCGAACAGGCGGTCCCCAGACAACTCCAGGAAGTCGTCGCAGAGCATCGGGACGTAGTCAAGTGTATAGGGCCGGTCCTTGTGCCGAGCCAGCAGAACCTGGTCCCAGGGGGTGAGCCGGGCGAAGAACTGCCGCAGGTAGGCGTCCCGCTTCCCCTCGACCTCCGCGATCTCCGGCGAGATGCCGCCGCCCTCGCGCTCCGCAGCGACCTTCATCTTGGCGATGGTGGCCTCAAGCTCCGCGATGGTCTGCTCGAATTCGAGAACGTTCATATTGTCCATGCTACTTCGCCGCCCCCTTCGCGCCCCCGCTGCTGCGCCGCGGCGACTCGGAGCCGTTTGCCGCGACGGACTCTGCGCCCGCGCCGAAGAAGGCGAGCGTACGCACCAGGGTAGACTGCATCTCCCGGCGAGGGACGATGCGGTCTACCATGCCGTGCTCGTGCTGGAACTCAGCGGTCTGGTAGTTGGCCGGCTCCTTGAACTGCTTGGCCTGCTGGGCGACCCGGGCGCCGGCGAAGGCGACATACGCCTTCGGCTCAGCGAAGATGACATCGCCCAGCGAGGCGAACGAGGCAAAAGCGCCCCCGGTGGTGGGGTGGGTGAGGACCACAATGTAGGGCACCCGCTCCTCCGCCATTTGGGCGATGGCGGCGCTGGTCTTCGCCATCTGCATGAGGCCCAGGAGCCCCTCCTGCATCCGGGCGCCGCCGGATGCCACGAACGTGACGAAGGCGGAGCGGTTTGCGATGGCGCGGTCCGCGCCCCGCACAAACTTCTCGCCGAAGACCGAGCCCATCGAGCCGCCCATGAAGCGGAAGTCGGCGACGAGCAGCGAGCAGGGCCACCCGCCGATGGTGGCGGTGCCCGAGACGAGCGTGTCGGTGCGCCCGGTCACCTGTTCGCCCTTGGCCAGCTTCTCTCGGTACTCCGGGAAGTCGAGCGGGTCCACGGCGGTCAGGCCGGCGTCGTATTCGGTGAATGACCCCTCGTCGGCGGTGTAGGCGATGCGCTCTTCAGCGGTGAGGGAGTGGTGGAACCCGCACTTCGGGCACACCTTCAGATCGCGTTCAAAGTCCTTCGAGTACAGGAGCGCCCGGCACTTCTCGTTCTTACAGTGCGTAAAGAGACCCTCGGGCACGGCCTGTGACGCCGAAGCGGCGGCGTCACGGCGTCGGAACCAGTCCGGCATCAGTTGTAAATCCTTAACTTGAAGCGCGCGCTTCTCTGGGGCGAGGCGCCGCTAACCCCATCATTATAGGCCGACGGGGACCGTCTGCCACGTGGGGGCAACGGGGAAAGGGACATACGGCGGCCCGTGATATACTTGTCTGCGCCCTTTTCCGCGCCCACTTTACGAATACATCGCTCCGGGGACTCTTATGGCCATCGATGATTTGCGCCGCAAGATCGACGAGATCGACGACGAGATTCTTTTGCTGCTCTCCCGCCGTTCGGAGATAGTCCACCAGGTCGGCGAGAGCAAGGGGAAGACGGACACCCGGTACTTCAGTCCCGAGCGCGAGCGCCAGATCTATGACCGCCTGCTGGCGAAGAACGCGGGCCTGTATCCCCCGGAGGCAATCCGGGCGATCTTCCGCGAGGTGATCTCCGCGTCCCTGGCGCTGGAAGCGCCGCTCCGTGCGGCGTACCTGGGACCGGCGGGGACCTTCTCCCACCGCGCGGCCCTCAACCGGTTCGGCACGTCCTCGGAACTCAGGCCAGTCGATACTATACCAGACGTGTTCCACGAAGTCGAGCGCAACGCCGCCGACTACGGCGTGGTCCCGGTGGAGAACAGCACCGAGGGGGTGGTGCCCTACACGCTGGATATGTTCTCTAAGACCCGCCTGAAGGTCTGCGCCGAGGTCTTCGTCCCGGTGGACCACCACCTCGCGACGAAGGCGGAATCCCTGAAGGCGGTAAAGCGCCTCTACGCCCATCCGCAGAGCTTTGCCCAGTCCCGAAACTGGCTCCGCGAAAACCTTTCGAAGGTAGAGGTCGTGGAGGTTACCAGCAACAGCAAGTCCGCGCAGATGGCGTCGGTGGACTCGGAGGGGGCGGCGATCTGCACCGACATCGCCGCCGAGATCTACAAGGTCCCCGTCGTCGCGCAGCACATCGAGGACTCGCCGCACAACCGGACGCGCTTCCTGGTGATCGGGCAGAATGAGCCGAAGCCCTCCGGCAAGGACAAGACCAGCATCTTCTTCTCGGTGCGCCACAAGGCGGGCGCGCTGATGCGGGCGATGGCGGCATTCGACGCCCACGACCTGAACCTGACCATGATCGAGTCACGGCCTACCAAGCAGATGCCGTGGGAGTACGTGTTCTTCATCGACTTCCAGGGGCACCGCGAGGAGGAGCGCGTGCAGCACGCCCTCAAGATGCTGGAGGAGCACAGCCTCTTCGTGACGATCCTCGGCTCGTACCCCGAGGCGGATTAAAGCCAGGATTCAGCGGTCAGCGTTGGACGAGGCGGGCGGAAGCAGGAGAATGGCGGTCGGTACGCGCACGCCGGTCGGCTCGGCGTCCCGGAGCGCGCCGTCTGTGTCGCGGTACACAAGCTGCGCGGAGGGGCCGCCGTCCAGGCACATCGCGTCCTCTACCTGGGCGCCGTGGCGGCGCCGAAAGTAGTCTTCCAGGAAGTTGGCGACGTCCTCATATTCGGCGGCATCCGCCCGGCCCAGCACCAGATGGGCCGGGCGGCCGTTTTTGTGGTCGTAGGCCACGAACGCGCGGCTCTCCTTGCCAGGGCTGGCCAGCCGCTCCTCGCGTGCCGTGATGCGCCGCCGCCCCCCGTCGAAGAGGCGCGGACCGCAGGCGACCGCGGACTGCACTCTCCACGCTCGCCCGGGCCTCGGGTTCACAGGGTCGTCGTAGCGTTTCACCACGTGCTTGACCGTGCCGATAGCCCAGGTGATTTCGGGGGTGCCGTCCGCATGGAATCCAACGGCAGAGCGCAGGTAGCGCTCGTCGGGAAAGTCCGAGGAGGCGGTGTCACTGCCCGGGGCGACGACCTTCCCGCCGGTGAGCGCGAGCTGGACAATCTGCTTGCGCTGTCCGACCTCGTCGTAGGTGTTCCCAAAGAAGCCGCCGTTGATCCCCCCGAGTGCCCCGTACTTCTCGACCCACTCAGGCACGGTTCGGGCATCGCCGACAAAGTTATTGCGGACCCGTTCGATGTTCTCTGCGACCACAACCGGGCGCACACCGCGGGCGGCGTTCAGGTCGATGTCGAGGAGCTGGAAGCCGCCGGGCTCGCGCCGGAACGTGACGCCCGGCGCCACCGCGACCGAGTCTTGCGTGGCTGACCCGGGGCAGCCGCTCAGAGCAAGCAGCGCGAGCGGTGACAGCAGCAGGGCGGCGGCAGCGCGGACCAACGCCATTCTTCGGGAGGTTGAGGACACGCCTCGCATTGTACGGCGGGGTGAGCCGTTTTGCCGCGGGCGCGGCGCCGGGTTGGGCACGGGTTGGGCAAAGGAATGCCCTCCCCCGACGGTGGTGTGCGGGGGAGGGCGGCAGAGCAGGGGAGGGCGCTGGTCTAGAACGCGTCGATGTTCTTGACCTCGCGCGCGTACTTCTCGATGAACGCGCGGCGCGGCTCGACCTTGTCGCCGAGCAGAACCGAGAACATCTGGTCCGCCTCGGCGGCCTCCTCGACCGTCACCTGCGCCAGGGTACGGTGCTCCGGGTTCATGGTCGTGTCGGCCAGGTCCTCCGGGTTCATCTCACCGAGTCCCTTGAACCGGGTGATGTGGACATCCTTGCGGCGGACCTCCTTCAGGATCTGGTCACGCTCCGCCTCGGTGCGCGCATAGCGCTTCTCGTCCTTGCCAATCCGGATCGAGTACAGCGGCGGCTGGGCGATGAAGATGTGCCCCTCCTCCACCAGCGGGCGCATGTAGCGGTAGAAGAAGTTCAACAGCAGCGTCCGGATGTGGTCGCCGTCCACGTCCGCGTCGGTCATGATGATGACCTTGCCGTAACGCAGCTTGCTCAGGTCGAACCGGCCGTTGTTGTTGGTGCCCTCCTCGTCCTCGGAGTGCAGGGCCAGGCCCGTGCCCACCGCGGAGATGAGCATCTTCACCGCCTCGTTGTCGAGCGCCTTGTCGATGCGGGCCTTCTCCACGCAGATGATCTTGCCGAACAGAGGCAGGATCGCCTGGGTCCGCCGGTCGCGCCCCTGCTTGGCGGAGCCGCCTGCGGAGTCACCCTCCACCAGGTACAGCTCGCACTTCTTCGGGTCGCGCTCCGTGCAGTCCGCCAGCTTGCCGGGCAGCCCGCCGCCGTCCAGGGCGTTCTGCCGCTTCACCAGGTCGGCCGCCTTGCGCGCCGCCTCGCGGGCCTTGGCCGCCGTGAACGCCTTATCGAGGATAGACTTCGCCACCGCCGGATTCTCCTCCAGGAAGGTGGTCAGCCCCTCGCCGACAATGGTGTTCACCATGCCCTCGACCTCGACGTTCGTCAGGCGCCGCTTGTCCTGGCTGTTGAACATCGGGTTGGTCAGGCGCACCGAGATGACGGCCGTCAGCCCCTCGCGCACATCCTCGCCGGAGAAGTTGCTGTCCCGCTCCTTCAGGAAGCCGTTCTTACGCGCGTACTGGTTGATGACGCGGGTAAGCGCCGTCTTGAAGCCCGAAAGGTGCGTCCCGCCGTCCGGCTGGGGGATGTTGTTGGCGAAGGCGTAGATGTTCTCCTGGTAGCTCTTGTTGTACTGGATCGCGATCTCGACCTGCGCCTCATCCTGCTGCTTCGCGAAGTAGATCACCTTGCTGTGCAGGGCGTCCTTGGTCTCGTTCAGGTGCGCCACAAACTCGGCGATACCGTTCTTGGCGTGGAAGCGCACCGGCTCCTCATCGTGCAGCTCGTCCGTGAAGGTGATCGCGACCTCCTTGTTGAGGTAGGTCAGCTCCCGGATGCGCGCGACGAAGCGCTCGGTGTGGTAGTCCAGCTCGCCCTCCTCGTTCAGCGCGATGCCGAAGATGGACTTGTCGGCCAGCCACCGCTGCTTCGTGCCCGTGTCCGCCGGATCACACTTGCCGATGACCTTGAGCGGCATGGTGGTCACCCCGCGCTCGAAGCGGATCTGGTGGACCTTGCCCCCGCGCTTGACGGTCGTCTCCAGCCAGTCGGACAGGGCGTTGACGCAGGACGCGCCGACACCGTGGAGGCCGCCGGACGTCTTGTAGCCGCCCTCGCCGAACTTCCCGCCCGCGTGCAGGCGCGTCATAACCATCTCCACGCCGGGCAGACCCGTCTGCTTATTGATGTCTACCGGGATGCCGCGCCCGTTGTCCTCAACCGTGATCACGCGGTCCTTGCCGATGTGGACATTAATCTCGGTGCAGTATCCCGCCAGGACCTCGTCGATGGAGTTGTCGATGATCTCCTTGAACAGGTGGTGCAGGCCGCTAACGCCGGTGTCGCCGATGTACATGCCGGGGCGCCGGCGCACCGCCTCCAACCCCTCCAGCTCGCTCAGGTTGTTGGCATCGTACTTCTGCTCCACCCGCTGCACGCCCAGGGAGCTGGCCTGGCCGTTCGCCGGCTCCTCCGCGGAAGAGGGGGCGGCGCCGTTGCCATTCGCCGCCGCGCCCGCGGGCGCCTTACCCGTTACTTCTCCGTCCTTGTTCGTCTTTGCCAAATCCTTCACTCCTTGTCCCGGGTCAGAACTCCATGCTCGGGAGAGCCGCATCCTGCTGAGAGTCACTGCTACTCATTGAAAAGATTTACAGGAAAATAACCTTCTTATAGTACCACGAACACTCGTTTGCGTCAACGCCCCTTACGCGTGCGCGTGGGCGCGTACGCGAGGCGAGAAGGGGGGCGGGAAAAAGTTTCAAACGGCCCTTGACAATCCCGTGAGGCGGCGATAACATTCCCTTCGTCGCCGGACGGAAGCCCGACGACAGGCACCTTGAAGAATCGCAGAGACGGCGGAGTTGCGAAGAGCTTGAAAAAAAAGTTCTTGACAAATCCGAAAGACTGCGGTAAATTGGAGAGTGCGCGCCGCCCCGACGGACGGCGCGGAGAGAGCGACGGGAAGCGCCGCTACCACCTGCAAGGGGGTGCGGTTTTTGTTTGCCCGGAGCTCGCTCCCGTGAACTTTTAAAGCTTCATATTGGACAGCATAGCGTGACGTTTTGTGAATGTCGCTTTTGAGTGACTTCAACGGAACGGCAGGCTCCAGCGCCAGGTATCTGAACTAAAATTCGAGAAGTGCGTTCTCGTGCCTCTCAAATAATCTTCGCAAGCTTTGCAGCTTCGGCTGTTATAAGTTATTTGTCGGAGAGTTTGATCCTGGCTCAGGACGAACGCTTGCGGCGTGCCTAAGAAA
>CALEKU010000173.1 GCA_937902745.1 uncultured Armatimonadota bacterium
GGGCGCCGCCGCGCCCGCCGCGAGCGGCGCGCCGCACTTCCAGCAGGCCGCCTGCGTGTCGAAGTTGTTCGAACCGCAGCGCGAGCAGATGAGGCGTCCGGAGGCCATAGGCTTGTCTACTGCGGTATCTGCGGCGCGGGCGCTCCGAAGGTCCGTTCGTCGTGCGGGGCTTCGAACGGGTTCACCTTACCGGTGCGGACCCAGTTGATGTAGAGCATCAGGACGAAGAAGACCGCCACGAGCCCTATGATGAGCGCGCGGCGCTGCTTGGTCGCGGGGTCAATCTGGGGGCGGTATATCTCGGTGGCTGCCTCCTCGCGCCCTACCTGATTGAACTTGAAGCCGAGGCTCCCGGACCCCGAGGGGGCGGGGTCGGAGCCGGGTTTCTGCTGGTCCGACATGCGTATCCTTTCGGTGTCGTGGCGCTGCATTCCTGTGGTGCGCCAACCGATAATTTTCGTGAAACCTTCGGGGAAGCGTACTCTCGTATATAATTGAAGCAGGTCATCCCCCACATCGTCAAAACGTCGGGGCCTGTTTGCGAGCAAGGAGACTCCGCGTCGTCATGTCCACGTTCGAGTTGTGCGAAACGGTCCGCCCGATCCTGTCGGCGATGGTCGACGGGGAGGCCGGGGCGGGGGACGTCGCACTGGCCGAGGCCCACCTGAAAGAGTGCCGCGCCTGTGCGTCACACTTCGCGTTTTTGCGCCTCAGTCAGCAGGTACTGGCGCGCACTCCTCAAGTGTTCCCGCCGACGTCGCTTTCGGAGCGGATCGCGGCGGCGACCTATGCCCGCCCCACCTTCCTGGACCGCGTGCGGGGCGCGCTGCGCCCGGCCCCGGCCCGCTACGCTCTGGCGACCGCCTTCACGGTGGGTATTGTCGCTGTCTTTGTATCACGGCTGCCCCAGCCTGTCACCGTCGCCGAGGAGGCCCTGGATGGCCCGGCTCCGGCGGCTCCCGCCGCCCCGGCACGGGAGGTGACGCCCCCTGTCACCGCCGCCGTGCCGCCGTCCGCGGTAACGCCCTCCGCGCCTGCGGCAGCGGTTCCGTCCCGCCCCTCGTCTCCGTCCCCCGCAATCAGTGGCTCTCAGCCCCTGGCGGCGGCTTCCGTTCGCTCTACGTCGTCGGCTCCCGCCGCCACGCGGGCGGCGAAGCCTTCCGCCACGTCGGCAGCGTCCGTCGTCGCCCGTGTCAATACAGCCGAGGCTGCGCGCGTGGCCGCGTCGTCCCGGCCCGGGCGTGTGAGCGTGGGGAAAGAGAAGCCGGCTCAGCCGGGGGCAGTGGCGCGGGAAGGCAAGAGCGGCGATTCTCGCGGCAGCGGAAGCCTTGCCGTGGCGCCCCCGCCAGCGCCCCGTATGGCGGATCTGGTCGTGGGGGCTCCCCGCGTGACGCTTCCCGAGTCCGAACCTTCGGTCGTGTCGCATGCCGCGCCGGTTCGTACGCCCGTGGCGGCGGCCCCGGCATCGTCCACCACGCCGCGTATCGACCCGACCGGCCCGGACGCGATTCGCTCCGCCCCGACCTTCGCCGCGGGAACCCCGGCAACTCCCGGAGGCTCGGCGGCCGCTCGCACGCCCGTAGAGAGCGCAAAGCCGTCGGCGGTCGAGCGCGTCGATGACGAGGGGGGCGGACTTAGTCTGAAGAACACGGGCCCGCGCTCCATCTCCGGCGTGGTCGCCCGAAACAGTCTGCGGGGCGGCGGCGCCGGCCGTGGCGGCATCAATACGAGCTTTGGCGTGTCTGACGCCCGCGCGGCGGGGCTCCCCGTTGTTGATGCGCCGGGCAAGTTTTAAGTCTGAATCCGGCCCAGAATACCAGGGAACGCCTCCGGGCTTACCGTGGTAAAATATGTAGCAAGATGAAACGAAAAGCCGCCCGCGGGAGCGGGCGTGTCGCGCGAGCAAGGGGGCTTGCGACCGGTTCATTGACCGGGACGTTGCACCGCCGCCTGCCCCCGCTGTGTTTCATTTCCTGCTCGATGGTTCGCGCCAATTTCGGAGGTGATTGATGGGTCGGACGACAATACGGTGCAACTGCGGTCAACGCATCTCCCAGCGAGATGTGATGCAGACGGGGTACTATCCCCGGATGTTCGGCCCCAGTTTCGTCTATGTTCGGTTCCGGTGTGCCCGCTGCAAGAAGCTCGGCGAACAGTTCGTCAAGCAGGAAGAGTGGGAGAGTGGCATCCTCCGCGATACCGGCACGGAATCGACAGCGCCAGAGCGTGAGAGGTTCGCGACGCTCGGGCCGATTCGGCTCACAGAGCAGGCGGAGTTCCACGAGGCTCTGGAAAAGCTAACAGACCTTAAGACGCTGAACTCGGAGTTCGAGGGCGTGACGGGGAGTAAGCCCCCGACCAAGAAGCCACAGCGCTCTCCGAACGAAAAGGAAAAGCGTCAGGGATAAGACAACACAACGGGCGCGCCCCTCATATAAGAAGGGCGCGCCCGTCCTGTTTCTCAGGCGTGGCCGGCCCGCTGCCCGCTCAGTAGGTCCAGCGCATGGGGCAGCAGGGGCAGCAGGGTTTCCATGCCCTGCCGGACGGCGATGGGACTGCCAGGGAGATTGACGATCAGGGTATGCCCATGGATACCTGCCACGCCGCGGCCGAGCGCCGCCGTGGGCACCCGGCGCATCCCCTCCAGGCGCAGCAGCTCCGCAAGGCCCGGGGCGTTCCGGTCCAGGATCGAGACCGTTGCCTCCGGCGTCACGTCGCGCGGGGCGAAGCCCGTGCCGCCCGTGGTCAGGATGAGCTGACAGCCCGCCTCGCACATGGCCACGAGCTGCATCGCGATCTCGCCCTCGTCGTCAGGCACGAGCACCCGGAGAAAGACCTGGTACGCCTCCGGCGGCAGGTTTGCGGCGATCTCGGGGCCGGACAGATCGTCCCTCTCCCCGCGGGCGCACCGGTCCGAGACCGTCATAATGCCGACACGGTACATACCCGTCGATTCGGCGTGCCCGTCGGCAAATCCTCCGGCAAACCCGCGTGCTTCAGCCGCCGATCTGCGCCATAATACGCAGACTGCCGCCCCGCCCCAGGCGCCCTTCAAAGTCCGACTGCTGCGGCTTGTGCGCGAGCGCCGCCCGCGTGTGGTCCACGATCTCCGCCTCCGAACAGCCGGACCGGAGCGGGGCCATCAGGTCATACTCATAGTTGTCCGACAGGCAGGGGACCAGGCGGCCGTTGGCGGTGAGGCGCAGGCGGTTGCACCCCTCACAGAAGCGGTGGGAGATGGGGTTGATGACCCCGACGGTGCCCTGCGCTCCGGGGATGCGGAAGTTGCGGGACGTGGACGCCCGCTCATCCGACACAGGCACAAGGTCCGGATACGCTTCGCGCAGCGTCGCCAGAACGTCCTCATTGCTGAAGTAGCGCGCCCGCCACTGTGGGGGCGTCACCATGCCGATGGGCATGTACTCCAGGAAGCGCACGGAGATCGGGCGCGTGCGCGTCAGTTCTGCGAACTCGACCACCTCGTCGTCGTTCACGCCGCGCATGACCACGCAGTTGAGCTTGATTGGGGCGAAGCCGGCCGCCAGAGCCGCCTCCACGCCCTCCCACGCGCGCGCGTACTCGGGCCGCCGCGCGATCTCAATAAACCGCTCCGGCCGGAGGGTATCCATGCTGATATTGACGCGGCGCACGCCCGCATCCCGCAGGGCTGCCGCGTACTTCGGGAGCAGGATACCGTTTGTGGTGAGGGTCACCTCACGGACGCCCGGGACCGCCGCAAGGCGGGCCGCCAGCGCCGGAACGTCCCGGCGCACCAGAGGTTCGCCACCGGTGAGGCGCACCTTGCGCAGGCCGTGTGCAGCCAGAGCGCGCACGACCCGCTCGATCTCATCGAACGTCAGCACGTGCGCGGGGGCCTCGTAGGGCACCCCCTCCTCGGGCATACAGTAGACGCAACGCAGATTACACCGGTCGGTCAGGCTAATCCTCAGGTACTCGATGCGCCGCCCAAAGGCATCCGTGACGGGGGCCAGGGTGGGCAGGGGGGTGGCGGAGGCGGCGGGGGCATACATCGTGTCACAATTATACCCTGCGGACGTGAACCCTTTCGGACCGAAACGGGACTAAGGATTCAGAACGCCGCGAGCGGCCGAGACGCGGAACAGAGGCGCCCCGGGTGGACTCCATAAACGACAAGCAGTTGATTCGCCTGTTGCAGAAAGGCGACCGCAACGCGCCGGCGACCTTCGTGGACCGCTTCGGTGGGCGCGTTCACGCCCTCGCGCGCCGCTACACGCGCACCGAGGCGGACGCCGAAGACCTGACCCAGGAGATCTTCGTTGATATATTCCGCGGCATTCACAAGTTTCGTGGCGAGGCGGCGCTCTCGACCTGGGTGTATCGCGTGGCGCTAAACCACTGCCTGAAGCACCGGGAGCGCCGCAAGGACGAGGGGCTCCCGCTGGACGACGAGCGGATGCACGCCGACGAGCGCTCCGACCCCCTGCGCCACGCGACGCAGGCGGAGTTGGCGGGGAGGGTGGAGGCGGCCCTGGCGACACTCACGCCAGAGCACAGGGAAGTGGTGGTCTTGCACGAATTGCACGGTCTGACGTACGGCGAGTGTGCGAACCTGCTGGAGATTCCGGTGGGGACGGTAAAATCGCGCCTGTCCAACGCCTTCCGGCGACTGCGGACCCGTCTGCAGAGCTACCTGGCGGAAACGGAGCCGGACGCCCTCCCGGGGCGGGGCGCGGCCGAGGGGTTGACCCTGCTGCGCGCGGATGCGGGGGGGGAGGCACGATGAACCGCAGCGAGCACGACACCCTGCGGGGGGGCACACCGCCGTCGCCGCCGTGCGCCGCGGGCGAGCGCTTCTCCCCGGACCTGAAGGCGTACCTGGATCACGAACTGCCGCCTCTGCGCCGGCTGGCCGTCGCGCGGCACCTGGCGGGGTGCGCCGCCTGCCGCGAGGAGATCCAAGCCATGAGCGAGATCGTCACGGATCTGAGGAAAGTAGGCGAGGCGGAGGAAACCGCCTTGAGCGCATCGCTCCGCCAGCGGCTGATCGAGACGGCGGCCCTGGTGCCGCCACGGGAAGAGCCGCGGCCGGCGCTGCGACGGGCGCAGCCGTGGCTCATGTTCGGCTCGGCGACCGTGGCCGCGGTGGTGCTCTTCGCCGTGGTCTTCCCGCGCTGGGAGGAGATGCGCCCGGAGATGGTACGGACGGAAGCACCGGCGGCGGAGGGGCGGAAAGCCCCGGCCGACGAACCAGCGCCGCTCTCCGTGATCGCTCCTGCCTCCGCCCCGACGGCGCAGCGGAAGAGCGGCGCGGCCGCCGAAGCCGAAACGGACGGCGCCGCCCCGGTGTTAGGCCGCGTCCCCCGGCCCGCGGCGCCGGCAAAAGCCGCCTCTCCGATGCGGGCAGCCCGGGAGCCGGGGGAGAGTCCGCGCGTAAGCGCGGAAGCACAGCAGAGGGCCCTTAAGACAAACGAAGTGGCGGCGGTGACTCCCAGGGCGGCCGCGCCGGATGTGCAGGCGCTGAGTCCGAGGAAGGACGAGTTCGGGGCGGCGACGTCCTCGCGGGCGGCGGAGCCGGCCACGGACCTTTCAGCGGCTCGGTCGACAGAAAGACTGATGGACGCGGCGAACCGCCCGATAGAGTCCGAGGCCGGGCGGCGTCAGGAGATGGCAAGGGCGGGCAACGCGCCCGGCGGCGCTGGCGCGCCGGGAGGCGTCCCGGCGGCCCCCGCTCCCGCGGCGGCTCCCTCCGGCGGCGCGGGAGCAGGGGGAGGATTCGGCGCAGGTGGGTTCGGGGGCACCCTGTTCTACGCGGCGCCGATGTCCACCACGCGATTGGCGCTCGACGTGGACCGGCTCGACGCGAGCCGGGCGCGGGTCGATGAGATCATGAAGGAGGTGGGCGGTCTGGTCGCGTCGGAGGCCCCCCGCGGACTGGCAGCGGCGGCGGCAACGGACGGCGAGACGCAGGGCCGGACGTCGGAACTGACGCTCCAGGTGCCTGCGGACCAGTTCAACGAGGTCATGGACCGCCTACGAGCACTTGGCGACGTGACGCCCGAGACGGAAGCGCAATTCCGAAACGCTGCGACCGCTGCCGTCGCCGCTCAAACGGCGAAATCCACCCGGGCTCCGGGAGGCAGCGCTGCCGCGCCCCCCTCCG
>CALEKU010000174.1 GCA_937902745.1 uncultured Armatimonadota bacterium
CTCGTCGTCGATGTAGTCGAACTCGATGTCGCGGATGCGGACCGTGTCGCCCTCCACCGCGCCCGCTGCCTTGAGCTTATTGAAGATGCCCCAGCGCTCCAACTGCCGCTGGAACCGGCGCACCGCGATCTCGTTCTCCATGTCCGTCATCGCAACCACCCGCTCGATGCCCTTGCCGGCCACCACCAGGACGCCGCTCTCGTCGCGCTCGATCGTGACCTTGCGCGGGTCCTCCTCGCCGCCGCGCCGCGAGTGGGCGGTGATGACCACCGGGCCCTCCGCGGGCGCCGCGCCGCGTGCGGGCATCTTCTCCAGTAGCCCCCACAGGTGGAGCACCAGCGCCTCGACATTTTCGCCGGTGACGCTGGAGAAGGGGAAGACTTTGAGCCCCTGCTCCTCGAAGAACCGGACATACGGCTCCAGGGTGGAGCGGTCGCTCACCAGGTCCATACGCGACAGGGCGATGACCTGGGGCAGCGCCGCCAGATCCTGGCTGAAAGCGGCAAGCTCCCGGTTGATGATGCGGTAGTCCTCCAGCGGATCGCGCCCGGTCATGCCGGAGACATCCACCAGATGCACCAGCAGACGGGTGCGCTCCAGGTGCTTCAGGAACTGGATGCCGAGTCCCGCGCCCTCGGAGGCGTTCTCGATCAGGCCGGGGATATCGGCCATCACGAAGTTGCTCTCCTCGCTCACGCGCACCACGCCCAGGTTCGGCACCAGGGTGGTGAAGGGATAATCGGCGATCTTGGGCTTGGCAGCGGAGACGCGCGCCAGCAGCGTAGACTTGCCAACGTTCGGGAAGCCGAGCAGGCCGACGTCCGCCAGCAGCTTCAACTCCAGGCGGACTCGCTTCTCCTCGCCCGGCTCGCCCTTCTCGGCAAACTTCGGGGCCTGCTGGACGCTGGAAACGAAGTGGCTGTTGCCCTTGCCGCCACGCCCGCCCGCCGCCAGCACCTCGGTCTGCGGGTAGTGGACCAGGTCCGCCAGCACCTCGCCGGTCTCGGCGTCCTGCACCTGCGTACCCACCGGTACCTTCAGGACGAGATCGCCGCCGTCCTTGCCGTACTGGTTGCCGCTCGCGCCGTCGCCACCGCGGGCAGCCCGGTAGACCTTGCCAGGGCGGAACTCCAGCAGGGTGGACAGGTGCGGGTCAGTCTCCAGGACGATGGAGCCGCCCCGTCCGCCGTCGCCGCCGTTCGGCCCGCCACGGGGGACGTGCTTCTCCCGCCGGAACGTTACGACGCCGTTGCCGCCGTCCCCGGCCTTCAGAGTGACTTCAACCTCGTCGATGAATGTAGCCATAATAAAAACCAAACGGCCCGGACTGCGCCTGCAGCCGGGCCGGTAGGATCGTGTGGGTCGGAGAACGCGCCCAGCCGACTACGCGGCGGCAGCGGTCTCCGCGGCCGGCGCATTCTCTGCCGCCGCCGCGTACGGGCTCTGCGGGTAGACGCTCACGCGCCGGTTCTCCTTGAAGCCCTCAAACTTGACGTAACCGTCGATCTTCGCGAACAGGGTGAAGTCGCGGCCCATGCCGACGTTCCGGCCCGGGTCGAACTCGGAGCCGCGCTGCCGGACCAGGATGGAGCCAGCGGTCACGTACTCGCCCGCAAACTCCTTCACGCCCAGCATCTTCGGGTTGGAATCGCGTCCGTTCCGCGAGGAGCCGACGCCTTTCTTATGTGCCATGGTTGTACTGAACTCCTGACCGGTGCGGCCTACGCCTCGATCTTATCGATGCGGACGTGCGTCTCAAACTGGCGGTGGCCGTAGTGGCGCTGCTGGCCCTTCACCTTGACGTAGGTAAAGCCGTTAATCTTCTTGCCCTTGCCCTGGCGGACGATGGTGCCGGCGACCTTCGCGCCGTCCACGACCGGGGCGCCGAACTTCGGAGCGTCACCGCCCACGAACAGCACCTCGCCGAGCGTGACCACATCTCCCACCTCGCCGGACATCTTCTCAACGACGATGGTATCGTTTTCTTTAACGCGGTATTGCTTCCCGCCCGCGCGAACAATGGCATACATGGTTATGGTTTCTTCCGTCCTGGTTTAGACAACGCCACAGATTCTATCACGCACGAGGAGGCGTGTCAAACCGCCCCCTCCGGTCCCGCACAACGCCGCCCGGAGGGACAGGGTATTATACTGCCCGCCGCGCCCGCCGTGTTTCGAGCGTTCGGGCGGGTTTGCGGCTATAATCCCTCATTAGTTATGAAGTACGTCCTTCTGGTGCCCGATGGGGCGGCGGACGACCCGCTGCCGGACCTGGATGGGAAGACCCCGCTGGAATTCGCCCGCACGCCGAACCTGGACGCCCTGGCGCGTCGTGGGCAGGTGGGCAGCGTTCTGACCGTGCCCGAGGGCATGTACCCCGGCTCGGATGTGGCGAACCTGAGCCTGATGGGCTATGAGCCCGCGCGCTACTACACCGGGCGCGGCCCGCTGGAGGCCGCCGCGCTTCAGGTTCCTCTCGACGCAAAAGATGTCGCGTTCCGCTGCTCCCTGGTGAGCACGGACGGCGAAACGCTCCTCGACTACTCCAGCGGCCACATCGACACCGACGACGCCCGGGTGCTGATGGAACTGGTCCAGCAGAAGCTCGGCACACGCCGTTTCTCGTTCTTCCCCGGGGTCTCTTACCGCCACATCCTGCGGGTCACGGACGGCTCGGTGGACGTGAAGACGACCCCGCCGCACGACATCCAGGATAAGCCGCTTGCGCCCTACCTTCCCACGGGCGACGACGAAGCGGCGCTCCGGGGCCTGATCTTCGACTCGCTGGACCTGCTCGATAACCACCCCATTAACCGGCGCCGCCGGGGCGAGGGCCTCGCCCCCGCCAACACGCTCTGGCCGTGGGGCCAGGGGCTCGCCACCGTCCTGCCGTCGTTCTTCTCCGTACGCGGGAAGACGGGCGCGGTCATTACCGCTGTGGATCTGGTGCGCGGTCTGGGCCGATGTGCCGCGATGTCCCTGGTGGAGGTGCCCGGCGCCACAGGGTACATCGACACGAACTACACGGGTAAGGCCCAGCATGGCCTCGCCGCCCTGGATAACGGCGCTGACTTCCTCTATCTGCACATCGAGTCCCCGGACGAGTCCGGCCACGAGGGGAATATCGACCACAAGGTGCGCAGCATCGAGGATATCGATCGCCTGGTAGTCGGGCCGCTGGTGGAAGGGTTCAAAGAGCGGGGCGAGCCGTTCCGCCTCCTGGTGGTGCCGGACCACGCCACACCCATCGCCCTGCGGACGCACCGGCCCGGCCCGGTACCGTTCTTGCTGTACGACTCCCAGCGGGAGCGCGACGGGCGCCTGCCCTATGACGAGCGCGCGCTGGAAGAGACCCGCCTCATTGTGGAGGAGGGGCACCGACTGATCGAACTGCTTCTCCACGACTGAGGAAGGAAAGTACCCCTGTAATGCGTGTTCTGGTTACCGGCACTGCCGGTCGTGTCGGCTCGGTGACGGCGCAGGAGTTCCTGGACCACGGCTACCAGGTGCGGGCTCTGGACCTCGCCCCGCCGCGCGGCGACCTGCGCTCGCGTGAGGGCCTCGAGACGGTATATGCGGACCTGCGCGACCGCCTCGCGATCCTCAAAGCGGTGGAGGGGTGCGACGCGATCGCGCACCTCGCGGCGGTGCCGCACCCCGGGCCGGCGGACGACCGCATCCTGGCGGTGAATGTTCTGGGGACACACCACATCCTGGACGCCGCCGAGGCGTTCGGCATCAAGCGGGTCGCCATCGCGTCCACCTGCTGCACCTACGGCATCTACTTTGCCCTGCACCCGTTCGACCCGGAGTACCTGCCGCTGGACGAGAAGCACCCGGTCAAGCCGCAGGACCTGTACGCCCTGTCCAAGGTCCTGGTGGAGGAGGAGGCCGCGGCCTATACCCGGCGCAGCGGGATGACCACGGTCTGCCTGCGCCTGACCAGCGTGATGGACTTCAGCGGACCGCACCGCCGCTGGTGGCGCAACAATCTGACGTCGGATGTGGACCGGCGCAACGACCTCTGGACCTACATCGAGATGCGCGACGCGGCGCGCGCCTTCCGCCTCGCGGTCGAGAACGCCCCCGAGGGCACCAGCGCCAACCTCATCATCGCCAACCGGGACTCGTTCACAACACACGACATCCGGCACCTGATCCGCAAGCACTTCCCGGCCCTCGCCCCGCAGGTGGAACACCTGGCGCCCAAGGACAGCGTCTACGACACGCGCCGCGCCGAGGAGCACATGGGTTTTGTTGCCCAGAACTCCTGGCGGGACCACCCGGAGTTCGCCGATCTGGTCGCCGACGCCGCCGGAACCGCCCGGGCCTGAGGGCCCGGGGAGGGCCACACTCCCATGAGCACCACGATACAGCGCCTCCACTACAAGGGCTGGCCTGACGCCTACCGACTGTTTAATAGTGAGGTTGAGGTTGTCATCGTGCCGGCCGTCGCGCGCATCCTGCGCTTTGCTCGGGTGGGTGGCCCGAATCTCCTCTGGGAGAACCCGCTCACGCTGGGACAGCCGGCGAAGGCGGGGGAGTGGCCGAACTTTGGCGGGGATAAGGCGTGGCCGTGGCCTCAGGAGGACTGGCCGAAGCGCCTTTCGGGCGACTGGCCACCCCCGACGGGCGCGGACGATGTGCCGCATAACGCCGAGATCGTCTCCCGCGACACGGTTCGCCTTACCTCGCCCGTGGTCGCCGGCTATGGTGTCCGCATCGTTCGCGACGTCACCCTGCACGGCACCGGCGCGAAGGTGACGACGCACACGCGCCTGGAGAAGGTCGAGGGTGCTGAAGACATCCCCGCCGCCGCCTGGACGATCCTGCAGACCGTGGTGCCGACCAGCCCTCTGGTAGCGCGTCTGGTTGGGAAATCCAGCCTGCCCGAAGGGTGGAAGAAGCTCGATAAGGCGGATTGGAAGCGCATCGAGCGCCGGGGGGAGCACCTCGTTATCGAGCGCGACCCGGACAGGACCGGCAAAATCGGCTTCGACGGCGACGCCCTGGCAGCGGTGTTCGGAGACACGTTGCTGACCGTGCGCGCAACTCCGGATGCGGGCGATTTCCGCCCCGGCGAGCGCGGGCAGGTCTACAACGACGACGAGAGCGAGGACGACCGCAAGCAGGGCATCCCCGCCTATGTCGAGTGGGAGTTTACCGCGCCGCTCAAACCGCTGAAGAAGGGCGAGGCCAGTGTCCTGACCGTGGAGTGGGAACTAGCCGTCCTACCCGAAGACCGGCGCACTATCGAGGCGGCCACTGCGGCCCTGGAGAAGAAGTAGCCGCACCGCCCCGGGTTATCCCGGCAGGTAGCCGTACAGGCGCGCGGAGCCGTGGACCATCGACCCATCGGGGTACGGGGTGGTTCCCGGCACCTTCGGCACTGCCAACTCCAGGATCAGGTTGAGCTCCTGACTCCGAATCACCTCGGCCCGGTAGACATCCACCGGGATACCCGAGGCGGCGTCCGTACGGTGCGACAGCGTGCGGGCGATCACCGCGAAGTCGTTGGGAGACTCCGCATCCGGCACCGGCACCAGGCGCACCAGATCCGGCGTGATCTTCACCTTGTCGTAGTCCTTGATCTGGTCGCGCATCGCCTCCACGCCGCCTGGGGCCAGGCTGGAGAGCGCATACAGGGCGATGTCCGCCTCCCGGGTCACCAGACCCCGCCACGCCTCCGCCTTCGCCGCAAAGTCCACCGCACAGAGGGTGAGACGCTTGCGCCCCAGCGAAACGTCCGCCATCCAGACGCCCTGCTCGGCGTCGCGATACACGCGCCGCACCGTTGCCGTAATCCGCTGCGCCGTTTCCAGGTCCGGCAACTCGGCGTCCGCCTCAACCCGCGCGAAGGCGTGGCGTCGGCGCACCCCCCGCACGACAAGCAGCAGGGCGCCGATCAGGACGATGAGCAGCAGCGCCTCCAGGACGCCTGGGGGGAGGATGCCGGGCAACATGATAGTCATTGTACCAACTTCGCCCCCGCGGAGTTCGTGCCCTCCGGTAAGAGCCGGAACGGGACGATAATAGGGTGGAAACCAGACTGCCGTGACCACCACCGCCGCCCCGACACTCTATCGCACTCCGCGCCCCGCTTTCGCCGCACGGCTCCGCTCCCACCTCCCACGCCTGGTTCTCTTCGCTATGCTGGCGTTCCTTCTGCTGCGCTTCGTCACGCCGCCCCATACGCCCTACGACGGCCCGCTGCACCTGGCCGCGCGTATGCTGCAGGGCGAAGTGAGCCTCGCGGAGGACTGTACGTGGTGGGAGACGTTCACACGCGACGGCAAGCACTACCTGGTCTACTCCCCACTGGCGAGCGCGCTGCTGGTGCCGTACGTGCTGGCGGGCGGTCTGGGGTGGGGGATGCCGGTCGCGAATACGCTGTTCCTGCTGGGGGCGACCGCGCTGCTGTGGCGCCTGTTCCGCGGCGAGCGCTTTCTGCGTCCCTGGGCGGATGTCGCGGCGGTGGCCTACCTGTGCGGCACGCCGCTGCTGTACTCGGCGTCGCGCGGGGACGTCTGGCTGCTCATCCACTCACAGGGGAACCTGCTCCTGCTCGCTGCCCTGCTGGCGGCGCGGCGCCGGCGCTGGCTATGGGTGGGGTTCTGGTTCGCGGCGGCGGTCTGCTGCCGCAACGCTCTGGTGTTCGCCGCGCCGTTTCTGCTGGTGCTGCTCTGGCGCGGGCCGGTGAACGCCGCGGGCCTGCGCCGGTTCGCCCGGCGCGCGGGGCGGGTGGCGCTGGGGGCGGTCGTGCCGGCAGCCGCCGCGTTCTGGCTCAACGCTGTTATGACGGGCGACCCGCGGGTCACCACCTACCGCATGGCCTACGACGAGTGGGGCTACGGACAGCTTTACAGCCTCGAACACCTCCGCAATAACCTGAAGTTCTACTTCCTGGAGATGCCGCAGTTCTCGGCGGAGCGCCCGTATGTCCGGTTCCCGCGCGAAGGGCAGGCGTTCTGGGTGGTCAGCCCGTTCTTCCTGCTGCTCCTGCGCGCCCGGCTGCATACCCGGTTTCTGCGGGCCGCGCTCGTGGGAGCGATCTGCGGGTTCGTACCCTACTTGTGCTTCCTGTGGAACGGCTACGCGCAGTACGGCTCCCGCTATGTCACGGATGTCTTCCCGTTCCTGCTGCCGCTCACCTTCAGCGCGGTCTCGCGCGGGCGGCCGGTGCGGCGGGAGACGCGGGTGTTGGTGTGGATGGCGGTGGTCCTGTCCGTGCTCATCAATCTGGTGGCCGTGCTCCAGCGGTTCAACGGCATGGAGCCGCTCCAGTAACCCCGCCTCAGCGGTCGCGCGGTCGCCGGACGAAGCGGAAGCCGCCGCCCTTCTCCACCTCCATCACGATGCCGCGCCACACGATGCGCTGCCGCGGGGCGAGTAGCGCCGTGAGCATCTGGAGCGGCAGGACGAGTAGCACAAGCGGCGTCAACAGCAGGCCGTGGGCCGGGGTGGCGCCTCCAAGGTATGCCCGGGACCGCCACGCGATAAGACCAAGGTCCAGCGCAAAGAACGCCGCCACCGCCGCCCACGCCTCCGCGGTCCCGGCCGCTGCGGCGAGAAGGACCAGGACCAGGGGGAGAACGTTCCCCGCGCCACCCAGGGCAAGGACCACCGCCCGCTCCCACGGGGACACATGCCGCAGCACCGACTCGCGCGGGAACGTGAACCAGCGGTGCATCAGGGTGCGGTAGTGGCGCCCGTCGCGGATGTGGGTGCGGACAGCGTGCCGGAGCGGCGTCTGGATCAGGCGGAGCCCATGTTCGCGGAAGCGGCGCGCCACCGCGAAATCGTCCGCCAGCGTCTCCTCCAGCCCCGCGAACCCGCCGACCGACGCCAGGACGTCCCGCCGCACCGCGTAGAACATTCCATTAATCGTGACCGGCGGGGTCAGTGCGGCATAGGGGACATAGGTGGCGAGGCTGGTCGCGTTGACGAAGGCCGCCACCAGGGTTGACCAGAGGTTGCCGAAGTGCGCGTAGTACGGCAGCCCAAAGGCCACCCCTGCCTTCGGATCTTCGAGGAACGGAAGGCACTGCTCCAGCCCGAAGTCGGGGAGGGTGGTGTCGTCGTCCAGGACGCACAGCACGTCACCGCGCGCCGCCTCCGCCCCCGCGATCAGCTTTACCATCTTCGGGTTCTGGCCCGGCCCGGGTGGGGGGAGCAGGAGCGTGGTCACCCGTCGTTCCGGACGGCTGCGCGCGGTCAGGTCCTCGCACAGGCGGCGCGCCTCCGTGTCATCCTCGTCCACCAGGTACACGAACTCGACCGGGTACGCGGTCTCCGAAAACAGGCTGCGCTCCAGGCAGCGGGGCATCGTCGGGTCGCCGCTCAGAATCGGCTGGAGGATGCTCACCAGGGGGCGGGGAGCGGTGGCGTCGGGCGGCGGTGGCACGGGGCGCTGGAAGAAGCGCACGATGCAGGCGTGCCGCCACAGCCGCTCCAGCGCGAGCAGCACGGCAAGGGCCAGGGCAAATAGAGTCACGGATGCTCCTCGAACCCGCCGTCGGGCCGCAGGGTCAGGCGCCGGCCCCGCCACTCCACCGTGCCGATCGGGAGGAGGCACAGAGCCAGGGTATGCAGCGGTGTCAGGAAGGCCACCACGGGCAGGAGCCAGAGCCAGCGTACGGGTAGCCGCGCCGGCAGGTGGCGGGCTTCCAGAACCGCGTAGCCGGCGGCGAAAAGGGCGAAGGCAGATGCGGCGCAAACGGCCGTGGCGGGACTGTACCACCAGAGCGCCAGGAGCAGAAGCAGAGCCGGCAGGAGGTTCCCCAGGCTCAGAAGGGCCGTCACGGCCCGTTCGCGCGGGGTGAGGTGGGGGAGCATGGCCACGCGCGGCATGGTGAACCACCGGCGCATCTGCACGGCGTACGCTCGCAGGGTCGGCAGCCGGTTCGCCACCCCATACATGAGCGGCGTCTGCACGCAGACGAGACCGAGGCGCCCGCGCACCCGGCGCGCAATCTCGTGATCATCATCGAAGCGCCCTACGAGAGCGCGCGCGCCGCCGATGGCGGCGAAGTCCGACCGGCGCAGCGCGAAGACGTGCCCGGTGATCGTGTACGGCTCGGTCAGCAGGGACAGGGGGATATATCCGGTGAGGGCATGGGCATTTACGAACGCGCTCAGGAGCGCGGAGGGCAGATTGTCCCAGCAGGTGTGGCAGGCCAGCCCGAAGACCGCCCCGGCGCGCGGCGTGCCCAGCAGGTGCCGGACCAGCGTCCGCAACCCGTGTGGGGGCAGTCCGATGTCGTCATCGATGAAGCAGACGATGGCGGCGCTCCCCGCTGCCTGCTCGCCGGCCACCATCTTTGCGATTTTGGAGGCGACGGGGGAGCCTGCCACGTCCGGTGAGACCAGGATGACCTCTGCTTGCGGGAGCGCCGCCCGGCAGGTTGCCTGCGAATCCACATCCGCCGCATCGCAAACGATCAGGTGGCGCACCCCGACCGGGTAGTCCTGCGCACCGCGCGCCCGCAGGTTCGCTGCCAACTCCGAAGCGCCGCGTGTCACCGGCTGAATCAGGGCGACCTCCGGCCACGCCTCGGGCTCCGGCGGGGCCGGGCGCGCGAAGAAGCGGGAAACGGCGGCCCACTTGCCGGCGCGGTCCAGGGCGTAGAACGCCAGCAGCACGGTCGCCGCGCTCTCCACCGGTGTCATCGCCCGAAGAACTCCGTCAGCAGGGTCAGGTAAGCGCCGGGGTGAGCCAGCGCTGCCGCATGGCCGCCCGAGACGCGGTGCAGGAGGGCGCGCGGGTAGCGCCGCCGCAGCCCGGCGGAAGCCATCACCCGGTCGCCCGCGGCGGCCACCACCAGGACGTTCGCGCCGCCGTCCGCGGGCGCTTCCCAGCGCCCCGCGTCGAACTCTGCCCACAGGTGAGCGCGCTGGACGAACTCCGCGCGCGAGAACTCCGCCAGGGTCGCGTCGAAGTGCGCCTGCCAGGGTGCCCGCTCGCCAGGCGGCAGCTCCGCCAGGTAGTTTCGGATTCCCCGGTCCAGCGCCGCCCGCGGGAGGCCGAGCGGCACGATGCGCAGCAGCGCCGCTGCCGCCCGCAGCAGCGGCGCACGGCCGGGGACGGGGCCGGAGGTATCGGTAAGCCCGAGCCGGGCGATACGCTCCGGGTGGCGCGCAGCGAACGCCTGCGCGATCAGGCCGCCAAACGAGCCGCCCACCACATGCGCCCGCGCCACACCGAGCGCTGTGAGCAGGCCGGCGAGGCCGTCCGTCATCTCCGCCAGCGTCTCGACCGTGGCCGGGTAGTCCGGCGCGACGGCGCGGAACCCGGCCTCTTCGAAGCCGTGCACATAGGCAAATGAGGTCGCCCCCCGTCCGAGTGCGCCGGGGAGCAGCAGGACCGCGGTGCGATCCGGGCCGCTGTCGAAAACCCGCCACATGTGCCCCTGCACCCTCAGCGTCCGCGGCGTGCGGTCAGCCAGGAACCTGCGGGCGGCGTCCTGTGGCGGTGGCAGCGGGTGAATCACGGCCGCGGCTCCTCGCCCGCAGGTGTGACCGCGTCCAGGAAGTCTCCCCGCCGGGCGTGCAACAGCGCCCGCGCCGCGGCAGGGAACAGACGGTGCAGCCCTGCCAGAATCCGCTCGCCCCCGCTCATCAGGTTCAGGTCACCGGTTCTGCCCGCCGCAATCGCCGCGGCCATACGCTCGCCCACACGCTCCGCGTCCGCCATGGGGTAGCGCCGGCCCGCCGCCGAGCGGGCCATGCCCCTGGTCATCTCGGTTGCCGTCGCGGGCGGGAAGACGGTCAGGACATGGACGCCCCGCGGCGTGACCTCGTAGGCAAGGGCCATCCCAAACGCCCGTAGGGCGGCCTTGGTCGCGCTGTACACCGAGGCGCCGGGCAGCGGCGCGAGCGCGGTCATGCTGGCAACGAGGACCAGTGTTCCCCCGCGTGGCGCCGCAGGCAGCCACCGGCGCGTGATCTCCAGCGGCGCAAGGAGGTTGGCGCACACCGCCTCTTCCAGCGCCCGCTCGTCTCGGGAGGCAAGCGGCCCGCCCGTAAGCAGCGCGGCGTTGTGGATGAGCACCGTGGGCGGACCGCCGAGGGCGTCCGTTGCGCGGGCGAGAAGGCAGGCACGTCCGTCGTCTTCGGCCAGGTCGGCGGGGAGCGGCACGGCGCGCAGCGCGCCCTGTTCGCGCGCCTCCGCGCACACGGCTTCCAGGCGCTCCGGGCGCCGTCCGCACAGTGCCAGCGCCGCGCCCCGCCGCGCCAACCCGAGGGCGACGCCGCGCCCGATGCCGGAGCCGCCGCCCGTGACCAGCACCGATAGGGGGGAGGGGGTCACCACGTCAGCGCCACGGCCCCTAGCGTGAGGCCCGCGCCGGTTCCGAGGAGCAGCACCCGGTCGCCGCGGCGCACCCGCCCTGCGGCCAGAGCAGCGTGCAACGCCAGGGGGATTGACGCCGCGATGACGTTGCCGCGCTCGGCGATGTCGCGAACCACCTGCGCCTCCGAAAAGCCGAGGCGGGATGTCAGCAGGTCCAGGGCGTGCCCGCTTGCCTGGTGCGGCACCACGGCATCCACGCACTCGCGCCGCCAGCCTGCGTCCTCCAGAAAGCGGTCCAGGAACGGCCCGATCAGGCGCGCGCCCTGACGGAACACCGCCGGGCCGTCCATATCGAACAGGTTCATGGCGGCGGTGGTGGTCGGGTCGTTCGGGTGGTGGAGCGAGCCCGCGCCGAGGAAGCGGGTGTGGTCCGCGCCGCTGCTGTGCGTTTCGAGGCGGGAAAGGTGGACCGCGCCCGGAGCTCCGGGCGCGGTGCGGGTGAGAACGGCGGCGGCGGCCCCGTCGCCGAAAAGAACATAGCTCTCTTTCTGGGAGGGGTTCAGCGAGCGCGAGGCGATCTCGGTGCTGAAGACGACCGCCTTCCGGTAGACGCCCGCCGCGACGAGGTGCGCCGTCTGCTGGAGCGCTGCCAGGAAGGAGAGGCAGGTTGCGTTGATGTCAAAGCATGCGCTGCGCCCCTCGGGGGCGCCAAGCTCCCGCTGCACCAGCGCGGCGTTGCAGGGAATGAGCTGCTGCGGCCCGGACGACGCCCCGACGAACGCATCCACGTCCGCCAGACCCGTTCCCGCGCGCTCCAATGCCTCCCGGATGGCGCGCGCCGCCATCTCCACAGCGGTTTCGCCCGTGTTCCAGCGGCGTTCCCGGACCCCTGTCCGCCGAACGATCCAGCCGGACGGCAGGCCCAGCCGCTCCTCCAGTTCCGTGCCTGTGACACGGCGCGGGGGCAAGTAGGCCCCCACCCCGGCGACCGTGACGGGCAGTGACATCATCTCCTCATCCTCCACCACCAGTGTGGCACCAGAGAGGATTCGCCCGCATGAGACGGATTTCCTATTTCCCCGACACCGGGGCCGTTCGTCTACTCCTCCGCACAGAGGGTCTGGATATAGTTAATCTGTCCCTCGTGGTAGACCGTGTTCCAGTAGTTCAGCAGGGCGAACTCGGCCAGCGTCTTCTTCATACCACCGCCGAAGGGCAGGGTAACGACGTGGGTCAGCTTCTCCTCCGGCAGCGCCTCAATGGCCTGGGCGTACTCCTCCCCCGCCTTTTCCAGCACCGCGAAGACCTTCTCCGGGGTGTCATACTCCGCGCGGAATTGCTCGAAGGTTTCGCGGCCCATAGCCGGGACGGTCTGGGTCTCGAAGATCATCTTGCCGAACACGGCCATCCCTGCGACCTCCTGGAGCTGATCCAGGGCGCTACGGCCCTTGTCCAGAGGGCGCCAGATGATCTTGTCACCCAACTCCTTGGCGGCGCGGGTGAGCGCGGCGAGGGATTGGCGCGTGATCTGGGCCAGTTCGGCGGTATTGGTCGTCATTCTGCAGAGCCTTTCAGATGCTTATTGAAGAAGGCATGGATACGGCGTTGCCGATCCAGCCGAATATCGGGCGGTCCGGTGCGCGAAAGGTTGTGGTTTGCCTCCGGACCATAGCGCAGGTAGGTCACGTCGCACTTCCCGAGCCGCTTCAGCGCGCTGAAGTACTGATCTGCCTGCTCGATCGGGCAGCGCAGGTCACCCTCACTGTGAATGAGGAGCAGCGGCGTCGTGACATTGCCGGCATACGTCAGCGGGGAGTTGCGCAGGTACTCCGCCGGGGCGTCCGTGGCCGTAGCGTCGAAGTACGAGCGATCGTCGCGCCACACGAAGTCGCAGGTGCCCGCCATCGAGTGGAGGTTGTACACCCCGCGCTCCGCCACCGCCGCCTTAAAGCGGTCGCTGTGTCCCACAATCCAGGCGGTGAGATAGCCTCCGTAGGAGCCGCCGGCGACGCCGAGGCGGTCCGGGTCGGACCAGCCCTGCGCGATGGCGTAGTCCAGGCACGCCTCGCAGTCCGTTTGCGCCGGCGCGCCCCACTCGCCGCGGATGGCGGCGGTCCACGCCTCGCCGTATCCCTTGGAACCGCGCGGGTTCGGGTACACCACCACGTAGCCTGCCGCCGCGAGTGCCTGGTACTCATGAAACAGGGTGTGGGCGTACATCGTGTGCGGGCCGCCGTGGATGTAGAGGAGGGTGGGGCGCGGGCCAGGGTTCTGCGCGAAGTCCGGCGGCAGCACCGCAAAGCCGGGCACCTTCTGCCCGTCCGGCGCGTCGGCCTCGAACGCCACCGGGGCGGCGAAATCCACCTCCGACAGAAGCGCTTCGTTGGCGCGCGTCAGCCGGCGGAAGAAGGGGGCCCCGAGGGGCAGCACGTACAGGTCCCCGGCATCGGCGGGCGTGGCCACCAGCAGCGCCAGGTTCTCTGCGCGGGTGTCTGCGGACAGGCCGAGCACGGCATGGACGCCCTCCGTCAGGCGCGACGGCGCGGGCGCCTCTGCCTCCGCGTCCTCGGCCGGGACCGGCACCCGGTACACATCCACGGCCCCGCGGTCGGAGGCGAGGACCAGCAGCGAGGCGGAGTCCGCAGTCCAGACGGGGCCTGCCTGTCCGCCCCCCGCGACATCCCCGATGGCGGTGCTGCCGAGCGTGACGTCAAATTCGGTGGTCAGGTCCCGCGCTTCGCCCGTGCCGTCTGCCGCGGTGATCCAGAGGTGCTGGTTGCGCACGCCCCACACCTCGACCGGGTCGTCATGGCCCAGATAGGCGACATACTTGCCATCCGGGGACCACGCAGGGTCGTTCTTCGGCCCGAGCGCGGTATTCAGGCGGCGCGGCCCCTCGCCCTCGGACAGACCGCCTGCGGGCACGACAAACAGCGCCTCCTCGTTTGGGGCGAGGTCCGGGTCGGCGGCGACGTTGCGCACCACCACGACCTCCTCCCCGTCCGGCGACCAGCAGAACGCCCCGTCGTCCGCGTCCTCGCCGCCGCCGGTAGCCATCTGGGTGACCTCGCGCGTCGCGAGGTCCAGCACGTGCAGGCGCCAGCGTGCGGCCTGGGGCAGGAAGCCGGCGCCCTCCTCGCGGAAGTGCAGGCGCGTGATCTCGCGTGGCGGGGTGGAAAGCTCCTTCTTCTTGCGCTCCTCCGCGGCCTCCTCGCGCCACACCTCGTCCTGGGGGCGGAAGCGGAATGCGATGCGCGTACCGTCGGGCGACCAGGCGATGTCGGCGAGCGCACCCTGGGGCAGGTCCGTCAGCCGCTCGGCCTCGCCAGCACCGTCCGCCGGGAGACGGTAGACCTGGGGCTTCTTGCCTTTGCTTTCGCGCCCGCTGACGAACGCCAGCCACTTACCGTCCGGCGACCAGCGCGGCGACGATTCGCCGGAGCCGGTCCCGCTGCTGAAGGTAATCTGGCGCATCTCGCCCGTGTCGGTGTGGACGAGGTGCAGGTGCGTCTCGTAGCGGTTCTTTTCGACGTCCATCGTCTTGACGACGACGGCGATCCGGGAGCCATCCGGGCTGATCTGCGGGTCGGACAGGGTTCGGATGCGCGCCAGATCGTCGATGGTGAAGGGGCGGGTTGGGGTGTTCACACCCGGATGTTCGACAGGAGGGGAGGTTCCCCCTGCGCGCCGGAAGACGACACGCGGAAGGGGGTGGCGGCGTCCGTGTGGTCGCCGTGGACTGAAGTCCCGGCTTCCGTGATTCAAGCCCGCCTCCGCGGGCTCC
>CALEKU010000175.1 GCA_937902745.1 uncultured Armatimonadota bacterium
ACGCCGCCCCGGCGGGCGGGCGCCGCTCCGCTCCATGCCCCCGCCGCCGCAGCGCCAGCCGCCGCCGCCCCGGTGAGGCCCCGCCCCTCGGTAGACCCCGCCGTCGCCAACTGGACCGGCATCCTGAGCGGCCTCCTGCTGCCCTACTTCATGCTGCCCATCGCTCTGGCCTTTATGATGCTGGACGACCGGCGCAAGTTGGAGGTGGGGCGCATCACTCTGATCGCCAGTCTGGTAGGCTCACTCATCCACTTCTTTGTGACGCTGCTCGCCCTGATGCCCGTGTACCAGATGTTTAACCGCATCATCCGGCCGGTACTGACAGGCGATCGCTCCCCCGCTGCCGCGCAGTCCGCCCCGGCGCCAAACTGGAACGAGCAGGTGGAGCCGCTGCACCTCCCCGGACTGAGTCCCGCCGTTCCCCCGCGCTGATGCCCCCTATTGCCGCCGCGCCCGAGACCATCGCCGCCGTCGCCACCGCGACAGGCCCGGGGGGAGTCGGCATCGTGCGCGTCTCCGGCCCCGCCGCGCTCTCCATCGCTGACCGCATCGCCCGGGCCGGGAAGACGCCCCCGTCCCACCGTCCCGCCCGCACCCTCTTCCGCGCGGTTATCGTCGCCCCGGACACCGGCGAGGCGGTGGACGATGCCCTGGTCGCGGTCTTCCGCGCGCCCTCCTCGCTCACCGGAGAGGATGTGGTCGAGGTACAGGGGCACGGCGGCGCGGTGACGCTCGGGCGGGTACTGGCAGCGTGCCTGTCAGCCGGGGCGCGGGCGGCGCGCCCGGGCGAGTTTACCGAGCGGGCGTTCGTAAACGGCAAGATGGACCTGGCGCAGGCGGAGGCCGTGGCGCAGATGGTCGCGGCGCAGACGGTAGCGGCGCAGCGGGCGGCGCGGCGGCAGCTTTCCGGAGCGCTTAGCCGCGCGGTCGGCGCCTGCGGCGACGCCGTTCGGGAGGCCCTGGCGCGCATCGAGGCGAGCATCGACTTCCCCGAGGAGGTGGGCGACATCGATCCGGCGGCGGTGGACAGCGCCCTAGCGCGCGCCGATGCGGGCGTTGCGGCCCTGCTGGCGACCTTCGGCTATGGTCGGCGGCTCACAGAGGGGCTCACCGTGGTACTGGCCGGCCGGCCCAATGTCGGTAAGTCGTCGCTGCTGAACGCGCTCGCGCGCCGGGACCGGGCGATCGTCACCCCGATTGCGGGCACCACGCGTGATGTGCTGGAGGAGCCGCTAAACCTGCGCGGGCTCCCGGTGCGGGCGCTGGATACGGCGGGCATCCGCGCCACGGATGACCCGGTGGAGAGCTTCGGCGTGGCCCGGGCGCGGCAGGCGGTTGCGGATGCGGACGTGGTCGTGGCGGTGCTGGATGCCTCGGAGGGTTTGACCGACGACGACCGGGGCTTTCTCGGGTCGCTCGCGGAGCGTCCCAGTGGCGGCGGCGATGTGGTCGTGGTGGTGAACAAAGCGGACGTGGCCGACGCCGGCCCCACCCTCGCCGATGCACGGGCGGCGCTCCCGCAGGCAGCGCCGGGCGTTGCGACCGCGGCGGCGCGCGCGGAGGGCATCGACGCCCTGGAGGAGGCTGTGGTGGCTGCGGCCACCGGTGGGAGCAGCCTCCCTGACAGCGGCAGCGGCAGCGAGGACGCCCCCCTGGTCACCTCCGCGCGCCACGCGGCCGCCCTCCACACGGCGCGGGAGTCCCTTGCCGCGGCGCGCGCCACCCTCGCTCGCGGGCTACCCGCCGAACTGATCGCGGTGGATGCGCACGCCGCGCTGGGCGCACTGGGCGAGATCACCGGGGAGACCACCCGGGAGGAGATCATCCGGGGTATCTTCGCGACCTTCTGCATCGGCAAATAGGCATCCGTGATAGAATTATAGACATACTGAAGGCAAGGTCTGCTCGATGCCCACCCGATTTGCCGCGCTCAAGAAATCCCCCGCCACGAAGTCCGGCCCCGTCCGCAAGGCCGCTCCCGGACGCCCTGCCGGCAGCAAGGCCGCCGAAAAGGCGGAAGCACTCAACGATAAGTACGAGAACATCCCGTTCGACGACAGCCGCGTGGTGAAGTACCGCGAAACGCCGGGCTGGGAGGTGCTGCGCCAGGTGGCCGCCCCGATTGCCGAGGTCACGGATGAGATCCGCGCGCTGGTGGACGAGATGGGGGACATTATGTACACCGCGCACGGCGTGGGCCTGGCGGCCCCGCAGGTGGGTCGCTCCATCCGTCTCATCACCTATGACGCGGGCGACGGCCTTACCGCGCTGCTGAACCCTGAGATCGTCAAGATGAAGGGCGAGCAGTACGAGCCGGAAGAGGGATGCCTTTCCATTCCCGGGCTGCGCGGCGTGGTCAAGCGCGCCAACGAGGTCGTGGTGAAGGCCATGAACCTGGATGGCAAGACGGTGCAGTTCCGGGCGCGCGAGTTCGAGGCCCGTATCCTCCAGCACGAGATCGACCACCTCAACGGCGTGCTCTTCATTGACAAGGCCGATCCGGAGTCGCTCCATATGCTCACGCCGGCGCAGGAGCGCGGCGAGGCGGAGCCCGGCGACGCCCCGGTCGCGCCGGCCGAGTAGCGCACACAGAGCAAGGAGCGAGACCGCCGCATGCGTGTCCTCTTCTTCGGCACGTCTCCGTTCGCCGTCCCCACCCTTCAGGCCCTGCACGACGCCGCGCTGCGTCACACCATCCTGGCGGTGGTTACGCAGCCGGACCGCCCGGCGGGGCGTGGCATGAAGCTCCAGGTGTCTCCCGTGAAGGAGCGCGCTCTGGCGCTGGGCTATGAGGTCCTCCAGCCCGAGAAGGTGCGCCGCAAGCCGTTTCCGGCGGAGGTGGAGGCGCTCGCGCCCGACGCGCTGGTGGTGGTCTCGTTCGGGCAGATTATCCCGCAGAAGCTGCTGGACCTGCCTCGCTTCGGCGGCATCAACGTCCACGCATCGCTGCTGCCGCGCTGGCGCGGCGCTGCCCCCATCCACCATGCTATCCTCGCCGGGGATGCCGAGACGGGGGTTGCGACCATGCAGATGGAGGCGACGCTGGACACCGGCCCCGTGTATCTGGAGGCCCGCGAGCCGATCCTTCCGGACGACACCGTGGCCACGCTGGAGCCACGCCTCGCCGCGCAGGGCGCGCGGCTGCTGGTGGAGACGCTGGACCGGCTGGAGGCGGGTGGTCTGACTCCGACGCCGCAGGACGCGGCGGGCATGACCTACGCCTCGCCGGTGACGCGGGCGGATGGCCTTCTGGACCCGGCGGCGGAACCCGCAGCGGTGCTGGAGCGGCGCGTGCGCGGCACCTCTCCCCGTCCGGGTGCGTTCCTGGACCTTGCCGGGAAGCCCATCAAAGTGCTGGAGGCGCGCGTCGAAACCGACGCAGGCGGTGCGGCGCCCGGGACCGTGGCCGCCCTCACCCGCGAGGGTATCCGGATCGCAGCAGCCGATAATACGGCGCTTCTGCTCACCCGCGTTCAGCCCGCCAGCCGCGGGGCGATGGCCGCGGCGGACTTTGCGCGGGGCGCGCGCCTGGCCGTGGGTGACCCGGCGACGCGCCCCGCAGAGTAGTCCCCTACTTCAGACTGGCGAACCGCTTCTCGATCGCGTCCCAGTCCAGCGTGTTCCACCACGCCTTCAGGTAGTCTGCGCGCTTGTTCTGGTACTTCAGGTAGTACGCATGCTCCCATACGTCGTTGCCGAGGATGGGGAAGCGACCGCCGTACTCCTTCATCAGCGGGCTATCCTGGTTCGGCGTGGAGATGACCTCCAGCTTCCCGCCGGAGTCCGCCACCAGCCATACCCAGCCCGAGCCGAACCGCTTCGCCCCGGCATCGTTGAACAGCTCCTGGAACTTCGCGAACGAGCCAAACGTGGCGTCGATGGCGCGGCCCAGGTTCCCCTTCGGCGCTCCGCCGCCGTTCGGCTTCATCAGGGTCCAGAACATCGTGTGGTTGACATGGCCGCCCCCGTTGTTGCGTACCGCGGTGCGGATGCTCTCGGGGATCTCGTCCAGCATCTTCAGCAGCTCGTCCGGCGACTTGCCCGCCAGCTCCGGCGCCTTCGCCACCGCATCGTTCAGGTTCTTCACATAGGCCGCGTGATGGCGGTCGTGATGAATCTCCATCGTGGTGCGGTCGATGTGCGGCTCCAGCGCATCGAAGGCGTAGGGCAGCGGCGGCAGTTTGTACGGCCCCGCGGCCTCCTGCCGCAGCGCACTACTGCCGCCCGCAGCGGCAGCAGCGGTGCGCGCCGCTCCGGAGAGAGTGCTCACGGCCACCGGGGCCAGGAGCGCCGCCCGCAATATGCCACGCCGAGAAATGGTGCCTGTCATGTTCAGTACTTACCTCGCTACGAACTACTTGGCGACGGTAAAGCGGTCGCGCTCCTTGCCCGTGGCGTCGATCTGGCGCACGGTCAGGGTGCGGCCCTTTACGTCAAATACGGTAAACGAGTGGGTGTCCGCGACGTACTTCGCCGTAAACGGCTGGTGCGACGCCTCATCTTTCTGCTGGCCGCGGTCGTACAGCGCGCCGCCGCCCGCCCCCGTCACTAGGTAGATTACCCCGTTTGGTCGCGTTCGCGTTTCCCCATCGAACTCCCGATCCAGCGCCCACTCCCCCGCCACCCGGCCGCCGCGCCCTACAAAGTTGCCGTCCAGCCCCCGAATGGCCTGGAACTGCATCGGGAACGTCCGCTGGTAGTTGTGCACATGGCCGGAGATGACCAGATCCACCCGGTACTTCTCAAAGAGGTCGCTCAGCACCCGCATCCACTGCTCCTCCTGGTGCTTGCGGGACGAGTGGAACGGCGGCACGTGCAGCCCCACGAACCGCCATGCGGCGTTCTGCGCCCCCGCCAGGTCCTTTTCCAGCCAGGCCCGCAGTTCGGGGTTCGTCCAGTCCATGTAGTAGTTGGAGTCCAGCACCGTGAAGTGGGCGTTGCCGTAGTCGAACGAGAAGGTGGCGCCGCGGGGGTATGCCTCCCCGGACGCCTTCGCCAGCGCCGCCTTGGCCCCCTCGGACCCGCGCACCGGGGGCGTAAAGCGCCCGCCCGGCGTCAGCGCCGGGCCGTTGAGCGGCTGTGACCAGTAGTAGTAGTAGGCCAGCCCATCCGGCCATCTCCCCAGGTTCGCGTACGTGAGGTCATGGTTGCCGGAGATGCCCACAAACAGAGTGGAGCGCAGCAGCGGCGCCCCGATTTTGGGCTCGGCGGTGTCGGCGTTGTAGATAGGGAAGAAGCGGGAGCGGTACTCAGACGCCCGCCCACGGTCGTACACGATGTCGCCGGTCACCAGCACGAAGTCCGGCTTCGCCAGGAACGTCTGGTGGGCGACTCGCTTCTGCCCCGGTGTCCCCTCCGCGCAGTCGCCGAAGGCGACGAACCGGAACGCCCCGTCGTCGGAGCCGTCTGCGGTCTTCGGGGCGAGGGCGCGGGCCGTGAACACCGGCTTGCCGCCCTTCAGCACCCGATAGTCGAAGTTCAGACCGGGCTCCAGGCCATCGAGAACAGCGCGCACCACTGTATGCGCCGGAACGCCCCCCACAGCGACGCGGCGGGAGGCGAGGGGCTGCCCGGACTTCCGCCATGCCGGCTTACCCGGCGTCCGAAGTTCCACGGCCCAGCCGTCGGCGGACGCCTCCTTTACGTGCCAGAGCAGTTCGAGAGTCCCTCGCGCCCCGGTGCCCAACTGGAGGTACGGCAGGGTGAAGAACGTATCCTGGGGTGTCGCCACCTTCTCCAGGGCAGGAAGCGCCGCGGGAGCGGCGGTCTGCGCCGGAGAAGCGGCCGGCGAGGGACTACCGGATGTGGAGCCGGTGCCGGGCGCGGGACAGCCGGCGAGGGCGATCGGAGCGAGGGCAAGCAGGGAAAGCAGAAAGCCTTGTCGGCGCAGCACGGGCGGGTTGTCTCCTGGCGGGGCTTGAAGGCAGTGGAAGCCTACCGGTAGAATATCACGGTCACAACGTCGCTGGCCCGGGAGCCGGAAGAGCACGAAACCATGCCCGAAGAAACGGACCGACGCATCGTCGAGGAGATGTGGACCCAGGCACGCAACGAGCCGCTGACGCTCGCACCGCTACTTCCGTTCGGCTTCGTCGACCGGGAGCGCTACCGCCGGCGCGTTGGATCGGTCGTTTTGGAGTTCACGCTGGACGCCGACCCGCAAACGGGCGTCTGGTCCTACGAGTTGGCGATCTTAGACGCGGAAGGGGCGACCCTGGACAACGAGGTAGTGGAGTACTGGCTCCACGCGTTTTTTGGGCGTGAGTCGTTCCTGGCCGCCCGTCGCAACTTCCTGTTGACCGGAGAGGCACGCTTTACGTTCCCCTACAGCCATCGTACGGGCGGCCAATAAGGTCTGCGACACCTTTGCACCAAAAAACGCGAGATTCGTGAAACTTTCGGTTTCAGGGCGATGTCTGACGCAGAGGAAACACCTGCGTAGCCCTTCCGTGATAAGGTTTACGGGAAGGCGGACGTGGGGTAATGCCTTGGAGACACCCATAGGGGCACGTCACTAGGCGTTACCCATCGAGCAGGTCGTTCCCAACTTCACAGAAGCGCTTTGACACTCTCAGAGCGTGTCTGTATCTAGGTTCCGGCGGCATTGCCCGTCGCATCGGGCAGAATAAGGTCTGTGGTAGCAGGCCATACGGACGGTAGAAGCAGGGCAGCGAAGGATCACGAAGGGCAGGCGCAACCCGGTGCGGGTGCGTGTGACGGACGTCGAAGGCAACATGGAAACTTCGCCACCCCGTCGTGCGTGAACGCCCCGAGAAGGCCCCTCCCTCGTCTCTCTCCTCCCCTGATGCTCCGTCGCGTGGGCACGGCTCCCGCGACCCTATCTCTCCCCTGGCACGGGACTGCCGGGACATCGGGCAGCCAAAGTCGGATGGGGTGTCGTTCTTCACCACCTCTGACTCAATTATTTGGGAGGAAAGAGCATGAAAAAAGCCTCGCTTTTGGCGAGTGCAGCCATCGCTACGGTGGCTATGGCCGCGATCCCGGCCTTCGCGCAGAACGCTCCGGCGTCCTTCGCGGACGTCCCGGGCGATCACTGGGCCTACGGGTCGGTCGAGAAGCTGCGCGACCGCGGCATCGTGATCGGCTACCCGGACCAGACCTATGGCGGCAAGCGCGCTATGACGCGCTACGAGTTCGCCGTGGCGATCGCTCGCCTGCTGGACCAGATCCCCACCAGCACCGCGGCTCAGGCCCCGGACCTCAGCAACTACGTCACCAAGGATGCCCTGCAGCAGGCGCTTGGCGGCTTCGCCTCCAAGTCGGATGTTGCCGAGCTGCGCCGCCTGATCGACGAGTTCAAGCCTGAACTCGCCGCCCTGGGTATGCGCGTGGATCGCCTTGATCAGCGCGTGAACGACCTCGAGAAGCGCGTCGGCGCCATCGAGGAGGCGCTGAAGCGGGTGCAGATCGGCGGGCAGATCAACTTCATGGCCCGCGGCAACCACCGCACCAGCACGGACATCCAGACCCCGTCCGGCACCATCACCTCGGACAGCGTGGTGGACCAGAACGGCTTTGCGGTCACGGGCCAGCCCCGCGGCGGCATCCTGCAGGACACCCGCGTTCTGCATGACCTGGACCTGAACATCAAGGCGCGCCTGTCCGAGACCGCGACCGCCGAGGCCGTGGTGAACTTCGGTAACTACCTGCCCTACCTGAACGGGGTCACGTCCTTCACGGGCGTCCGCTCTGACCGGGGCGGCGTGAACTTTGTGAACCAGAGCCAGGATGTCACGGTCTACAAGCTGGCCGTCAACGTCCCGGTGAAGCTCTTCGGCGGCAGCGCCGCGGACTTCAACGTGGGCCGCATCCCGTTCCAGACCACGCCGTACACGTTCAAGCAGATCGACGTGGACGCGTACTTCCACAACGACAAGACGGATCTGGGCAACATCCCGGTGGATGGCGCCACCCTCGGCCTGAAGTTCGGCGGCCTCGCGCTGACCGGTTTCGCGGCCAAGACGGACCCGATCAAGTACGTCTCCAACGCGTTCGGCCGGTTTGACCCGTACGCCTACGGCCTGTTCGCCGGCGCCGCCCGCCCCTGGGCGAACGGTGGCCTGAACGGTGGCCTGAGCGGCGTGAACCGCCCGCTGCAGTCGCCGATCTCCCCCGACACCAACGGCGCGATGTACGTCGAGCAGATGGCTGGTGGTCGCGTGACCTTCGGCCTCGGCAAGTTCGGTACTATCGGCGGTACGTTCATCGCGATGTCCGGTGTTCCGACCGGCGCCCCGGCGCCCGACGCGGACGACCCGAACTTCGCGAACCCGGGTTCGGCCGCCCGCATCGCGGAGGACCGCGCGTACTTTGACCGCGTCAACGTTTACGGCGCGGACATCACCGGTACGATCGGCCCGGTCCTGCTGAACGGTTCCTACACCAAGTCGGACACCTACGGCGGGCAGGTCGTGGTCCGCAACGGCCAGACCGTCATCGACAACGATGCTGAGAAGAAGATCGGCAGCGACAACGATGCCTGGGATGTGAACGCGGGCGTTAAGTTCGGCGCTCTCTCCCTGGTCGGTGGCTACCGCCAGATCGCTCCCTACTTCGCCGCTCCGGGTTACTGGGGCCGCCTGGGTTCGTTCACGAACCCGACGGACATCAAGGGCCCGTACGTGAAGCTGGACTACGCGCTCGGTGGTAACACCACGATCTTCGGCGAGGGCCACTTCTACGAGGGGACTGGCGATCAGGTCGCCTTCGGCGGTCTGTCCGAAGATGACAAGATCACCAACTTCAAGGCCGGCCTGAAGTTCGGTCTGACCTCCTCGTCGAACGTGGACCTGGGCGTCGAGTTCACCGAGTACGAAGTGCTCGATGCCTTCGGCGCGAACGTGGGTGGTCGCACCAAGCCGCAGGAGATCTTCTACAACATCGGCTACGGCTACTCGTTCAACCCGAGCACCTCGATCAAGTTCCTGTACCAGATCATTGACTACAAGGACAAGGGCAGCGGATTTGACCTGGTGAACGGCAAGGGTGGCGTCGGCGCGGTTCAGTTCTCGGTCAAGTTCTAATCGACCGCGGAACCCCGCACAAACAGAAATCCCCCGGCCAGCAATGGCCGGGGGATTTCGTTTTTGTTGTTGGAGCCGCGTCGGAGAGGCGGAAGCCACCGCCTGCCTTCCGGGACGCCCGTTTCTACGGGCGCGAGGAGGAGCGCAGCATCTGGCGCAGTTCGGGCAGGTTGTTGGTCGCCGCATGCGCCTCGTCCGTGGTGATGGTGCGGCTGGCGTGGAGCTGCTGGAGCGCCTGGTTGAGCGTGTTCATCCCGAAGTGCGCCCCCTCGCGGATGGAGACATACAGCTCCGAAAGGGACTCGCCCTCTTCGATCTGCTTCTTGATGGTGGGCGAGCCGGTCATCACCTCGACCGCGGGGACGCGCCCCACGCCGCTCGCCCGCAGCACCAGCCGCTGCGAGATTACGCCCGCCAGCGTGTTCGCGAGCTGTGCGCGCACCTGGTCGCGCTCATGCGGCGGGAAGGCGTTCAGGATGCGGTCTACGGTCCCCACGGCGGACATCGTGTGCACCGTGGAGATAACCAGGTGCCCGATCTCGGCGGCGCTCAGTGCGATGCGCATGGTGTCCACATCGCGCATCTCGCCGATCACGATCACGTCCGGCGTCTGCCGCATCACCGACCGCAGGGCGGCGGAGAAGGAGACGGTATCCGCGCCGACCTCGCGCTGGCTGACCACCGAGTTCTTGTCCTCGTAAACGTACTCGATGGGGTCCTCGATCGTGATGATGTTCGACCGGCGGTTCTCCGCGATGTGGTCTACAAGCGCGGCCAGAGTGGTGGACTTGCCGGAGCCGGTCGGGCCGGTGATCAGGATCAGCCCGTTGGGCTGCATCGCGATGTCCTTGAGCACCTTCGGCAGCAGCAGCGCCTCAATGGAGTACGGGCGCAGCGGGATGATGCGCAGCGCGGCTCCGATCGCACCGCGCTGCAGGAACAGGTTGGCGCGCACGCGCACCAGCCCCGCCACGGTGAAGACAGCGTCCACCTCTTCCTGGTTCAGGAGGCGTTGCATCTGCTGTTCGGCGTTTGCTGCGCCGATCTCGCCCTCATCCACCGCGGCGCTCCCGTGGCGGATCAGGGCGTCCCGGGTCGCCGAGTAGAGAATGGACATTGCCAGTTCGTGCATCTCCGAGAAGGAGACCACTCCCAGGTCCGTGCGGGACTGGATGCGCCCGTCCACGCGTAGCGCGGGCGGCGCGTCTGCCTTAAGGATGAGGTCCGACGCGCGCGACTGCATGGCGACTTCGAGGAGATCGTGGATGCTCTTCATTCCTGACCTGGTAACGTGTGCCGTGTGTTCTTGCGGGGGCGGCGGGGCAGGCCGGCGCGGTTGCCCCGGCTTCTCCCGCTATGCTATAATACCTCTGTTATAGAGGGACGCACACGGGCGCAGGTTCCGCGTTTATGCCCGCCTCCCCCTCTGATCTCCAGGAGCATTTCCCGCCACCTATGGATACTAGCGACTTCCGCAACGGTCTTTCGATCATTTACGAAGGCGACATCTTCACCATCATCGAGTTTCAGCACGTCAAGCCCGGAAAGGGCGGCGCGTTCGTGCGCTCGAAGCTCAAGAACCTGCGCACCGGGGCCACCATTGACAAGACCTGGCGCGCGGGCGAGAAGATGGACCAGGCGATTCTCGATCGCTCGACCATGCAGTTTCTGTACCGCCAGGATGATGAGTTCTTCCTGATGGACATGGAGACCTTCGAGCAGATCTCCGTTCCTGAATCGAAGATCGGGAGCCAGTCCAAGTACTTGAAGGAAAACACCGACGTCCAGGTCGTAAAGCATCGGGAGGAGATCGTGGGCGTCAACGTCCCCGACTTCATGGAACTCCAGATCGTAGAGACCGATCCCGGCGTCCGCGGCGACACGGCGAGCGGTGGCTCCAAGCCCGCCACCCTGGAAGGCGGCGCGGTAATCCAGGTCCCCTTCTTCGTTAACGTAGGCGATAAAGTTAAGGTAGATACCCGCACCGATACATACCTGGAGCGTGTCAAATAATCTGACGTCGCGCCGACCGACCAGAAGACCGTCCGCTCCCCCCCGCATCCATCATCGCGGCAATTGGCAGTATCCGTGCGCGGCGTCCGAAGCCATCTGCGCCCTACCGGCCCTCTCAGCAGGGCCGGACGGCGTGCCTCACGTACTCGATACTTCGGGAGATCCTTTGAGCGATGAGCAACGTTGAGCCTTCGGAGCGCGCGTCGAACTCCATCTTTGGCCCCACCCTCTACGGCATTGCCATCCTGATCATGAACCTCGGGTTCATCGTTGCCGGGTTGGCAACGGCCTATCTGGCCTACGGGCTCATCTTCGGCAACCTGGGTGAGTTCGGCCAGGTCGCCGCCAGCGCCGAAAAGACGCGCGTGCTGGCCAATATCGCCCTGGCAGCCAAAGCGCTGACGGCGGGCCTCGCCGTCGGCTCTCTGGGCGCCGCGATCGTGTTCCTGGGCGAGGAGACGGCGGGCTATATCATCCTCGCGGTTGCTGCGGCCATTGGGCTCGGCATCCCCTACGGCTTCACCGCGTTTGGCGGCGAGGCGATGGCTCCCGAGCGCAGCGTCGCCCTTCGCCAGATTTTCACGGCCTTCCTGACCTCTGCCTATGTTCCCGGGGGTATTGGCGGCCTCCTGATCGTCCGGGACATCGTCCTGCGCCTGATCCGCGGCGTGCAGTCCAAGCCCGTCGAGAAGGAGAAGATGGCCTTCGGGACCAACGCCAAGAAGGAGAGTCGCCCTGTGCGACTCAACCTCCTGGGCAAGTGCTGGGAAGGTCCCTACTGCCGCGATTTTATCCGCGTCCACTGCCCCATCTACCACAAGCGGGCCGCCTGCTGGAAGCAGCGCCGCGGCTGCTACTGTGAGGAGGACATCGTCTCGACGGCCGCTGCCAAAGTGCAGGGGGTGCAGTTGGAGATGGCGCCGGACCAGAGGTATAATTTCGCGAACCCGGCCCAGCCGGGCGCTATGGACTCCGGCTCCGCTGCGGCGCCGGTGCGCCGCATCGTGCTGAGCGCCGCGCAGAAGCGCGAGCGCTGCCGGAACTGCATCATTTACAATCAGCACCAGTCCGAAAAGTACCAGCTTCTCATGCCGGTCGTACTGGTCGGCTCGCTGCTCCTGTGCCTGGTGTTCTCCGGAACGCTGCGGCAGTATCTGGGCATGGGCCTGGACGGTCTGGAGACCCTGGTGAGCCGCCTGTCGTTCCTGCCTGGTGACCCGGCGAAGAACGTTGCCATCGGACGCCCGTCGGGCACCGTGGAGTGGGTCCTGGTCGGCGCGATCGCCGTCATGGCCGTCTCGAAGTTGCTCCAGCTTCTGGAGTGGTGCGTGTTCAAACTGAAGATCTAAACCCTTGCCCCTCAACTACGAACAGCTAGAAGCCATCGTGGGGATCCTGCGCGATACCCCCCCGCTGACCGAAATCGAGGTGCGCCACACCCCCGCAGGCGCTCCCCCGGTGACGCTACGCCTGCGGCGGCCCCCGACGGCACGGCGCAGCGGTGGCGGTGGCGGCGGCAGCAGTGCAGGCGCCGCGGCGGGCAGCGTCGCGACCTCCAAGGGGAACAATGGTGGCAGCCGTGCTGCCACCGCTGGCGCGAACGGCGGCGGCGGCGGCGGCGCTGGGACGCGGAGTGCGAGGGCGGGCGAGGGCGGCGACGCGAGCGCGGCGGCTTCCGCTCCGGCAACCGGCGCGGCAGCGGCGGGCATCGGGCTGCCGGACCGGGTGAACATCATCGCGGGCCTGGTAGGAATCTTCCGAGCCCTCCCGCCGGAAAAGCGGGTCACGGCCGGAGACCCGGTCCAGAACGGGCAGGTGCTCGGCCGCATCGAGTCCATGCGCCTCCTGACCGACTGCCTGGCCAACGCCGACGGCGTGATCGGGGCGGTGCTGGTACAGGATGGGCAGCCCGTGGAGTACGGCCAGCCGCTCTTTGAGGTGCGCCCGCGAGAAGGAGCCGATGAATGAGCCGTGCTCTGCCGCGCCGGAGAGGGGCCGCCTTCGGCCTGATCGAACTGCTGGTCGTGATCTGCATCATCGCGGTGCTGGCGGTCTTCCTCCTGCCGCGCCTGACCGGAGGGAAGGACCCGCTCACCGGCAAGAAGAGTGTGTCGCCGCGTGACCGCGCGGTCCAGGTGCAGACGGTTTCGTACGTCGGCCAGATCAACCAGGCGATCTCCATGTACCGGATGGACAATGACGGGCAGAACCCGCCCGACCTGATGGCTCTGAAGTCCTACGGCGTGACCCAGGAGATGATGATCGACCCTGCCACCGGCCAGATGCTGCCCTACGACCCTCGAACGGGCCGCGTGGGCGGCACCGCCGGCCCGGATGGCGGTATGGGCGGCGGTCAGTACCTGCCCCAGGTGGGCGGCGCGCCGCAACAGCAGCAACAGCAGCCCGCGCCGGGGCCCGGTGGCGTCCGCCTGCCCGACATGTCGCACCCCGGGGCCACGGCCGCGCTGAGCGACGAGTAGCGCGCGCGCACAGGCTCTCAGGCTCCCTATTTTTCTGCGCCGGAAGCGACCGGCGCAAATCCCCAGTAAACGGATAGCAGCAGCGTTGTTTAAGAAGATACTTGTCGCGAACCGCGGCGAAATCGCGGTCCGCATCATTCGGGCCTGTCGGGAGATGGGCATCGCGACCGTCGCGGTCCACTCCACCGCGGACGCCGACTCCCTGCCCGTGCAGTTGGCCGACGAAACCGTGTGCGTCGGCCCCGGCCCCGGCAAGGATTCGTACCTCAACGTCCCCAACGTCGTCTCCGCCGCCCTGATTACGGGGGCCGAAGCCATCCACCCCGGCTACGGCTTCCTGTCCGAAGTGGCCTCCTTTGCGGAGGTCTGCGCGGCGGCGAACATCAAGTTTATCGGCCCTCCGGTATCCGCCATCGAGAAGATGGGCGACAAGGCCACCGCGCGGGAGACCGCTCGGCGGGCGGGAGTCCCCACCGTCCCCGGGTCGGATGGCGTGGTCTCCGGTGAGGCGGACGCCGCCCGCGTGGCGGCGCAGATCGGCTATCCCGTGGTGCTGAAGGCGACCGCGGGCGGCGGCGGGCGCGGTATCCGCATCGTCAACAGTGACGACGAACTGGCGCAGATCCTCAAGGTGGCCCAGGCCGAGGCGGGGTCGGCGTTCGGAAACGCGGACGTGTACGTTGAGAAGTACATCCGCGAGATGCGGCACGTCGAGGTGCAGGTACTTGCCGACGAGCACGGCAACTGCATCCACCTGGGGGAGCGGGAGTGCTCCGTGCAGACCGTCCGCCACCAGAAGGTCGTGGAGGAGGCGCCATCGGCCAGCCTCACGCCCGCGCTGCGCCGAAAGATGGGTGAGGCCGCGGTGCGCGCCGCCAAGGCCGTAGGCTACACCAACGCCGGGACCGTGGAGTTCATCCTGACGCCCGAGGGCGACTTCTACTTCATGGAGATGAACACCCGCATCCAGGTGGAGCACCCCATCACCGAGGCGGTCACGGGCGTCGATCTGGTGCAGTGGCAGATCCGCATCGCCGCCGGGGAGAAGCTGGACCTGCGGCAGAAGGATGTGACCTGGAACGGACACGCCATCGAGTGCCGGGTCACTGCGCAGGACCCCGCCCGCAAGTTCGCCCCTGCGGCGGGCACGCTCACCAAGGTCGTGCTACCCGGCGGGCTCGGGGTGCGCGTGGATACGCAGATCTACTCCGGCTACACCGTGCCGCCGTTCTACGACTCCAACCTCGCCAAGGTGATCGTGTGGGCGCCCGACCGAGAGCGGGCCATCGCGCGCATGCGCCGCTGCCTGGATGAGGTCGTCGCCGAGGGGGTCCCCACGAACCTCCCACTCCTGAAGCAGATCCTGGACGACCCGCGGTACCGCCGGAACGAGATATCCACGGCGTTTCTTCCACGCCTGATGGTGGAGTCGGGCCTTTCGGACTGAGCCGGCGCGCGATACAATGGACCCTGGTATGTCCAGGTCTCCGTCATCGCGCCGCGTCGCCCGTGAAACCGCCCTCCGCGTTCTCTACACGGTCGACGTGGGGAAACAGCCCCTCGACGAAGTTCTCGCAGAGTCCGCGGACGCCGCCGAACTGGACGAGAAGGGCCGCACCTTTCTCAACACCCTGGTCGCCGGCACCCTGCGCAACAGCGAAGAGATCGACGAACAGATCGATCGGTTCGCCATCGGATTCCCGGTGGACCGGCAGACCGTGGTGGACCGCAACATCCTGCGTCTCGCCACCGCTGAGATTCTGTACGGTATCTCCGACGCCCCGCCCGGCGCCGTGGTGAACGAGGCGGTGGAACTGGCAAAGAAGTACTCCACCAAAGAGTCCGGCCGCTTCGTGAACGGCGTGCTCGGGGCGGTGGTCCGTGAGTCGGAGGCGCGCCGCACCGGCGCCCCCGCCTCTGACGAAGCCACCGCCCCCGCAGCCCCGACCGAACCTGCTGCCGAGGAGCCCCCCAGTGAGTGACCCCCTTCTGTTAGACGGCACCGCGACCGCGAAGGCGATCCGCGCCGAGGTCGCCGACCGTGTCAAGCGTCTCCAGGCCGAGCACGGCGTCACACCCGGCCTTGCGGCCATTCTCGCCGGTGACGACCCGGCATCCGTGACCTACGTCCGGATGAAGCGGCGCGCGTGCGAGAAGGCGGGCATCGTCAGCGTCGCCGCAGAGTTCGACGCCGGCGCCACCCAGGAGCAGGTCATGGACGCCGTGCGCCGCTTCAACGCCGACCCGAACATCCACGGCATCCTGGTGCAGCATCCGCTGCCGAAGGGCCTGGACGAGTACGCCGTGCTGGCGGAGGTCTCGCCGGACAAGGATGTAGACGGCATCGGCCGCGCAAGCCTGGGCGACCTGGTGAAGGGCGGCGCGCCCTTCGTTGCCTGCACCCCGGCGGGCATGGTGGAGTTGCTGGACCGCTACGGCCTGCCCATCGAGGGCAAGCACGCGGTAGTGATCGGGCGCTCCGTTATCCTGGGCAAGCCGATGGCGCTGCTTCTGCTGAACCGCAACGCCACCGTCACCATCTGCCACTCGCGCACGCAGAACCTCGCCGATTACACCCGCCAGGCGGACATCCTGGTGGCCGCTGTGGGCAAGCCCGAGATGATCACGGGTGATATGCTCAAGCCCGGCGCCGTGGTGCTCGACGCAGGCTATAACCGGGTGCCCGGCCGGGACCATGATGTCGGCGACTGCCACTTCGAATCCTGCGCGCGGGTGGCCTCGGCCATCACGCCCGTTCCCGGTGGGGTCGGGCCGATGACCATCGCGACGCTGCTCGCCAACACGGTCTCGTCGGCGGAGCGGCTGGCCGCGGCGGGATGAGCTTCGACTTCGACGCCTACGTCGCGGACCGCACAGCGCGCGTCAACGCCGCGCTCGACCGCCTCACCCCCGCGGCGACCGCGCCGCCCGCCACACTCCATGAGGCGATGCGCTACTCCCTCTTCGCAGGTGGGAAGCGCATTCGCCCCCTGCTCTGCGTCGCCGCGGCGGAAGCCGTGGGCGGCAATGGTGATGCGGTACTCCCCACCGCCTGCGCGCTGGAGATGGTCCACACCTTCAGCCTGATCCACGACGACCTGCCGGCGCTCGACAACGACGACCTGCGCCGGGGCCTGCCGACATCGCACAAGAAGTTCGGCGAGGCGATGGCGATCCTGGCGGGCGATGCGCTCCACACCCTGGCCTTTGCGACCCTGCTGACGCACCAGACGGGCGAACCCGCCGCCGTGCTGCGGGCGGCGCGGCTGCTGGCGGATGCCCTGGGGACGTTCGGCATGGTCGGCGGGCAGGTGGACGACCTGTACTACGAGGGGCGCGCGGCGGACGCCGCCACGCTGCGTGGCATCCATGCGCGCAAAACCGGGGCGCTGCTGAACGCCGCCCTGCTGACCGGGGCGGTCCTCAGCGGCGCGACGGCAGCGCAGGAGGACGCCCTGCGGGCCTACGGCGAGCAGGTGGGCCTCGCATTCCAGATCGTGGACGATGTGCTCGACGTAACCGGAGACGGCGCCAAGCTGGGCAAGCCAACCGGCTCGGACGCGAAGCACGACAAGGCCACCTACCCCAAGCTCTTTGGTCTGGAGGAGTCCCGCCGCCTCGCGTTCGAAGCGGCGGAGGCGGCCTCCGCGGCGCTGGCGTCCTTTGACCAGCGCGCCGACCCGCTGCGCGCTTTCGCCCGCTTCATCGTCGAACGCGAACTCTGACCCCGCCCCCTTCCGGCATGATACAATCCGGTGCGAAGTGGGCCGGGTGGTCGCAAAGGCTGTTTCAGCCTTTGAGGAAAGTCCGGGCTCCGCAGGGCACGATGCTCGCTAACGGCGAGGCGGGGCGACCCGACGGAAAGTGCAACAGAAAGATACCGCCTTCGGGCAAGGGTGAAATGGTGCGGTAAGGGCGCACCGGCGTGGTGGCGACACCACGGCCCGGCAAACCCCATCGGGAGCAAGGCCCAACAGGGGGAGTTGACGCTGCCCGCCGATCCCCCGGGTAGGGCCGCTTGAGGCGTCCGGCAACGGCCGTCCCAGAGAGATGACCACACAAACACAGAACCCGGCTTACAGGCCCGCTTCAACTTCGGAAACACCCGTCGGCGCGGAGAATCTCTCTCCGCGCCGACGTGTTTTCGCGCTGGCAGATACGCACCTCGGCACGGCGGTCGGCAAGACGATGGACCGCTTTGGGGACCACTGGAAGAACCACAAGGATCGCATCCTGACCAACGCCTGGCGCACCGTTGGTCCCGAGGACGTCTTCCTTCTCCCCGGCGACCTGTCCTGGGCCACAAAGCGCCACGACGCCCTGCCCGACCTCAAGTTTCTGGCCGCCCTTCCTGGCGTGAAGATCGCCATCAAGGGGAATCACGACTACTGGTGGGAGTCCGGCAAGCCGATCGCCTTCCCGGGGCTGCTCTCGCCGCCGGTAATCCTGGACGACGGAGCGCTCGGCATTGCGGGCACGCGCGGATGGTTTGTTCCTGAAGCGGGCGCCGAGGGCGAGGAGGCCGACCGGCGCATCCTGGAGCGGGAGCGCGGGCGCCTTGTGAAGAGTCTCGCAGCCATCGCCGACTGCGAAACGCGCCTGGCGATGACGCACTACCCCCCGCAGCCGTTCCTGAAAGAGTTCGCTGAGGCGGGCGTTTCCGCCGTAGCATACGGCCACGTCCACCTCGGCTCTCTCCCCGAAGACGAAGCCCTGGCGCGGGACGGCGACACTGTGGAGGGTATCCGCCTCTTCTGCGTCGCCTGCGACCGCATCGACTTCACCCCGCGGAGGATACTGTAAACCGCCAAGACGCTAAGGGCGCGGAGAAACAGAAGCAGCCCGGCAGATAAATCTGCGGGCTGCCTGGAACAAAGTCCGCCTTCGCGAGCGAAGCTCCGCTTCGTCGGTGCGGACGGCGGTAGCGGCAACGGGTACAGGAACCCGCGGGCGCGCAGCGCCGCTCTATCGGCGCTGCGCGCCCGGGTTTCGTTCCCCATAGACCGCGGTTTCAACCGCCGGGCTCTCTTCCCCTTGGCGTCTTGGCGGTTAAACCCTAGTTCCGCGCCACGGTGTCCGACGGGGTGGCGTCCTTGGACAGGAAGGCGGCGAAGTTCTGGCCGAACGCCTGCGGGCTGCGGGTGCCGCCGAAGAACTCGACGTCGCCGTGGCGGACGGGCGTCCCTTCCGGGGTCAGAACCGCATAGAGCGGCAGCGCAATGGTGCCGAACGCCTTCTCCTGGTACGCCTGGCGGACCTCGCCGAGCGTGGTATCGCCGCCCGGTGCAGTCAGCGGGTCGTCCGTAATCAGCCGCACCAGAACGTACTTCTCCTTCAGCAGCGCGCGCACCGCGGGCTGCGTAAATACGTTCTGCTCCACCCAGCGGCAGTTCGTACAGGTGTAGCCCGTGAAGTCCACGAAGATCGGCTTGTTCTCTGCCTTCGCCCGCGCAATCCCCTCCTCCAGGGTCGGGTGCCACTCCAGGTCTTCCGTCTTCGCGCCGTAGCCGTACTCCGGCGGCGGCAGGATCGAGGCCACCAGGGCGTTCACCGGCCGCCCCGTCAGGCCGTACAGACAGTACAGGCCCGCCGCGGCGAACAGCGCGGTCCACGCGCCGCGCGAGTAGGTGAGCTTGCCCTCCGGCGCCCCGAGGCCGATCTTCAGCACGCCCGCCAGCCAGAAGGCCGCAGCGAACGCGATCGCGGCCCACGCCGCCAGCAGAACCGGCTGCGTCAGGACCTTCCACTGCCACACCAGGTCCGCGTTCGACAGGAACTTGAGCGCGGCGGCCAGTTCGAGGAAGCCCATAGCGCCCTTCACGGTGCTGAGCCACGCGCCCGAGCGCGGCATCTTCGCCAGCAGCGACGGGAACAGGGACAGCACAAAGAACGGCAGCGCCAGCGCGGTGGCGAACACAGTCATCCCGAGGATGGGGCGGATCCACTGCGCGCCGCTGGTGGCGCTCGCCGCCGCCACCAGAACGGTCCCGATGAACGGTGCGGTGCAGGTGAAGGCTGCGATTACGAATGTTAGCCCCATGCCCAGCACGCCGAGCGTGCCGCCGACCGAGCGGTTCTTCGCGGTGAGGTTCCGCAGGGCCGCCGGGGGCTGGAGTTCGAACACCTCCAGCAGCGCCAGCGCGAAGATCACAAAGAGCACCGCGAACACCAGATTGACCCAGGGGTTCGCAGCCAGCCGGTTCGCGCCCGCCGCGCCCACCGTCGCCGCCATAATCGCGCCGATCCCGGTGAAGGCCACGATGATGCCGAGCGAGTAGACCGCCGCCAGCTTGACGATTGAGCCGCGCTGCGCCTCACCGTCTTTGGCCGCCGCCTGCTTGGTGAAGAACGCCAGGGTCACGGGAATCATCGGGAAGACGCACGGGGTCACCAGCGCCAGCAGGCCCGCGCCGAACGCGGCGAGGAGGAACGTGCCGAGGCCGTCCTCACTACCGCTGGAAGAGGACGTCGGCGCCGCGGCCTCCCCGCCGGACGTGGGGGGCGCCGTGGGCGTGGCGGTGTCGCCACTGCCGCCCGCCGCCGCGAGGAGGGCATCGGGAGTCCGGTCCGCACGCGGCTCCCCCGCCTCAACGGTCAGCGTAACGGGCAGTTTCACCGTCTTCGGCGGCAGGCAGGCCGATTCGGTGCAGGCCATATAGCGCGCCTTCAGGGTGAAGGTCAGGGTACCCGGCGCCACATCCTTACCGATCTGCACGACCTGGGTGAAGACCGGTGCCCCCTCGTGCATGCCGATGGCCTTGCCGAAGTTCGCGTCGTCCACCACCTTCGGCGCCGGCTCCTTCGCCTCGCCGGCCACGGAAACGCCCTCACCCTCTACGGTGAACTTCGTCTCCTGCGGTCCCGGCGGGGGGACGGGAGTGATCGAATAGATGTGATAGGGAGCGTCGATCTCCGCGCGAACGGAGATAGCCACCGCCTCGCCCGGGCGAACCGTGGCGTCGCCGGGGGTCGCAGTCCACTTCGTCGGCCCCGAGGTCACTGGTTCCGCCGCGGCAGCAGTAGCAGGAGCAGCGCCCTCACCGGCCGCCGGCGCCGCAGGAGCGACAAACTCCGAACGCGGCGCACCCGCCTCCACCGTGAGCTCGGGCACTTCGAGCTTCACGGTCTTGGGGGGCAGGCACGACGACTCGGTACACGCCATGTAGCGCACCGAGACCGCGAGCGGCAGCGGACCGGGCTTCGCATCCTTCGCCACGGAGATCGTCTGCCGGAAGGCCACCGCGCCCTCGTGCATCCCGATCTTCTGGCCGAAGTTTGGATCGTCCACCACCTTCGGAGCGGGCTCGCGGTTGCCCCCCACCGGCGTTATCCCCGCGCCCTCGACCGTCACCTTCGTTTCCTGCGGCCCGGGGGGCGGCACAGGGTTGACGGAGTAGATGTGGTAGGGCGGGCTTACCTTCGCCATGACGACCACATCCACAGCCTCGCCCGCACGCACGACAGGGCGGGAAAGGCCGGCGGAAAACTCCACGGGCTTCGCCCGCTGCTGCGCGTACGCGGCGCGCGGCGTCAGACCGCCGCCACCCGTTGCCCCGATCAGCAGCGCAGCCGCCAGGGCGAACAGAACCGGGAAGCGCGCCCTCGTGGCCGGTCTCTCGTGGGTAAGGTGGTTGTTTGTTACCTGCATAGCCTTCGCATCCGGTGTGATATTACATGGCAGAGCGGGGCAGTGCCCCCTTTGGGTACAATCACTGCCCCCCCGGAAGTTCCCGGGCAGTTTACCCTTCGCCGCCCGGTCGCTCCTCGCGGGCGTCAATCCACACGGAAAGGAGCGTTACGGGCAGTTCCTCGTCGGGCGTCTCGTCCGCGGGCGCATAGGAGTGGCGCTCCGAGCACCAGAACGAGGCCGCATCCCCCTGTTTCAGGGTATAAGAGCGCCCCGCGACGGTCAGCTTGGCTGTGCCGCGCAGGCAAAATACAAACTCCTCGCCCGGGTGCATAGCGGGCTCACTCTCGGCATATAGCTCCAGAACCGCGGAGTTCAGCCGTCCTCCGGGGAGTTTGGACGCCAGCACCGAAAGCAGCACCTTCTCGTCCGCTGCCAGCGCCGGCCGCCCCTCTCCCCCTGCGGAGATAATCACCGAGTTCGGCGGTGCGGTCGCCTCGCGCCCCTGCTGAAGCGCGCGGTACGGATACCATACCTCCCGGTCGCGGTGGTGCAGGGAGATGGTGTCCTCCTCATCCGGCTCCGGGCGCGTGAGCTGCGCGACATGGATGCCGAGCGCCTCGCATACCCGCGTCAGGGTCGCGTAGGAGGGGGTCATCCCCCGCTCCAGGCGCAGAATCGTGTTCTTGTTGACCGATGCACGGTCGGCGACGTCGCGGACACTCAGGTTTTGCTTGAGACGAATGCGCTGAATACGCGCGCCCAACGTCGCCGGGGATGGATTGGCATCGTTGGGCGCGAAGACAAGTCGAGAGTGCACCGCGGACGCCCCTATCGCCAAAGCCGCGGCAGCCCCGCTGCCACCGCTACTCTCATTCGCCTCCCCCTCCTGCTGCGGCATTGCCGCTTCCTCTTTGTGATCTGCTGTCGTACGGGTCTTGGCCATGGTCCCATTGTACACGGAACCGGGGCCGCTTCCGCCGCCTCCGGGGAGAGTAGTGCGCCGCGCACTCAGGAGGTCAGGGCAGCCTTTTCCGGGAGCGCGGGGGCGCTGACGGCCGCGGCGATAGCCTGCTCGATGTCACGCAGGATATCCGCCGGGTCTTCCAACCCGACAGCGAGGCGAATCAGGGAGCGCGTGATGCCCATAGCGCGCCGCTCCTCCGGCGGGAACGCCGCGTAGTGCATCGTCTCGGGGTGGGCGATCAGGGTCCGGGGCTCGCCCAGCGAGAAGGCGGGTGTGCAGAGGCGCGTGTTCCGAACCACGGAAACGGCATCCAGCGCCGGGTCCACCTCGAAGGAGACCACACCGCCGCAGCCGCCCGGCATCTGACGGCGCGCGAGGTCATGCTGCGGGTGCGAAGGGAGCCCCGGGTAGTGAACCGCGGCGATGGCGGGGTTCTCCTGCAACGCCTGCGCGATCCGGAGCGCAGACTCACAGTGGCGCCCCATTCGGAGCGGGAAGGTGGCAAGTCCGCGCCGGAGCTGCCACGCGCCGTGCGCACACAGCCCGCTGCCCAGAATCGTAACCCAGGGCGCGATGCGCTCCGCCAGTTCCCGGCGCGTGAGAATGGCCCCGGCCAGCAGGTCGCCATGCCCGGACAGGTACTTGGTGGCGGAGTGAATCACGACGTCGATGCCGTACTCCAGCGGCCGGGAGCCGACCGGCGAGGCGAAGGTGTTGTCAGCAATGGTGAGGACGCCCGCGGCGCGCGCCCACTCGGAGACGGCCTCGAAGTCGGTGAGGTGGAGCAGCGGGTTTGAGGGCGTCTCCACCCAGGCTACGCGTGTCTCCGGTCGACAGGCCGCCGCATAGGCGCCCGCGTTCCGTCCGTCCACAAACGTCACCGAGACGCCGTACTGCCCGAGGTGCCCCTCCAGCAGGGTGCGGGTGGCGGAGTACAGGGAGCACGGGGCGATGACGTGGTCCCCCAGCCGCAGCAGCGCCAGAAGCGTGGCCGAGATCGCTGCCATTCCGGAGTTCGTCAGCAGGCAGGCTTCCGCCCCTTCCAGAGCCGCCAGGACTTCCGCGCACGCCTGGCCGGTAGGGTGCGCGGTACGGGCGTAGTAGTAGCGGGCGTCCTGCGGGATCGCCGCGCCCACCGGCAGCGCGAAGGCAACCGAAGGGTCCATGGCGAGCGAAAGCCCGCCGCCCATCTGCGGCGTCTCGCCGGCGTGCACCGCCCGCGTCGCCGCGGCAGCGTCGCCGCCGCCCCACCAGGATGCATCGGAGAGCGTATCGGAGAGCCCCAGGGTGTCGTCAAGACGGGGCGAGGAAAGCGGCATGTCCATAGCAGGAATTCTAACACAACTGAATAGCTCTTTCAACAGCATTTAAGACTGTCCCAATACCACGTTCTTTCACGGGAATCCCCAGGCGCCGACGTTGACTTGCCTCCACGAATCGGCTAAAATCTATAGGCCGCGCCGCCTTTTTGAGGATGTACGCCAGGGAAGGCCGTGCCCTCCGCGCGGAGCGTGGCGCCGCCAACCGCTTTCCACGGATCATCCATAAAACACCACGTACACGTAAGGAAACGTCCATATCATGAGTGCATCGAACGAGTCGGCGGCTCCTCAGGTCGCGCGGGGTCTCGAGGGCATCGTCGCTGCGGCGACGAACATCGCCGAGGTCGATGGCGAAAAGGGTAAGCTCACCCTGCGCGGTTATGACGTCAGTGAGCTGAGCGGCAAGGTCGATTTCGAGGAGGTCTGCTACCTCCTCTGGCACGGCAAACTGCCGACGCAGGCAGAGTACGACGCCCTGACCGCCGAGATGAAGCAGGCCCGGCGCCTGCCGAAGGCGGCGCTGTCCGCCCTCCATGACCTCGCCTCCCATGCAGACGGCATGCATGCCCTGCGCATGGGGGCAGCGGCGCTCTCTATCGGAGACTCCAGCATCGACAGCCTGGACATCGCCGACAACCGGCGGCGCGCTGCGCGCCTTCAGGCGCAGATGCCCGCGATCGTGGCCCACTCCTACCGCATCAAGCAGGGTCTCGACATTGTGGAGCCGAAGCCGGAGCACAGCCTGGCCGAGGGCTTCCTCTACATGCTTGAGGGCAAGGAGCCGGACCCGGCGCGCGTGGCGGGCCTGAACGCCTACATGGTCGCAGTGTCCGAGCACGGCCTGAACGCCTCCACCTTCACCGGCCGCGTGGTCATCTCCACCGACTCTGACATGGTCTCCGCGCTGACGGCGGCCATCGGCGCGCTGAAGGGGCCGAAGCACGGCGGCGTGCCCGGACCGGTCCTGAAGATGCTGGAGGAGATCGGCACTGAGGAGAACGCGGAGGCCTGGATTCGGGCCGAGATGGCGCAGGGCCGCCGCATCATGGGCTTCGGGCACCGCATCTACAAGGTGCGCGACCCGCGCGCCGCGCTGCTGTCCGACGCGGCGGAGCGCATGGCGGAGAAGACCGGCGACACCCGCCTGCTCAACCTGACCAAGGCGGTGGAAGACACCACGGTCAAGGTGCTCGCGGAGCTGAAGCCGGGCCGCGACCTCTACGCCAACGTCGAGCTGTACGCGGCGCTGATCCTGCACGCGGTCGGCATCCCCTCCGAGCTGTTCACCCCGGTCTTCGCCATCGGCCGGACGGCCGGTTGGACCGCGCACATGATCGACCAGCTGGAGGACAATCGCCTGATCCGCCCGCAGTCGGTCTACGTCGGCCCCCGGGACCTCAAGTTCGTCCCGCGGGAGGAGCGCCAGTAACGCCGCGATTCCGCGAAAAAACTCCAGCCGGGCCTTCGAGGCCCGGCCGGAGTTTTTTTATTTTTATGACGGAGAGGCTTGTCAGACGGGGGGCTGCACCCGCTTCGACAGAGTAACCGTGGTCCCCTGCGCGCCGGAAGCGATCTCTACGCTGTCCGCCAGGGCGCACATGAGCGGCAGCCCACGTCCCCCGGTGGCCTCTGGCCCGGGCATCTTGGGCACGTCCGGCACCAGGAACCCGCGGCCCTCGTCCCGCACGCGGACCTGAAGACCGTCCTCCAACACCGCGCAGCGCACCCAGATGTGGCGGTCGCGCTCACCGGGGGTCGCGTGGCGTATCGCGTTAGACGCAGCCTCATCGACCGCCGTCAGCAGGTCCTCCACCTGATAGTTTTGGAGAGGCGTCGACTCCGCGACACCCTGTACCCACTGACGAATCCCACTCAACTGAGCGGGATCGGCCGTAAATACCTTTTCCCCGAGTTCGCTGCCCGCTATCGTCTTGTCGGCCGTCATCACACGAATTATCGCCTCCCGGCACAGGTACCTCGTCCGCTGTCAGTCATGCAGAGGACATCACCGGCGTCCGGTAGCGCCTACCTTCCTCCGCACGAGTGCGGGATCATCCCTCTTCTGAGAGGTTCTTTCCCACATTCGTCAGTTCCGCGAGCAGATCGTCCATGGAATAGCGAACGGTGAAGAACGTTTCAAAGCGCCCCAGTCGGAAGACTCGCTCCGGCTGCGTCCCCCGGTCGATCACCACGGCAAGCCGGCACTCAGGCTGATACGCCTTTCGCACCTCCACCAGAAGCGACAGCCCTGCGGAGTCGATGAAGGGCACCTGCCGCAGGTCCACGACTACGTGGCCGGGCCGGTCTGCAATCCCGCACGCTTTTACCAGCGCCTCATGCAGGACGTCCTTGGTGGAAAGGTCCACATCCCCCTCGGCCATGACGACCGGGATTCCCTGCGACTTCGACGTTTCGATCTGTAGGCCGGGCGTATCAATCATTTCCAGTTCGTCTCACTCCACTCTAAACGGTGGGCGCCGCGTCGGGAGACGGCGTACGCCGTGCCGCACGTGCGTGGCCTTCCAACCCCTCAAATTCAGCGAACGTGGCCGCGGCTTCTCGCAACGGTTCTGCCGCCTCCTCACTGAAGTAGATAACGCTCGTCTTCTTAACGAAGTCGTCCACATTCAGCGGTGAGGCGAAGCGGGCACACCCCGCCGTGGGCAGGGTGTGGCTCGGCCCGGCCAGGTAATCGCCCAGCGATGCCGATGCATGCGCCCCCACCAGAATCGCCCCAGCATTCCGAATGCGCGGCAGGAGCGCCCAGGGTTCGCGGACATCCACATGCAGATGTTCCGGCGCGTACCGGTTCACCACCTCCGCCGCCTCCGCCAGGTCGCGCACCCGCACTAAAAACCCGTTCGCCGCCAGAGCGCGCCGTGCAATCTCCGCCCGCGGCAGCGTCGCGAGATCCCGTTCTATGGCTGATTGCACGTTTCGTGCGAAATCGTCCGAATCAGTCACAATCAGCGCGGAAGAATTCGGATCGTGCTCGGCCTGCGCCAGAATATCGGCGGCAGCGGTCCCGGGGTCCCCCCCGGCGTCCGCCAGCACCGCGACCTCGCTCGGCCCCGCCAGCATGTCGATCCCGACCGCACCGTACACCAGCCGCTTCGCCAGATTAACATACAGGTTACCCGGCCCGACGACTTTATCGACACGTGGAACACTTTCGGTGCCGTAGGCGAACGCGGCCACCGCCTGCGCCCCCCCCATCGCGTACACCTCGGTTACGCCCGCGATATGCGCCGCGGCGAGGGTGGCGTCCGGGGGCAGTCCGCTCTCCCGGCCCGGAGGCGTCGCCAGCGCCACAGACGACACTCCAGCCACTACCGCAGGGAGCGCCGCCATCAGCACCGTGGACGGGTAAGCCGCCGTGCCGCCGGGTACGTATACCCCGACGCGCGCGAGCGGAATCACCATCTGACCAAGGGTCTCACCCGCGCGCCCCATATCCATCCAGGAGGTGCGCTTGTGCTGTTCGTGAAACGCCCGGATTCGTTCGGCAGCGAGGTTCAACACCGGCCAGAGCGGGGTTTCGCGCACACGCTCCACCGCCTCGGCGACGCGTGCCTCGGGAACCCTCAGGTCCGATGCGTCCGGGAAGTCCCACCGGCGGGTAAAGCGCAGCACCGCCGCGTCCCCCTCCGCCCGGACCGACTCCAGGATCTCCCGGACCCCGGATTCCTCTGCCTGGGAGACCGATTCGAGTCGCGCGTCGAACAGCCGACCGATGGTCTCGTGACTGTCGCGCCGCGTATCAAAAAGCCGCATGTTGAACGCATTGTATCTACTGAAGCGGTCGACTGTCAACGGCCGCCGGCCCCGGCAGGGGCGCCGCGCCTGTCACGGAGCGGTATTGACAGGCGTTTAGAAATCCAGCTAGACCACCCAGCAGCCGCTTGCAGAAGTAGATCGGAAGTGTCCTTATGAAACGTATAACCTCTCTCTTCGTCGCCCTCTTCGCCCTGGTCGCCCTGTGCGGGCTGACCGGCTGCAAGGGCGCCCCCAAGCCCCAGGAGATTAGCCGTGTCCTGGCTGACCCTGATGCCTTTCGGGATAAGGACGTTATCGTGGCTGGCCGGGTGACGCGCGTGATCGACCCCACCCAGGGACTGCTCGCCCTCGCGGCGTACCAGGTGGAGGACAAGACCGGGCGCATCTGGGTGGTCAGCCGCACAGGGACGCCCAGCGTCGGGACCGAGGTAGGGCTGAAGGGCCGCATCCGCGACGACTTCCGCATCGGTTCGGAACTGCTCGGAACCGTGCTGAATGAGGTCGAGCGGCGCACCCGCTGATGCGCTGCTATTTGGGGGCGGTCGCGGCGGGATACACCGCGACCGCCTCGATCTCAATCCGCCAGTCCGGGTCTACCAGTCCCGCTACTGCGACGGTGGAGCGGGCGGGCCGTACCGGGTTCGCTTCGTTCGCGAAGAACTGCCCGTACGCATCGAACCAGCCCCGGTAGTCGGCCTTGCCCCCGTTGGCCGGGTCGCCGACCAGATAGGCCCGCAGGTAGACCACGTCCTTCAGGCCGAGCCCCTTCTCCTTAAGCTGCACCTCGAACTTGCGCAGGATGCTCACCGCCTGTGTCTTGGTGTCGCCGTACCGCTTCGGGTCGCCCGCGGGCGCGGCCGGGTCCGCAACCGATGGCACCGTGCCGCTGGTCCAGAGGTAGGCCCGCCCCGCGGGCACAACCACACCCGCCGAGATCGGCCCGCCGGTCCCGCCGTAGAACTGAACGTCCGGGGGCGGCACCGCTGCCGCAGCAGGAGAGGACGCCCCCTGCGCGCGCACCACCGTCGCCGCCACTCCCGCCACAACGGCCAGAAACGCCGCCGCTGCGGCTGCTGTCGTCAGAGCCCGCCCCGTCGAAGACCTCATGTTCTCGCTCCTTTCGCCGCGGGGAAGGGAGGCGTCCCCGGCAGCTTCTGCTTCTGGGCGCGCTCGTGCAGCGCGCGCACCACCGTTCGGGCCGACTCGAACGCCCCTGCCATCCATCCATTCAGCGGCGTCAGGTCGGCGCTGGCGAAGTAGACCCGGCCGTCGGGCTGCTGGAGCGCCGGGACCGCCCCCCTCCCCCAGGCCCCCCGCGAGTACGGTTCACGGTCCCAGGCAACGGACACGCCGCACTCGAATGCCTCGCGGTAGGCCGGCCCGTGGATGCGGCTCCCGTCCTCCAGAGCACGCGCGATCCGCTCCTCCGGCGTAAGCGCGGCGAACTCCGCAGCCTCCGGGTCGAAGACGTAGTAGCCGACCAGAACGCCCTTCTTCCCCAGAAAGCCCGTGGAGGGATACCATATCTGGCCGATAGGTAGGTCCGTCCGGGTGATTCCGCCGAAGATGCGGTCGTCCTCTTCCCAGAAGCGCCGCTTGAACTGAAGCCCCACCTTGCCGGCGTTGCCGTACGACGGAGAGGCGGCCAGCGCCGCCCGCACCGGCTCCGCGAAGCCGCCCGCCAGTTCCTTGAGCAGGGGTACCGGCAGCGTACAGACGCAGTACTCCGCCGTGACGGAGTGCCGCTTGCCGTCCTGCTCATACCCGACCGTCACCCCCGTTTCGGTCTGGGCGATGCTGCGCACCACCGCGCCGTAGGTGACCCGTCCTCCGAGCCGCTGCGCGAAGGCGCGGGCCAAATTGTCGGTCCCGCCCACGATTTGAAACAGCGCAGGCTGGCGCTCCAGAGTGCGCTCCTCCAGAAAGTAGGCGGACGGCGCCGCCCCCAGCAGTTCCGAGAGCGTCAGAGGCGCCGCGGAGCGTGCGGACGCCGCCTGCCCTTCGGAGGCGGTGCGCGTACCACGCGCCGACCCGCCCCGGTACGCCCCGCCCCGCCCTAATTCACCCTGGGCAAACAGGTAGGCGCGCAGACGCGCGCGGTCCTCAGCGGTCACCTCCGCATCCAGGATGTTCCGGTCGAGCGCCTTGGCGAGCAGTTCGGCGGTGTAGCCCAGCAGGTCCGACCGAAACTCCCGCATCCGCAACGGGCCGCCGCCCAGCGGCTCGGGCCTGCCACCGGTCAGATAGAGGTAGGCGGCATCATTGACCTGGAAGAAGGGCTCGATCGCCACGCCAAGTTCGCGGCAATAATCGAGCGTGACATGGTGCTGGGGGATGCGCGCGGGTCCGGGGTTGAAGTACAGGCCGTCGTCGAAGCGGCATCGCTGCTCGACGCCGTGCGTGTCGCGCTCGATTGCGCCGCGCCTTATGGTGTGACACCGCCCGCCGGGGCGCGTGCGCGCCTCCAGGAGGCGGCAGTCGTAGCCGGCGCGCCCGAGTTCGTAGGCAGCGCAGAGACCGGTCAGGCCCGCGCCGAGTATCAGGACGGTGCGCCCGTGGCCAGGCTCGCCATCCAGGCGGAAGGTTGTGCCCGCCGTGCCCACCGCCTCGGCCGCGCCGGTCTTCTCTGCCAACCCGAGCGCCCGGAGCGCCCCCAGAGCAGCCCCGCCACCGCCGACCGCCCCCACGGCCTCAAGCAGTTCACGCCGCGTCATGCTTCCGGCTCCGTTCCGCGCCGCCGCGGGAGATAGTGGCAGGCGATTTCGACGCGCCATCGCCCGCTTCCTCCCCGCTTGACGCGCCCGTCCGCCTTCCTGTACAATAGAAAGGACACATGAACACACTTTCACATATTGATGATTCGGCCACCACGGCGGCACGCGCTGCGGACGCGGAGGTCTGCGATACCGAGACGGTTCATGAGGACCTGGTGCGCGCGCTGCGGCCCGCCAACCTTGGCGGGTGGGAGGCGACCCGACTGGCGGAGTTGTTCGCTGCTCTGGCCGATCCAACGCGCGTGCGGATGGTGGACGCGCTCGCCCGCGCGGACGAACTGTGTGTGTGCGACCTGTGCGACCTGCTGGACCTGAAGCAGTCCAACGTCTCGCATCAGCTCCGCCTGCTGCGCTCTCTGCGTCTGGTGAAGAACCGGCGGGCGGGCCGGAACGTGTACTACTCCCTGGATGATGACCATGTGCGCAGCCTTCTGCGGCAGGGCCTGGACCATGTGCGGGAGGACGCCCGATGACGCCCACCGCCGCGGCAAACGGCCGCCGAGAAGACACCCTGACGCTTCCCCTCCGCGGAAGCGTTGCCGCGGCCTGTGAGGCATGTGCCGAGCGCGTCGCCGCCGAGCTGCGCGCTCTGCCCGGGGTTCGCCAGACCGCCGTGGAGGAGAACAGCGGCGCCCTGCGCGTGGACTTTGACCCCGCCGCTGTCAGTCCCGACCGCCTTTCGGAGCGCGCGCGTGCCGCGGCGGACGCACTTGCGGCACGCTACGACCACCGCAGCTATCGCATCGGGGGCATGGACTGTGCTAACTGCGCCCTGTCCATCGAGAAGAGTGTTCAGTCGCTGCCCGGCGTCACCACGGCACGCGTCAACTTCCCCGCGGCGCGCCTGAAGGTGGAGCAGGAGCGCGCGGAGGACGGGGGCGACGCGACGGACGCCGTAATCCGCGACCGGGTCCGCGCGCTGGGCTTTTCGCTGACCGGCGGCGCTACCACCGCTACCACCGCTACCACCGCTACCGCCGCGACGGCGCCCGACCACGCGCCCGACACGGCCGCGCGTCCATCCTGGCGCGACGGCCTGCCGCTGTACCTCTCCGGCGCGTTCCTCGCGCTCGGCCTTGTGCTGGAGTATGCCCTCGCGGGCCGGGTTCCGGAGGCCGCCGCCAACGCGGCATTTGCGCTGAGCATCGTTCTGGGCGGACACCGCTTCGGCCTGGCGGGCCTGCGCGCGCTCCTTACGGGCACCCTCGGCACGAACCTTCTGATGGCGCTTGCCGCCGCGGGAGCGGTGTACCTCGGCGAGTGGGGCGAGGCGGCCATGGTCGTCTTCCTGTACGCGCTGGGTGAACACCTGGAGCGCGGGGCGATGGAGCGGGCGCGCCGCAGCCTGAAGGAGTTGATTGACGCCGCTCCCGCCACCGCCGAGCGGCTACTCGCGGACGGGAGCACGGAGATCGTCGCGGCGGAATCGCTGGAGGTGGGCGAGCGCGTGCTGGTGAAGCCGGGGGCGAAGCTGCCGGCCGACGGTGTCATCACCGCGGGCGCGTCCGATGTCGCCGAGGCGGCGATCACCGGCGAGCCGCTCCCGCGCGCCAAGGGGATTGGCGATACCGTCTTCGCCGGCTCCGTCAACGGCACGGGAGCACTGACCGTAGAGGTCACCGCCCCTGGTGACGACACGACCCTGGCCCGCATCCTCCACATGGTCGAAGAGGCGCAGGCGCGCAAAGCTCCCGCGCAGGCATTTGTGGAGCGGTTCGGGCGCATGTACACGCCGCTGGTCCTCGTGGCCGCGGTGGCGATCGCGGTTCTGGGTCCGCTGGTGGCCCCCGGGCCGAACTACCTGTACCGTGCGCTGACGCTGCTGGTGGTGGCATGCCCCTGCGCGCTGGTGATCGCAACGCCGGTGGCGTACGCCGCGGGCATCGCCCGTGCGGCCCGCTCGGGCATCCTCCTGAAGGGCGGCGCGGTGCTGGAGACGCTGGCGGCGGCCCGCGCAGTCGCCCTGGACAAGACCGGTACGCTGACCACAGGGCGCCCTGAGGTGACTGCTGTGGTCGCACTGGGCGCGACCGAGGAGGAGACGCTGCGCGTGGGCGCGGCCGCCGAGCGGATGAGCGAACACCCCCTCGCGGCTGCGGTGGTTGCGGAGGCCGAACGCCGCGGCCTTACCGCGCTGCCGGAAGCGTGGGGCGTCGAGGCGGTCCCCGGCCGGGGGATCACCGCGACGATGGACGGCGTGCCCGTAGCCGTAGGCAACCTGGCGCTGATGGCGGAGTGCGGCGTCGCGGTCCCGGAGCCAGCGCGCGAGGCGGTGGCGCGCCACCAGGCCACGGGCGCAACCGTGCTACTCGTGGCGCGGGCGGGCGCCCTGCTCGGCGCGGTTGCCGTAGCCGATGCGGTACGCCCGGAGGCGGCGGACGCCGTCCGGCAGATGCGGGACCTCGGCCTGTCGCCCGTGATGCTAACGGGGGACGCCGGACCGGCGGCAGAGGCGGTCGGGGCGCGTGTCGGCGTCTCGGAGGTCTACGCGGGCCTGCTCCCGCAGGACAAGTTGGAGAAGGTCCGGGAGCGGTCCGCGCGCGAGGCGGTGGTCTTCGTGGGCGACGGCATCAACGACGCCCCGGCGCTTGCCGCCGCCAGCGTCGGGGTGGCGATGGGAGCGGGCGGCACGGCGGCGGCGATCGAGGCAGCGGATGTGGCGCTGATGGAGAGCGATCTGGACCGTCTTCCCCAGGCCGTCCGCCTGGCCCGGGCCACGCGCGCGGTGGTGCGGCAGAATATGGTGATCTCGCTGGGGGCGGTCGCCCTCCTGCTGGCGGTCACGTTCGCCGGAGCGCTCCCGCTGCCGCTCGGCGTGCTCGGCCACGAGGGGAGCGCGCTGCTGGTGATTGCCAACGGCATCCGCCTGCTCTCCCCGCGCCTGACCCGGGTGACCGCGGACGCCGCCGCGGCTTAGCAGCGCAACGGGCGCTGCTGCCGCTCAAACGTCGCGCCGCTGGAACACCACCGCGCCCGCAACAAAGGCGACAGCGCCCCACGCGAGGACATACACCAGATCGAGCGGGGTGGTAGGAATATCCTGGAACGCCCGGGATGGCTCGATCTGGCCGCGCACCGTCTCCAGTGGCCCCAGGGCCTGCGATACCCAGCGACTCATACGCCCCAGAGGCATGAGGTAACCGGCGCCACGCGAGAACGTGTCGAGCAGGGCGATACGGAAGGTGTTGTTGAGGACCATAAACATCCCCTCCGACCACCCCACTCCGGCCGCCAGCGCCGAGAGTCCCAGAGCTAGAGGGAACGACGCGAACGTGGAAAACAGCATCCCGAGCGTGGTAAAAATCGCCGGGTAAAGCAGCACGTACGGCAGCGCGGCCCAGATGTTGCGATGGGAGCCCGCAGGATCGCGGTACGTCGCCACCCCGAACACGACCGCCTCCCAGACCACAACGTTCGCGGCGCAGAAGAGGAAGATGCCCAGCCACTTCCCCGCGTAGACCGCTAGGCGGCTGACAGGCTTGGGAAGAATGGCGGAAAGGACCCCCCGGTCGAGTTCGGCGGAGATGGTGCCCGCGGCGAGCGAGAGCGCCAGCACGGACGCGAAGAACTTCACGATGTCCGTGATGAGGAAGACGTACAGCGAACTGACGATGCGGTTCGCCTCCTCACGCGGGAGCAGGAGAAGCCTTCCCACGACCGGGACGAACGCGGGCAGGAGGAGCAGGGCGATAACCAGTACCGACAGGAACAGCGCGCGCCGTCGAAGCGCCTCCAGCAAAGTCAGCAGGACGATGGTGACCACATCGCTCCTTTCTGCGGCCACCGTGCCATTCCCTCCGCCCGCCCCGCCGCCCTACCGGACGGCCACATAAAACGAACCAGAGGCAGATCAAGGGACTAACCGATGCGCATTAACCACATCAATATCGTTGTTTCCAATATGGAGCGGAGCCTGAACTTCTACGAAGGACTCCTGGGACTCCGGCGGGTGTTTGAAACGGACCTCACCGGGGAGTGGATCGAGAGCGTCACCGCGCAGCGCAAGGTGAACGCGCACTGCGTCTTCCTGCAGCCGGAGGGCGGCGGCTGCCGTATCGAGCTGCTGGAATACCGCAACCCCAAGGGCGGCCTCGTCCCCAACAATAGCCTCGCCAACACCATCGGCGTGCGCCACCTCGCCTTCGAAGTGGACGATGTTCAGGCGACCTTCGAGCAGATGGTAGCAAAGGGCACCCCGTTCCTGTCGGAACCCGTAGAGGTGCCCTTCTCGCTCATGGGGAATGTCCGCAAGCGCCTCTGCTACGCGGTGGACCCGGACGGCGTGATCGTGGAGATCGCGGACTACCGGAACGTCGAGGCCGAGACGGACGGCGCTACGGCTTCCGCTGCTGCGGAGACGACGACGGCGGCGTAAGCGCGCGGTAGCGCTCCCGTGCCCGTTCGGTCAGCGAGTCCGGTAGCCCGCCCAGGTCCAGCGCCTTCTTGTAGGCGGCGCGGGCGCGGGCGGGCTGGTTCGCCCGCTGCTCCAGCGTCTCCGCCAGAAGGTACCAGTCGCGGGCGCGGGAGCGCAGCGTCGTCAGAGCCTCCCGCTGCCGGACCTCTTCGGCCACATCATTGCGGTAGCGCGCCAGGTAGGCCAGGGCGCTGCGGGCGCGGGCGCGCCCTTCCAGAAGCCCTGAGTCTTTGAGGGGCGGAGCGGTGGGCACGGGCAGGTAGATGCCGCCGCCCCCGTCGCGCCCCGGCAGCGGCCGAAAGCCGACGTTGCCCTCTGCCTCCGCCCGGTACGACCGCGTGACCACGTCCATCAGCCCGCCCGCGTCAATCGCGCTCAGGGTGTCGATGGGGTACAGGCTCGTGTCGAGGTCCAGCGCCACCTTGAATTCGCGAACCGCCCGCGTCCGGTCGCCCCGCGCAAGCTGCGCCTGCCCCGCCAGGCGATGCCAGAGCGGAGCGGAGGACTCTTCGTCCGCGAGGGCGCGCTTGAGCGTATCGAGGGCGGCGTCGGGCTTGCCGGCCGCGATCTGCGTCTCCGCCAGCGCCCGGTACAGCACCGCCTGCGGCCCAAAGAGTCCGCCGGTGCGCGTCAGGCGCAGGGCGTGCCCGTACGCCTCCGCCGCCGCCGCGAAGTTGCCCGCCCGGGACTGCACCTCGGCCAGAGCGGCGGAGGGCTCGGGGTCGTTCGGCGCCATCTTCTGCGCGCGGTTGAAACTCTCGATTGCGGCGTCTACCTTGCCGTCGGCGGCGTACGCCTGTCCCAGCCGCGTCGTGGCCTGGACTGCCACGCCCGGCGCGTCCTGGATCATCTGGTACGTCTTGATCGCGTCCTGGACCCGCCCGGCCTTGCGCTCCGCGTCCCCTTTGAACAGGAGCACCTGGGCGTTACGCGGGTCCTGCTCCAGCGCCGCCTGGAAGATCGCCACGGCCTGATCGGCGTTCCCCTGCTCCAGACACAGGATGCCCAGGTTGGCCCGCGGTTTCGCCCACCCGGGGGCAAGGGTGATGGCCCGCTGATAGGCCCCCTCCGCCTGCTTCCACTGGGCGCCCATCTGGTAGGCGTCGCCCAGGAGCAGATGCAGGATCGGCGACTCCGGGAAGAGCGTCAGGCTGCCCCGAAGGCGCGCCAGCGAGGTAGAAACGTCCCATCCGTTACCGTCGCGCCGGGCGAAGCGCCGCACGGCGTCGAGCCACACGTTCTGCGCCATCTCCGCCCGCCCCTGCTCGGCAAGCACCCCCTGGAGAAGCAGCGCCGCGATCGGGTCGTCATCGGCAAGCTGCACGGCCCGGCGGAACTGCTCCGAGGCGGAGTCCGTTCGGCGCACCGCCGACAGGGCGACCCCGGTGACCATCCGCAGCACCGCGCTGTTCGGCGCTTCGAGCGCCGCCCGGGCATACGCCGATGCAGCATCGTCGAAGTCACCGTTGCGCATCGCCCGGTCCCCCTCGGCGAACCGGTCCCGGGCCGCGGCGGGAAGCGCCGGCGGCGCCGCCGCAGGAAGCGCTGCCGCCGACGGACGCTTCGCGGGCGTCCCTGTGGAGGAAGAGGAGGAGGCGCCCTGCCCCGCGCGCGGCGTCTGTGCGAGCGCCGCCGCGCCGCCGCCCGCCGTGATGGAAACCGCCGCCGCTGCCATCAGGACGGCGGCGGCCCGAAAGTACGCGTACGATCCGTGCCGCGAAAACGTCACCCCTGCCGACCCTCTCCGCCTTTCACCGCGAGCCCCCATCGTCCCGAACCTTTGCGGAGCCGTAGTTCAAAAACAGATTCCGCTGCCGGCTATGCAGCGATACCGCCTCGGTGGGAGACACGGACGCGGCGATCAGCCCCGCGCCGCTGCTGCTGCCACCGCGCGCGATCCGTACCGCTTCCTCACCCGTGACGCCGCCAGCGCCCGTCACAGGCCGTCCGGGGCCGGGCTTGACCGACGACGGACGGGCCGACGTTATCGCGGCAGCCACAGAGCCCCCTGCGGTCCCGGCGTCCGGGGCGAGGGACGCGGGCGTAGATTCCAGGCTTACCTCCGAGCCATCCTCTCGAGCGAGGCGGGTGATCGGGGACGACGGTCGTTCGGCGAGCGCCAGCATCCGGGGTTCCGCCTCCGCGACGCCCGGCGTGCCGAGCGTAGCCCGGGGGGACGCCGCCGGGGTGGGCGTTCGCGCGGCCACGGTCCGGGCCGCAGCGGCCGCCCCACCGGAGCGGAAGGGGTCCGCGATTTTGCGGTTCTCCCGGTCATCGCTCCCCCCCAGCCCCGCTGCCAGACGCGCCTCCTGGGCCGCCCGGCGCGCGGCGTTTATCGACGCTTCAGACGGCGCTGCGGGGCGCCGCGACCGACGGGGGCGCCCCGCAACACTGTCATGTCCGCCCTCACCGGCGATGCTCGCCGCGGCCGACTTACGGGCGGCAGCCGTAGAGAGCGCGGACGCGTCGGCGACCGTGGTCTGCGCGGACGGAGTGGGCAGCGCCGGAAGCCCCGCCGCGGGCAGCGCGGTCCCTGCCTGCCGCAGAGCCGTGGTATCCGATGCCGAAGACAGCGGCGCGCTGCCGCCGCTGCTGCTGCTGCCACCGCCGTGGTTCAGAATCAGAGCGCCTGCCATCGCCACGCCTGCCAGCGCTGCCGCAGGCACGAACGCGGGCCACTGGAGGGGGGAAGGGCGGCGGACCGGCGCTGGCATGGGGCGCTCCGACAACCGCGCCGGTGCGGCGACCGGGGGCGCCTCCGCCTGAATCTGCGCCTCCAGCCTGCTCCAAAGGTCCGGAGCAGGCTCGGCAGCGGGCGGGACGTTCGCCCGCAGCACCGCGCCGATGCGGCGCACAGTCTCGTACTGCTCGCGACATGCCGGGCACTGCGCCAGGTGCGCCTCCACCGCCCGCCGCTCTCCGTCTCCGAGGAGGGCCGGGTCTTCCGAGTACCGGGCAAGGCCCGCCGCCACGCGACGGCACGGCCGTATCGACTTCCAGTTTATCTTCATCGTCACGCCAACCCCTCAGTCGGGTCCAGGACGCCCTTAAGGCGCTTGCACGCGTAGTGCAGGCGCGACCAGACAGTTCCTACGGAACACCCGACGATGCGGCTGATCTCCTCGCACGAAAGCCCCTCAAAGTAGTGCAGCACCACCACGGAGCGCTGCTTCTCCGGCAGCGCCGCCACGGCCTGCCGGATCTCCTGCTCCCGCTCGCGGCGGTGGGTCGCCCGGTACGGGTCGCCCCCACTGTCCGGCTCCGCGTCCGCCGCGGCCTGAAGCGCCTCCAGTCCCCCGGCCAGGTCCTCCGCAGCGAGGGAGAGAGTCGCCTCGTTGCGGGACCGCGACCGGTGCTTGATCGCCGTGTTCACCGCGATGCGGTACAGCCAGGTGGAGAACTGCGCATCGCCGCGGAAGCGTGGCAAGCCCTTCCAGGCTCGGATGAACAGCTCCTGAACGATGTCATCGACATCGTCCGGGTTGTCGGTCATCCGGCTCACCAGGGCCGCCATGGGGCGCTGGTAGCGCTCCACGAGTTGTCGAAAGGCCTGTACGTCCCCCTCCGCCGCCCGGCGCGCGAGCGAGGCGTCGGCCCCGGCATCGGTGACCGGTGCCGCCGTCGCATTCGCGCTGGATTCGCGCGCCGGCGTGGTGGTGGTGACGGTAGGGCCGGTCATCACGCACGACATAGACATAAGATCATACCCGTGTGTCGCTCCGGCCTCCTCAAGGGTTTGCCGCGCCTCCTCCGCCTGTGGGGCGCCCCCCACTGCTGCCGCCGCCCACCGGTCCGCCGCCCGCGCCCGCGCCGGCAGAGCCAGCCCCGCCGCCTGCCCCGGGCGTCCCCGGAGCGCCGCTGCTGCCGCGAGCGCCACCGCCGATAATGACCGTCCGGAAGCCCTCGACCGCGGGGTCGCCGCCCTTTACGAGCAGGAGGTTGGTCGGCAGGTAAGCGATCATACGGGTCACGCCATCGGGTTGCAGCGTGTTCATCGCCTCGACGATGCCGTCAGCCTCCGCGTACATCAGCGTGATCGCTTCCCAATCCCCCGCCCGGTCGGACGCCGGTGCCTCTCCGGGTGAGGGTGTGGGCGGGGCCGCTGCCGCCACGCGCCCCCCGCTCGCAGACCCGGTGTTGCCGTAGGAGCGCACGCGCACCTCGTAAACGCCCTCCGGCGTCTTCCGGAACCGCAGGGGCGGGGCAGCCGTACGGCACACCAGCCCCAGAACATCTTCGAGGGGCCGGTCCGTGACCTTCAGCGTGACATACCCCGTGACATCGTTCGCGATGGTGTAGTTCTTCACCTTCGCCTGGCGGAACAGGTCGGTCAGAACCGTCCGGACGTCGGCGTTGCGCACGTCCAGCGTAACCGCCGGTCCCTTGGGGCTCTCTTGCTTTGGCTCCTCGCCGCCGCCCCCG
>CALEKU010000176.1 GCA_937902745.1 uncultured Armatimonadota bacterium
TGGACTGAAGTCCCGGCTTCTGTGATTCAAGCCCGCCTCCGCGGGCTCCCGTAGATGATGCCGTTACCGCACCCCGGTAGCCGCCCCCGTTTTCGTTAGCCCGCGGAGGCGGGCTTGAATCACAGAAGCCGGGACTTCAGTCCACGGCACCAATGCAACCTTGCCACGGCGGCAACGTTTCCGGCTTTCCCTCCTTCCGACGAGTATTTTCCCGGGGTAACAGGACCAGATGGCCAAGACTTCAACACGATTTGTCTGCCAGGCGTGCGGCGCGGTGAGCCCGCGCTGGATGGGTCGCTGCTCGGACTGCGGCGAGTGGAACTCGCTCGTGGAGGAGACGGTGCGCGCCGCGCCCACCAGCCTGGCGGATTCTATAAAGCGAGGGGGAAGCGGCTTCGGGGGAGGGGGCAGCGCGGGGGGGCGCGACCCAGGCGTCGGTGGGTTCTCCTACATGGGCGCGGCGCAGAGTGCGCCGAAGCCCATTACGCAGATTGAGGCGATTGCGCGGGAGCGCGCAACCACGTTCATGCCCGAGTTCGACCGCGTCCTCGGCGGTGGGGTGGTGCCCGGGTCGCTCGTGCTGATTGGCGGCGACCCGGGGATCGGTAAGTCTACCCTGCTGACGGGCTTTGCGGGGAACGTGGCGCGCGGGCACGGGCCGACGCTCTACGTCTCCGGTGAGGAGAGCGTCGAGCAGATAAAACTGCGCGCAGCGCGCCTCGGCGCCGAGGACGATAACCTGCTGCTGGCGTCCGAAACGGATGTCGGGATGATCGCCGGCTACGTCGAGCAGATTAAGCCGAAGTTCCTCATCATCGACTCCATCCAGACGATGCAGTCGCCGGATGTGGACTCTGCGCCGGGGACCGTGTCGCAGGTGCGCGCGGCGACGGCGGCGCTAGCGGCGATCGCGAAGGGGCGACGCATCCCGGTGTTCCTCGTGGGGCACGTGACCAAGGAGGGGGCGATCGCCGGGCCGCGCGTGCTGGAGCACATGGTCGACACCGTGCTGTATTTTGAGGGCGACCGGCACCTGACCTACCGTATCCTGCGCGCGGTGAAGAACCGCTTCGGCTCCACGGACGAACTCGGCATCTTCGAGATGCGTGAGGAGGGACTGGTGGGGGTGGAGAACCCGAGCGAGGTGTTCCTGGCGGAGCGGCCGGAGAAGACGCCCGGCTCCACAGTCACAGCCACTATCGAGGGGACGCGGCCGATCCTGGTGGAGATTCAGGCGCTCGTCGCGCCGTCGTACCTCGGCAGCGCACGGCGCATGACTAACGGGGTCAACCGGGACCGGGTGTCGCTGATCCTGGCGGTGCTGGAGAAGCGGGTCGGCCTGAACCTGGCGAACCAGGACGTGTACGTCAACGTTGCGGGCGGCGTAAAGATTGAGGAGCCCGCCATCGACCTTGCTATCGCCGTCGCCGTCGCGTCCAACTTCAAGGAGATGCCAGTAGACTCCAAAGCGGTGTTCCTGGGGGAGATCGGACTGGCGGGCGAGGTGCGCGGTTGCTCACAGATCGAGAAGCGGCTCAAGGAGGCGTCCCGCCTCGGCTTCGACATCGCGATGCTGCCGCAGAAGAACATCGGCCGCGACTCCCGGGGGCATGGGACGGCGCTCGTGGGCGTGGATTCGCTGCGCGCCGCAGTGGACCGCGCTCTGATCTCGCCGGAGGGCGGCGGGGAGTAGCGGTATTTTTCGCCCGAACGCTTGCGCGTTCGGGCGATCTGCTGTATACCCCCGGTAGGTATGTTGCGCCGAACGCTGTCGCTGGTCGTGGTTTTGCTGCTCGTCGCGGGGATGTTTGCCCCCACGGCATCGGCGTTCGCCTGCGCGCCCGGTGACGGTGTCCTGTCAGCCGCCTGTCCTATGCAGCAGCCCGAGGTGGCGCCCGCCCCGGCGGCGTCCTCCGCGTGCTGCGAGGCAGCCCCGGTCGTGATGGCAGCCCCCGAAAACACGGCGCTTCTGCGCGCGTCCTGCTGCTGCGATATAACGGCCGCGTCCGACCCGGTGGAGCCGCCCGCTGCGGTGCTTGCCGCCGGGATTCCCGCCTTTGTGCTGCCGGCCTCGCTGCCCATTGCCGCGCCGACCGTCCTTACGGTCGCCCTGCTATCCCCGGCGTCCCCCGAGGGCGCCGCGCCCCCGCGAGGGCCGCCGCCCGGCGCCGTATCGCCCCGCGCTCCGCCCGCCTGCTCCTGACCCCGTTCGTCGCCTCGGCACGCGCGCCCGTCGCGCATGCCCCGACCATCGTCAGGAGTATTCACTGTGAAATCGACCGTTGCCACCCGCCGCGCGTTCGCGGCGCGCCTTTCCGCACTTGCCCTTGCGGCCGCCGCTGCCGCATCGCTTGCCGCCCTGCCGCTGCCGGCCGCGGCGCACGAGACCGACTGCCCGTTCTGCAAACTCAAGGTCGTGCAGGATACGAAGGAGCAGGACAACGAGGTCGCCCTGCGCTACGGGCGCAAGCGCATCGAGTACCGCTGCGTCTTCTGCGCTCTGTCGGAGGCGCAAACGCCCCAGTATCCCGGCGACCTGACCATCCTCGCGCCCTCGGAGAAGAAGGGGCAACCCGTCGTCATTGAGCGGCGCGGCGGCGCCTGGTCCGCGCCTGACGGCACCCTCTTCGTCGGCGTTCGGGCCAGCCACGACCACTGCCAGGTTACGTACCGCGCGTTCACCAGCCGCGCGGCGTTCGACGCTCACGTCGCGAAGAACCCCGTGCTCCTCAGGGACGCGAAGCCGCTGACGCTGGCGCAGATGGTCGAACTGGCGAAGCCGAAGCAGCCGAAGTAAGGAGGCCCCCATGGACAGAAGGCGCTTCCTGCGGCTTGCCGCGGGCGGGGGGCTGGCGCTGCTCGCCGCGCCCACGCTTTCGGCTTTCGCTGCGGGCGATGGGCCATCCCCGCCCGCACTCCCGAAGGACCTGCCGAAGTGGCTGCGCAACCGTGACACCAACCACGTGTTCTGGACCCGCGGCCGGTACAACTTCGCCGTCTACAAGATCCGCCCGCTCGCGCTCGACCTGAACGCGGTTTCGGTGGGGCACGCCATGGCCTACGAGGACCTGGTGACCGGTAAGGCGCACCGGCTGGAGACTGAAACGTTCGCACGGATCGACCGGGTGCTCAAGAACCCGCCCCGGTTCGCGCCGAGCGAGCGGTTCATCGGCAACACATTCTCGCGCCGGTTCGGCGTGCTGGAGCAGGTCTTCGACTCCGCCCACCTCCTCCACACGCAGACCGTGGATGTTCTCGCCGAGCCGTCCATGACGCTCGCCGAGAAGGAGGCCGAGGTCGAGCGGCTGTACCAGGTCTACCGGACCACGCTGCCGACCGCCATCACGCCGCTCCCGCTGAACATGGGCTACCTCTACGGGCAGCCCTACAGCCGGGCGTTCCGCGACCGCTTCCCGAAGGTCAACGGCCTGTTCTGGGGCTACCACTGGCTCCAGAGCGCGATGTACGACGTGCTGTACGGCCACAATCTCTCCGAGCAGCAGAAGGTCTACGAGATCATCGGGGACCAGTACCGGCGCACAGAGTTGTACCGCACCGACCGGTTCTTCATGCCCATGACGGGGGAGGTGAGCCCGCGGTTCGCGGCCCGGTTCCCGGAGCTGGCGAACGTCTTCGACAACCTGCACATGCTGCACGACATGGTGAACGACATCCTGGTGACGCCCTGGCTGACGGAGGCGCAGAAGGACGAGCAGGTGACGCGCGCCATCTGGCTGGTGATGGAGGCGGCGCACGCGGGCCACCGCCCCGGCGACAGCCCCGAGCCGGGCGGCTGGCGCGACTACCGGCACATGGAAGGGATGCCTGGCATGGGCCTGATGCCCGATATGAGTCCGAACGCCATGTTCATGCAGGGGCTTGGCTGGATGGCGCTGGGGGAGTGCCACCACTGCTCCATGCCGCTCCCCGAGGGGGCGGAAGCGTGGAGGGCGCACGCCGTGACCGCCGACGGCTGGACGATGCGGGTGCGCTGCCCGCTCTGCGCCCGCGACATGAGCCTGGAGACAAAGGGGCGCGCCGTGCTGCACCTGACAACCGAGGACCCGGAGCGTCCGGCGGTCCTGCTTTCGGACGATCGGGGGAACCTGACGCCGGCATCTGACCGGGCCGGCTCGGTGGTGTTTCTGGAACAGGAGGCGAGCCACGCCGCCTGCCACGAGTGGTCGCAGGCGTTCACCTCACGCGCGGCCTTTGACGCGTTCGTGGCGGCCCGGCCCGAATATCGGGGGGCGAAGGCTCTCACCCTGGCCGAGTGGGGGGAGCGCACGGGACGGAAGCCGGATACCTACTTCCGGCGCGAAGGCCCCCCTGGTAATCCGTTCGACGGGAAGGCCGGCGGAGGGAAGGAGGTGGGCAAATGAATGTTCTTGGAAGGGCGCTTTCGCTCGCTGCCATGGTGACACTGTTTGCCTTTGCCTCCCCGGCGCGCGCGATCGACCACGATAACATCGACGCCGGACGGCCGCTGCGCTTCGAGGACGCTGACTCCATCGCGTTCCGAGAACGAGCGTTTGAGTTCGGCATCGCGCCCGCATGGCCCTCAAACAGTCGTTTTGGAGTAGGGCTTTCGGCCGAATACCTGTACGGATTCGCGCTGAACAGCCACTTCAGTGTGGACTTCGATCCCTCGTTCGGCGGGCGCGCGGGCACGTCCGACACACGCGCGGACTTCGGCCGCGTCGGCCTCGGTGTCTTCCACAACCTGAACCGGGAGACGCTGAACACTCCCGCCTTCGCCGTCCGCGCCGACGCCTACCTGCCGACGGCGCGCGGCTCTCGCGGCGTGGATCTGCGCCTGCGCGGCATCGCGAGCCGCACCCTGCGCGGCAGCGAGCGGCTGCACGTAAACGTGGACGCGGCGTTTCGCACCGGCGCCGGAGACGGAGAACGGTCGTTTGTGCCAGCGCTCGCCCTCGGTTACACCCGGCCGGTCGGCTACCCGCGCCGCTTCGACCGTACCATGCTCGCGGAGGTTACCTGGCGTGGCGGCGAGGAGGCGGGCGCGGGGAGCGCCGTGGGCGTCGGCCTGGGGATTCGGCAGCAGGTGGACGTTCGCTCGGTCCTTGACCTGGGCATCCAGTCCGACATCGCCGGTGGGCGCAACGCCGCCCGGGACGACTTTCGCTTTGTGGCGGGCTACTCCACCGCCTTTTGATTTCAGGGGATGAGGAAGATGAAAACGATACAAGCAATCACGATTGGCGTTCTGGCGGCGACCGCTGCGGCCCTGAGTCTTACGGGACCCGCTCTGGCCCAGTCCGGCAAACCGGGCGCCGCGCCCATGGCCCACGGCATGTCCCAGGCGTTCCGGCGCGCCGCGGAGACCTGGGGCGAGATCCTGGCCGATCGGAAAGCGCTGGAGGATGCCGTCAAGGCCGGGAACCTGGAGGAGGTTCACGACATCGCCTTCGCCATCCGCGACAGCGTCGTGACGCTGCCCTACAAGTCCGGTGCGCTCCCTGCGGCGAAGAAGAAGGCGCTGGAGAAGCAGGTGCAGACGGTCGCTGCTGTCGCCGAGGAGCTGGACCGCGTCGCCGACGCCGGGGACCGGGCCAAGACCGAGGTCCAGCGGAAGAAGCTGCTCGCCGCCCTGGATGCCATCGAGGCGCTGTACCCGCCGAACACGCTGCCTACCACAGGAGGGCGGCCCCTCTCCGCGGCGGACCGAGAGCTGTTTCTGACGCCCGGCGGCGCCTATACGGCGGCGGACATCCAGGCCAACGGTAACACGGGGGTGTATCAGAAGTACCCGGACTTCGTGGCCGCGCACGATGCGAAGCCGAAGCCGGGCGACCGCGTCTGCCCGATCTCGGAGACCAAGGCGAACCCGAAGCTCACCTGGGTCGTCGGCGGCAAGACCTACGCCTTCTGCTGCCCGCCCTGCGTCGCCGAGTTCGTCACCCTCGCGAAGAAGAACCCAAAGGCGATCAAGGCCCCGACCGCATACGTCCAGAAGCAGTAGCCGTGGGCGGCGGGGTGAGGCTGAATTGTCTCACCCCGCCGCGGTGATTGTCACCATGCGCTCGTCGCTTTCACGGTAGCCGAGGCGACACGCGCGCGCCCGCAGCGTCACCGTCTCGCCGGGCGCGAGTCGGATGGGACCGGTGTACAGGCGCCAGTGGGCGTCTTCGCCGGGCTCCATGGTATAGGCGATGGACGCGCCCTGCGTGGCGCAGAACATCTGGACGAGCAGCGGTCCGGCGAAAGTCGCCTCGCTCGTGACAGGCTCCGTACCCTCCGCGGAGCCGCCTAGCGGGACGAAGAGGGGCGGAGCGGTGACCGGCTGCTGGCCGCCCGGCCAGAACCGCGCCGCCATCTCCGCTTCGGGAACGTCCCCGTAGACGTCGTACCGCGCCGTCCAGTCGTCGAGCGCGGCGCGCATCCGCCGCAGGGTTTCCCGGTACGCCGGGGCGTCTGCGAGGTTGTTTGTCTCCCACGGGTCGGCCCGGATGTCGTACAGCTCTTCCGGCGGGCGACGGTCCTGCATGAGGAGCGACTGCGGGCCTTCCAGGGCGCCCTCCGCTTTGAGGCGCCACAACTCCTGCATGACCGGGTGCCGGTTGCGGTACGGTATCCAGGACTCGTACGGCAGTTCGGGGTGGAAGTTGCGCACATAGCGGAACCGGTCGTCGCGCACCGAGCGCACCCGGTCGTACGCTTCGTCCATCCGGTCCTTGCACGCAAAGGCGTACTCGCGAAACGGTATGTCCGCCGGGGGCTGGCCGTCCGCATCCAGAAACGCCCGCCCCTGAAGGTGCCGCGGTGCCGGGACGCCCGCCAGGTGCAGCATAGTCGGGGCGAGGTCGATCAGGCTGACTATCTCAGAGCGCACGATGCCTGCGTTGACCCGGCCCGGCCAGCGGACGATCAGGGGGACGTGCGTCCCGGCGTCGTTCGGCCACCGCTTGCCCCGCGGCAGTCCCTCCCCGTGGTCGCTCCACAGGACGACGAGGGTATCTTCCGCAAGTCCGTCCTCCTCCAACTCCGCGAGCAGCTGCCCGACCCGCTCATCGGCGCGGGCAAGGTTATCGTAGTGGCGGGCGAGCGCGAGGCGGGTCTTCGGTGTGTCGGGCAGGTAGGGGGGCAGCGTCACCGCGTTCGGGTCGGTGACAATCTGCTCCCCGTCCTTCGGCCACATGCCGCTCTCGTGGGTAAGCGTCGGGTTAAAGACGGCGAAGAACGGCTGCGACGGGTCCGGACGGTTGCGCCAGTGCCCGTGCTTTCCGCACTGGTCCCAGGCGGTGCGCGGCGGGGCGAACTGGTAGTCAGTCTTTTCGTTGTTGGTACAGAAGTACCCGGCGGCGCGCAGGTACTCCGGGAAGCACTTCACATACGGTGGGGGCACGGCCTCGTACGGCGTCGCCATCTCCGGCACGTGCTCGTTCCGGTGGGTGGTCCGCATGTGGTGGGCGCCGATGGCGGTCTGGTACATCCCGGTGATGATCGCAGCGCGGGAGGGCGCACAGACGCCCGCGGTCGAGAAGGCGTTCGCATAGCGGCACCCCGCGGCGGCCAGCGCGTCGATGTTCGGGGTCCGCGCGATGGGGTCACCGGTGCAGCCGAAGCGGGGGCTGGTGTCTTCCAGGGAGATCCAGAGGATGTTGGGGCGGGGGGCGTCGTTGCTTGTGTCGGAAGGCATGGGGCAAGACCTCGTGGTTCTTGCCGGTCAGGTTCGACGGCCGCCGGGGAAGCCCCTTTTCGGGGGCGTTGTCGCCGTGGGTTGAAACCCCGGCTTCTGTGATTCAAGCCCGCCTCTGCGGGCTGCATTGGCCGAGAGGCGGCTACGGTCAATCCGTAACAGCATCGTTTACCGGAGCCCGCACCGACGAAGCGAAGCTTCGCTCGCGTAGGCGGGCTTGAATCACAGAAGCCGGGGGTTTCAACCCACGGCGACCCTACTTCACCGTGATAGGAGCAGAGAACGTGAGCGACTGCGGGGGCAGGCAGGAGGTGTCGTCGCACCCCTGGTAGCGGAGTGTGCCGCCAAGGGTGGTCTTGCCCGGGGTCGCCTTCGCGCTGACCGTAAACGGCACGGTGACCTCGACCGTCCCGCTGTAGACGTTGATCGGGGTGTCGAAGCCCGGCATGTTGATGGGCGTGGCCTTCGGGAACACCGGCTTGCCCAGGGTCACGCCGGCGGGAGCCTTGCCCTTGAGAACCGTCGGGATGGCGTACTCGTTGCCGGGTTCGACGGCGTTGATGTGGAAGCCCTCCTTGACCTGGAGGGTCATCTTCATCACGCCCTTGCCGCCGCGAGCGACAGTTGTCGGGGCGACGGCGACCTTTACTTTGAGCAGCGGGGCTTCCTCAGCCTGCGCGGTCACGAGCGCAGGGAGGCTGACGAGTCCGGCGAGGGCCGCGCCCGCAGCCCACGCAAGAACGTGTTTTCGGTGGATCATGATTGGTTTACTGCTTACCTGGTGGCGGTCGTTCCCGGCCCAGCGATAGCCCCAACCGGTTCGATGGGGATGCCCGCCTTCTTCAGTCCCTCCTCCAATCGGTGATCGCCCCGGCTGTCGTACCCGGTGATACTGGCGACGATTTTGCCGTCTGGCCCGATGATGAAGGTTTGAGGGATGCCGCTGACGCCGTACTTGCTCGACGATATGTTTTTCGGGCCGCGCCCAGCCGGGTCGTAGGCCACAGGGAAATTATACTTTGTTCCGACGTTCGCCTGCACCCATTTATCGAACGCTGTACGCTCATCGGACGTACAGACCGCCAGCACCGTGACATCGTCCCGCCCCTTCAGGGTCTGGTAGACCTGTTCCAGATGGGGCATGGAGGCAAGGCAGGGGCCGCACCACGTCGCCCAGAAGTCCAGCACCACGACCTTGCCCCGGAGCGAAGACAGGGACACTTTACCGCCGCCCGGTGTGTCCACCGTGAAGTCCGGGGCAACTGCGCCCTCCGCGATCATCTGCGGCCGGGGCGCGGGTTGGGGCGGCTCGGGCAGCTTCTTGTCCGACGGCTTCACGGCGACGCGGGAGCCGTCCGCGGAGACCACGGCCTCGTACACCTGGCCGTCGATGCGGAACGGACCGCGGATGTCAAATGTCGGGCACGCCGGGCCAAACTCGCCGGTGTTTTTTATGTCCACCATGAGACTGATGGGACGGCCGCGCTTCGCGGGTTCGACATTCGGGCCGGGCAGGGGCTTGTTGAAGATGCCGTCGGAATCGTTGTCGAAAAGCATCGCCTTGAAAGGCTTCCCGCCGATTGTGACCGTTCCGACTCTGGCGGAGTGGCGGAAGTAAAACGCGGCGTCCATTCCCTGCCGGTAGTAGATCCCAACCGCGTAGGGAGCGCTGCCCGTTTCTTTGCCGCCGGTGCCGTAAGACGCCTTCAGAACCTTAGACGTCACCCCATAGGACACGATGCCGTCCCGCACGGTCTCCTCCGCCCAGGCGCCGTCGCCGTCGTCGGTCAGGTTGCCGTTGCGGTTCGCATCCACGTAGAGCTTGCCGCCGCCACCGTCCGGGTCGTCGATGGCGACCAGGTACGTGCCGTTCGGGCCGTTGCCCAGTTGGAACGTGCCGTAACGGGCCGTCCCCTTGAACTCCGGCGTTTTTACCACGTCGCTCGGCTTCGTTGTGGAGAGAGCGATGCGGATGGGGAAATAGGTGAGCCCCATCTTCTTGAGGTTCGCTCCGGCGAAGGCGGCGGTGTCCGTGGTGAACTCGCCCGGCGCGGGCGTGTCTGCCGTTGCCCGGGTGGCCCCGTAGGTGGTAGCGGCAGCGCAGGCGAGGATCGCCGCCAGAGTGATAGGTGTTTTCGAACGCATGTACGTGTGTCCTTCGCGAAATCTACGGAGCGTTGACGTCGTTGCAGTTGTCCGGGACGTCCGTGAAAGGATGGTGCTTGCGGACCCAGAGGCTCTTAGGAACGATGGTATTGCGCGCCTTCATCCACTTGGCGTGTCCGTCCGCGAAGATGAAGACGGCCCCCTTGGTGTGACGCGTGAAGTGAGACGTGGTGGAAGTCGGATTCGTGCCGGCGATCTCCTGCTTTGTCGCCTGGCACGCCTGAAATCCTGTGACGTTCGGATTGTAGTTGCTGTTCAGCGCCAGGGCCTGGGAATCCCCCATCACGATAAGGTCAGCGGGATACTCGATATCGGCAAGGCACAGGTTCGTCTTGTTCGCGGGCGGCGGGACCTGCACGCCGACATCGGCGTTCATCCCGATGCTCCGCTTCAGATTCTGGGCGGGGCTGGTATCGTCCGCACTGGGACACGTCCAAACATTCGGGGCCTTGATGTACGGGGCGAGTAGCGTGTCAAAGGCTACGTTCGTTGCGAAGCCGCCACCGGTAGCCGGGTAGGTGATGAAGTACGGAACGATAGTTTCGTCGTAGTCCTGGGCGTACATCATCAGGGCGGTACCGACCTGCCGCGCATTCGCCAGGCACGATGCCTGGCGCGCTTTGTCCCGCGCCTGCGCAAAGACAGGGAACAGAATCGCGGCCAGTATTGCAATGATGGCGATTACTACGAGTAGCTCTATCAGGGTAAAAGCGGAGCTCTTACCAGGGGCAAGCCCTGCCCTGGGGTGGGAAGCGGTGGGGCGGGAGGTACGCCGCGAGACTCGGGATAGCTGCATGACTCAACTCCTTAAATCCAGCAGAGAAACGGTCGGCTCAAAGGCGTTCGTTGCCTGGTAGAACGTCTCGCATCGAGCGACTCCTCGTTGAGTTGTCTCGCGCTATCGTAAGGTTGTGAATAGTTCTTGCCGGCGGCTATACGGGCAGTAGGGACCGGGTGGGCATAATATACCATGGTAAATGCCGACATCCAGGGGTTTGTCGATAAAGTTTGTAGGAAAATGCGAATTTTTCTGGCAGCCGTCGCCAGGGAATTCTGGTGTCCGGTCGCGAACCTAGTTCGTGTGACACCTGCGAACTTTGCTTTTACGGCGCGTTTGACGTGTGCGACGCTGCTCTGCTGCGGCCTGGTCGGATGCCGCGCTGCTCCGCCACAGTCCCCCTCGACCGCGGCGGCCGCCGGGGAGCCCGCGCCCTCCCCGGTGCCGGAGGCTTCTGCTGCGTTGCCCGACGGGTACGGGCCGTTCGCCGACCTGATGCGTGAGCCGCAGAGCGCCGAGGAGGCCCAGAAGCAGGCGCTGGTTCTCGATATCGTCGAGCAGGATGCGCGGCGCCAACTCGCCCTGGCGGAGGCGTGGGCGGCGCGGGCCGAAGTTGAGGCACGGCAGGGACGGTCGGTAGCGCCGCGTCCCACGGACGGGGACACGACGCCGGCCATTGGGGCGCTCCTGAAGCTACCCGTCCCCGAACTTGAGCGACGCAAGCGGGCGGCAGAGAAGGAGCGCGCAGCGGCCGAAGCGGAGCTTAAAGCCGCCCGCTCCGAAACCCCGACTTAGCAGCAGCCCGCGGCGCGCTATACTGACGGTAGAGATGACGCCACTCCTGCCGTTCGACACCTTCACCCTGACCGCCGTGGCCGCCGAGTTGCGCGAGGCGCTGAAGGGCGCGCGCGTCCAGAAGGTGCAGCAGCCTTCGCCGTACGAGGTCGTGCTGGCGCTCTACGGACGGGGCGGGGCACACCGCCTCCTGCTATGCGTCGACCCGCGGCTGTTCCGTACGCACCTGACGCAGGTTCGGCGCGAGAACCCCCTGCATCCGCCGGGATTCTGCCAGGTTGCCCGCAAGTATCTGGAGGGGGCGCGACTGGACTCCGTCCTTCTGCCGCGCTTCGACCGCGTTCTGCACCTCACCTTCGACAGTGGAGAGTTTGGCCGTGTCCTGCTCGCCGCGGAGTTGATGGGACGCAACGCGAACCTGATACTGGCCCAGGGGCACGAGGGGGCAGAGACCGTGCGCGGGGTACTGCGCCCGGTGGCGCCCGGCGAGGCGCGCGAACTCCGTATCGGCGCGCCGTACGCCGACCCGCCCGGCTACCATGACCGGGTCGACCCCTTGACACTGGATGGCCCGCGGGATGCCTTCTTCCACGATATGCCTGCGGAGGCGGAAAACCTGCGCCCGTGGCTCGGGGCGACCCTCTCCGGCATCGGGCGCTTCGCGGCGGACGAGATTCTGGCGCGCGCGGGGCACCGCCGGGAAGACCTGCCGAACGCGCTGATCGGGCTGATGGACGACGTGCGCGCAGAGCAGTTCGCCCCGCACCACATCGCCGACGAGCAGGGGAACACCGTGGGCGTCTGGCCGTTTGTGCCAGCCTCTGTGCCCTCCGGTCGCGCCTTTGCGCGCGAAAGCGTGAGCGTTGCTCTGGACACGCTGTATGCCACCGTTGCCGAGCGCAGCGCGGAGGAGGGGGAGCACGCCACGCTCCTGAAGGCGATCACGCGTGAGATTGCGTTCCGGGAGCGGGAGCTCAAGTCCGCCCGGGCGACGCTCGCGGAGGCGGGGCGGGCGGACGAGTACGAGCGGCTCGGGAACCTCCTGCTGGCGAATCTCACGCTGGTGCCCCGGGGGGAGTCCTTCGTGACGGTGCCCGACCTGTACGCCGCCGAGCCGGGGCAGGAGGCGGGGATCGGGCTCGACCCGAAGAAGAGCCCGCAGGAGAACGCCCAGGCGTACTTCGATCGGGCGCGCAAGGCACGCGATGCCGCCGACTACGCCGAAGGGCGCGCCGCTGATCTGGAGGACGAGCGGACGCAGCTCGACGCACTCCGCGCACGCCTGGAGAGCGGCCCCGAACTCACGAACGAAGACCTCGCCCACCTCCGGGCCGCGCTGGAGGGGATCGTGGGGGCGGAGCGTGTGGGCGCGCCCGCCGGGGCGGCGGCCAGGCCGCAGAAGGCGAAGCCCGCGGAGCGGCCCTACGCCGGGCACAAGGTGCGCTCGTACGACCTGGACGGCTATCTCCTGCTCGTGGGCGAAAACGCCGAGGCGAACGACTTCCTGATGACGCGCGCGTCCGCGCCGTCCGACCTGTGGATGCACGTCCGGGCCGGCACCGGGGCGCACGGCGTCCTGAAGACCAACAACAAGCCGGACCGCGTGCCGGACACGGTAGTGCGTCAGGCGGCGGCGGTCGTCGCCGCCCGCTCGGGCAGCGTCAAGCACTCGGGTCTGGTGGCGGTGGACGTGACGGAGCGCCGGTACGTCCGCAAGCCGCGCAAGGGGAAGCCGGGCCTCGCCCTCTACGACCGCGCCCGAACCTACGATGTGACGCCCCGCTTGCCGCGGGATAAAGAGTCCTCGGAGTAGTCGCGGCGCTGTGTCAGCGGGCGGTGGTGCCCAGGCGCTTCGAGATGCCCTGATCGTGGCCCAGGATGGTCCACTCAAACACGACATCCCGCACGCCGGGGCGCTGCTTCAGGGCTTTGAAGAGGGTGTGTATCTCCTCCTCAAACTCATTTTCGTGCCCGCGCACCGGGCGCACGCGCCCGTAGAGGTGGACGACCCCGTGGGTGGCCCCGACCTGAGTCTCACTGGTGTCAAGGTGGTGGCGGGCCAGTTCGCGCCGAACCGACCGGACCATCTCCACGTCCGCAACCTGCATGGCTTTGGCTCCTTCCCTGGAACAAAAACCGTGACGAAAGCAGAAACGAAGAGGTTGTTGCCGGGGCGGGCCGTAGCGCGGCCCGCCCTTGTCGTTTTGACGCGTAGCGGCGCGGTTTTGTTTGGCAGACGTAGGGTGTTTTTTTGAGGGCCAAGCTACCCGTTGACCCAGACGCGCATGCTGGTGAGAGGGGCGGGGCCGAACTGGGTGGTTATGGCGACGTCCGCCGCGTCGCGCCCGTAGGCCAGGGTGATGCGTCCGCCTCGCGGCTGCTCCTGGGTTGGGTCGAACGTGTACCACCGGCCGCCGACGAACGCCTCAAACCAGGCGTGCAGGTCCATCGGCTCCAGCCGGTAGAGGTAGCCCACGGCCATGCGGGCGGGGATGCTGAGACTGCGGCAGAGCGACATGCCAAGATGGACAAAGTCCCGGCAGACCCCGACGCGCTGCTCCGCCGTCTCCCGCGCCGAGGTCGACGGGTCGCTCGTGCCGTAGCGGTACTCCACGTTATCGTGTATCCAGGCGCGGATCGCCTCCACCTGGTCGTAGCCCGGGGCGGCCCCACGCGCCGCCTCCAGCGCCAGGGCGCCCATCGTGTCCGACGGGCAGTAGCGGCTGGGCAGCAGGAACTGAAGAACGCTGTCCGGGAGCAGGGGGACCGGCGTGTACGGCGTGCCGGGCGCTACGTCGATGCTATCCGCCGTCTCCACCCCCACCTCGGTCCGGACGGTGAACGGTCCGGGCGGCGCCTCCAGCCTCTGGCAGAGGTTCCCGAAGCCGTCCACGTACTCCACCGCCGGCACGGCGGGCGTCAGGGTGTACTGTTCCCGGGCTATCCACTGCCCGTAGCCGCTCCGGGGGCGCAGCATCAGGACGAACGGCGTGGGCGCGGCGACATCAAAGGAAAGTTCACAACCGGCTTCGAGGTACATTGGCGTATGGTTTCTCCCGGGTAAGACTCATACCCGGGAGAAACCCGTTTTACGCCGACGCCGCGCACTATTCCATGGGGGTGACGTCCGCCCAGGTGTGGCCGGTCTTGACCTCTACCTCCAGGGAGACTTTGAGCGGGTAGACGTCGCGCATCCGCATGGTCTCGTGCAGCTTCGCAGCGAGCGCGGGCACCTCGGCCTCCGGCGCCTCAAAGAGGAGTTCATCGTGGACCTGGAGGATCATCCGGGACGTGAACTTCTCGCGCGTCAGCATCTCGTCCACCGCAATCATCGCCAGCTTCATGATGTCCGCCGACGTCCCCTGGATGGGCATGTTGATGGCGGCCCGCTCTGCCGCCTGACGGAACTGGAAGACGCGCGAGTTAACATCCGGGATGTAGCGCCGACGCCCGAACAGGGTCTGGACATAGCCCTTTTCGCGGGCGAAGGCCAGCGTCTCGTCGGAGTACGCCTTGACGCCGGGGAAGCGGGCGAAGTAGCTCGCCTTGAGCTCCTTGGCCTGCGCCTGGGGAACGCCCAGGAGGCGCGCCAGGGCGAAGTCGGAGATGCCGTAGATGACCGCGTAGTTGACGGTCTTCGCGGCGCGGCGCTGGTCGGAGGTCACTTCGGCCACGGGGACGCCGTACATCTGGCCCGCGGTGTACTTGTGGATGTCCTCGCCGCTCGTGAACGCCGCCACCAGGGCGGGGTCCTCCGTGACGTGCGCGAAGAGGCGCAACTCAATCTGCGAATAGTCTGCGGACACGAGCACCGTCCCCTTCGGGGCGACGAACGCCCGGCGTATCTCCCGACCGATCTCGGTGCGGACGGGGATGTTCTGGAGGTTCGGATTGCTCGAACTGAGTCGCCCGGTGGCGGCGACGGTCTGGTGCAGAGTCGTGTGGATGCGGCCCGTGCCTTTGTGAACCAGCGCGGGCATCGCCTCGGCATAGGTGCTCTTGAGCTTGGAAAGCTCGCGGTGCTGGAGGATCAGGCCGACGATGGGGTACTCTGGCGCCAACTCCTCCAGAACGTCGGCGTCCGTCGAGTAGCCGGTCTTGGTCTTCTTGCCGGAGGGCAGGCCCAGCTTCTCGAACAGGATCTCCTGGAGCTGCTTTGGCGAGCCGACCGTGAACTCCTGGCCGGCGATCTCGAAGATCTGCTTTTCGAGTCCGGCGACGCGCTCTTTCAGGTCGGCGGCCATGGCGTTCAGCGCTGCCACGTCCACCGCGACCCCGGCAAGCTCCATCCCCGCGAGGATGGGCGCCACGGGCAACTCCAGCGTCTCCAGCACCTTCGTCAGACCGTCCGCGCTCAGCCGCGGCTCCTGCACCGACATGGTCGCCAGAACGGCTTCGGCCTCTGCCAGAGCCTCCGAGCGCTCGTGGCCGACGATGGCTGCGGCGTCCATCGCCTTGCGCTCCTTCTTGTCGAGCGGGTGCAACTCGCGGCCGGCGTAGTCGGCCGCGACCTCGTGCAGCGGGAAGCGCGCCCGACGCCCGGCGTTCAGAAGATAGGCGGCAAGCTCTGTGTCGAAGACCACTCCCCGCAGGTTGGTCCCGTAGCGGCGCAGGATACCGATATCGACCTTGCCCTCGTGGGTGACCTTCGGAACACTCTCATCCTCCAGCACGGCCTTGAGCGCGGGGGGGAGCGCCCCGGGGGCGCGCGGGCGGCTCGGTGTGGGCGGAGGCGTCTCCTCCGGCTCATCGAACAGCGACCGCGGCGGCGCGGGAGCGGTGGGCGGCTCTGGGGCGTCCGGGTCCTCCACAGGCACGTACCACACGCGCCCGCCGCCGACGGCGAGGGTCACGCCATACAACCGGGCGTCCACGATGCCGCCCTCGGAAAGGTGCAGGCGCACGCCCACGCGCGGGGCAGCCCTGACATCCGCGGCCATCTCGGCCAGGGCTTCCGGCGTGTCGGCGTCCCGGTACTCCTCCGGCGGGGCGTCCACGCGCGCAGCCGGCGCCGTCTCGCCGTTGTCTGCAAACGGGTCGTAATCCTCCGCTTCCAGGTTGGCCGGGGCCGGCGGGGCGCCCCCGGACGGGGCCGCGCTGCCGCCGTCGGCGTCGGGGATGCGGCGCAGCAGCATTCGGAACTCCAGCCGCTCGAACAGGGCGCGCACGGCGGCCCAGTCGGGCTGCACCGGCTCGGCGTCCAGCGCCGGCAGATCCACGCCCTCCAGGGGGACATCCCGGACGATCGTTGCGAGCCGCTTGGACTTGCCGATCTGCTCGGTAGACTCCACCAGCGCCGCCTGAAGCTTCGCGCCCTTGACCTCGTCGAGGTGGTGGAGCAGGTTCTCTACCGTGCCGTACTCCTTCAGGAGTTGTGCGGCGGTCTTCTCGCCGACCCCCGGGACGCCGGGGATGTTGTCGGAGGAGTCGCCCTTGAGTGCGCGATAGTCGGTCAACTGCTCCGGGCGCAGACCGTACCGCTTCAGGACCGCAGCCTCGTCGTAGATTACCGTGTCGGTCACGCCTTTGACGGTGGTAAGCACGCAGACGCCGGGCTCCACGAGTTGCAGGGCGTCCAGGTCGCCGGTAACTATCAGGACCTCGTAGCCCTGCTCCTTGCCGCGCTTCGCCAGCGTCCCGATCACATCGTCCGCCTCGAAGCCGGGGGCCTCCACACCGGGGATGTTGAACGCCTCCACCATCTCCCGGGCCAGCGGACCCTGTTCCACCAGTTCGGTAGGCGTCTTCTGGCGCGTCCCCTTGTACTCCTTGTACTCCTCGTGCCGGAAGGTCTTCCCGTGGGCGTCCCAGGCGCAGACCATGACATCCGGCTTCTGGTCGCTCAGCAGCGTGAGCAGCATCATGGTAAAGGAGAAGACGGCGTTGGTCGGCTGCCCGGCGCTCGTGGTGAGCGCACGCATGGCGAAGAAGCCGCGGTACAGCAGCGAGTTGCCGTCGATCAGGACGAGTTTTTTCGTGGGCGTGGTGTCGGTATCGGGCATGAAACGGGTTGCTCCTGGGCTATAATTCCCGCCGGGTGGCGCCGGACCCTTCCGGCCGGGTCGCTACGCGGGGGAGTATCCTGGAAACGAACGTCAGTATACAGGGGGACTGTTATGGACTTATCGCTGCCGGAATCCTGGCGGGTGGCGCTTTCGGCCGAGTTTGACAAGCCGTATTTTCAGGAACTTACCCGGTTCGTGGACGCCGAACGCGCCGCACACACCGTCTTCCCGCCGGAGGCGGATGTCTTCAACGCCCTGCGCCTGACGCCTCTGGAAGAGGTGCGGGTCTTCGTGGTTGGGCAGGACCCCTACCACGACGACGGGCAGGCGCACGGACTGGCTTTCTCCGTGCGCCCCGGTGTCAAGCCGCCGCCCTCGCTCGTTAACATGTTCAAAGAGTTGGAAAGCGACCTTGGCGTTCCCCGCCCGAAGACCGGCAATCTGGAGCCGTGGGCGAAGCAGGGGGTTCTGCTACTGAACACGGTCCTGACGGTGCGCGCCCACCAACCGGCGTCCCACAAGGGCAAGGGGTGGGAGACGTTTACGGACGCCGCCCTGCGCGCGGTAAACGATAAGCCGGACCCGGTGGTCTTCGTGCTCTGGGGAGGCCATGCCCAGAAGAAGGCGCCCCTCATCGACGCCACGCGCCATACGGTGATTGCGTCCGCCCACCCGTCCCCGCTCTCCGCCCGCAGCGGGTTCTTCGGCAGCAAGCCCTACTCGAAGATCAACGCCGCCCTGGAGGCGGCTGGCAAGCCCCCGATCGACTGGCGGCTGGACGGCGCGGAGTGAGCCGCGCCCTGACGCGGGACTCTCACTGCTCCTACTGCGGGGCGCCGTTCGCGCCGGAGCAGCTGTGGCCGCGCGTCTGCGCGGCCTGCGGCAACACGTCGTACCGAAACCCGCTGCCGGTCGCTGTGGTGCTCGTGCCCGTAGAGAGTCGGGGGCTGCTGCTCGTCCGGCGGACCATTCCCCCACGCGCGGGAAGTTTGGCGCTGCCCGGCGGGTTCATCGGGGTGGGGGAGTCGTGGCAGGAGGCGGGCGCCCGCGAGGTGGGCGAGGAGACGGGCCTGACCGTGGACCCGCGTGAGATACAACTGTACGACGCCCTGAGCGCGCCGGACGGGACGCTACTGGTCTTTGGTATCTGCTCACCCCGGTTGGTCGCTGATATACCGCCCTTCGCCCCGAACCCCGAAGCGAGCGAAACCGTGGTCGCCTCCGAGCCTGTGGAACTGGCGTTTCCGCTGCACGCGCAGGTCGCCGCCCGCTTCTGGCAGGAGGGGCACCCCGGCGGTCGTGGCGGGCCGGCTTGACGGTGCCCGCAGCGGCCCGTATAATCAGGTGACTTGCCGAAGTGGTGGAATGGTAGACACGCGCGCCTCAAAAGCGTGTGGGGCAACCCGTGCGGGTTCGAGTCCCGCCTTCGGCACCAGATGTTACGACGTACCGCCCTGTAGGATCGTGAGGGCGCCGAACCTATGACAAGACAGATCCCCGGCTGGGTCGTGGCACTGACGCTCTTTGTGGCAGTTGCCATCGGCATCGGTGTCCTCGGCTCCGTTGCGAACCGCCACCCGCTGTACGGCAAGCCCGCCGCAGAAATTGCCGGCGACACGGCGGACGGCGGCAAGTTTGTTCTGAGTGAGCAGCGGGGGAAACTGGTGCTGGTGAACTTCTGGGGAACCTGGTGCGGCCCGTGCCAGATGGAGATCCCCGACTTCATCGCCCTCCAGGAGAAGTACGCGAGCCGCGGCTTTACGATCGTCGGCGTGGCGCTGGACGATGACCCCTCCGTCCCTAATGAGGAAGACCTCGCGCGGGTGAACGCCTTCGCGAAGAAGTTCGGGATCAACTATCCGCTGGTCCTCAGCTCCCGCGAACTTCAGAACGCCTACGGCGGCGTCTCTGCCGTTCCTACCTCCTTCCTGATCAGCAAGGACGGCAAGATTCTGAACGCCTGGGTTGGCCTCGTCACCCAGGACCAACTCATCCCGGAGATCGAACAACGCCTGTGAGAGCGCGCAAAGCCGTCATCACCGCCGCGGGCCGCGGCACCCGCATGTTCCCCGCAACCCGCTCCATTCAGAAGGAACTGCTCCCCATTGTGGACGCCAATGGCCTCGCGAAGCCGACCGTCCAGTGCATCATCGACGACTGCTTGAACGCTGGCATCGAGCAGGTCTGTGTCGTGGTCGAGAAGGACGGGCAGGGACCGTTCCGGAATCACTTCCGCCCGTTCACCCCGGACGAGGAGCGCGCCTTCGCTGGCAAGGAGTGGGCGCTGGCTGAAGGGCAGCGCCTTGCGGAGATGGCCGAGCGCATCACGTACGTCGAGCAGCCGTCGCCGGAGGGCTTCGGCCATGCGGTCTACCAGGCGCGCGACTTCGTGGGCAATGAGCCGTTCCTGCTGCTGTTAGGGGACCACGTATACACCACTCCGGAGGGCGTGCCCTCACCGGTCTCCCAACTCCTCGACATCGCGGCGGAGTCGGGTGGCTCCGTGACCAGCGTCCGGCTGGACCCCGAGAGCGCCGTGAGCGTGACCGGCGTCCTCAAGTGCGAAGCGCGGGACGCATCCCGCCCGGCCGACGCGCCTGGGCAGACCTACAACATCCTCGCGCTGAAGGAGAAGCCCACGCCCGCCGAAGCGCGTGACCTCGCGACCCCGGGCGTTCCCGAGGGCTTCTACCTCTGCCACTTCGGTCTGCACCTCTTCACCGCCGACCTGTTCGACTGTTTGGACGAGCTCATCCGGACAAATGCCCGCGTGAAGAACGAGTTCCAGCTCACCAGCGCCCAGGAACTACTCCTGAAGCGCAGCCTCGCGGGTCGGTCGGCGCCTTACCGAGCCGCTTTCCTGGAGGGTACTCGCTGGGACATCGGTGTCCCGGACGGCTACCTGGAGACCCTGCTGGCGTTCGCAGCCCGGGGCCCGTTTGCTGCTCCTCTCGCTGATGCATTTGGATTGAAGAAGCCGGAATAATCGTGGCATGGGTGTCTCTCCATGCCCGCCGTGGGTTGAAACCCCGGCTTCCGTGATTCAAGC
>CALEKU010000177.1 GCA_937902745.1 uncultured Armatimonadota bacterium
GTTTACCTCCAGGAGGGCGCTCAACATAGCCGTCTGATCGGTATGTGTGCCCGTCCTTTTGTACATTGCGTGCCATCGCTCGTGCCATTCTTCCCCAATACGGTAAGATTCGGGCCGGTCGGACCAATACATAACCCCGCTGTTTATATAAGGAACAGCGGGCATCTCCCATTCCATCTCCTGGAAATAATCCCGTACAGCCGTAGGGACTTCCTCATAAGGCCGAAACGGGTTCTTATCCAGAACAGCAGCAAATATAGACGTGGTTTCGAAAAGCCCGGAGAGGGAGCGGATGGGAATCGCATCCACATCCATAAACAGGTAAGGCCCCTCGATAAGTTGCCGTTGCTGTGTTTTCACATAGCGGCTGGCAACGGCCCCGCGATAGTCCGTGGCAACCACCGTATACTGATCAGCCAACTCAATGAGGGGAGATTTCCGACGCCGTAGAGAGCGATCCGTTTCCTCATCCAGTAGCAGGATGATGCGCGCCTTAGGATGCAGTCGCCGAACGGCTTTTGCAGAAATAAAAGCCATATCGGCGAACGGGTCCTTATCGCCACTGGTGACGACATAACATATCTGCATCTCTTGTTTGAACTCTTGACCAGGATTACGCAAGGTTTGCCCAGAGAATCAGGAAACAATGATGTTTCGCTGCTCTTTTTCCCCGTAAGGATAATTGGCCAGAGGGATTTGCTCAGGGAAATGCTCAATGCGTGCGAACTGAGAATACCCGTAGTCCTGCAAAGCAGTAAGAACTTCTCGCTCGGAGGTACCAGCAGCGTTCAAGCTGGCCTCATTCACCTCAAGAAAAATCTTTGGCCGGCGTTCCCTCAAGAACCGCTCGCCACCACGAATGACTTTCAGTTCATTTCCCTCCACGTCCATTTTAATAAGGACGTTTCCAGGAAGCTCTACGCCAGCCAGAAAGTCATCCAGCGGCATCAGAGTCACAGGGAAGGAGTTGTGGGCGCCTTGCGCAGAGAAGGCCTTATGAAGACCGGCGGTACCCGAAAACTCCGGGACAAAGAACTCAGCCGTTCCGGTGGTGTCCGACAGAGCCACTTCCTTCACGGTCAGGTGAGCAAACCCATTCGCCTCGGCGGACTGGCGCACCAGACCCGCCAGCCGCGGCTGCGGTTCGAAGGAGATGACCTTCCCTGAAGCCCCAACCACAGCCCCTGCGACCATGCTGTAGGTGCCGTGATTGGCCCCTATATCCAGGAACGTATCGCCTGGCTTCAGCAGAGCCTGCAGTGTTCGCGTCTCCGCGTTGGTTCCCAGCGCTTCGGTAAGCACCAGCCAGACCCGTTGGTCGTAGAGGTCAACGAACATCTGCTTGTCGGGAAACTTGACCAGTGCGGTGTCCGGCTGACGCGTCCGGCGCATCTCATCGATTACTTCACTCTTAATGCGGTTGAGGTACCCAAAGAGGTAGGGGTCAATGAGGCGCCGGCCCGGAATACGGCAGGCGAGACGCACCTTGCCTGCATAGCGCTGAAAGGGAGGAGGGAGGCAGTGCAGTACCGCCTGATTATCAATCCAATCCATAACGGAAGTATTCTCGCCTATCTCGTTGTTTGCGCCGCCACTTAACGGCGAATCACCTGCTCGGGTTGACTGGCTACCAGAGTCGGCTTTGCCGCCGCCACGGTCAAGGCAGGTGACTCAAGGCGCCACTGAGACCGGACGAGTACATTTCCCTGCCCCGGCGTAGGCAGGCGACCGACGCCGAAGACGTCCGTAGGATCGATCTCGAACTGAACCGCCTCATTTACCCCGTCCACCTGATTCGCCTGGGTGCCCGACGCCAGGGCAACTTTAATCTGATACAGACCAGGTCCGAGCGGGATGTTCGGCATATCACACACCACACGGACACGACCTTTGAAGTTGTCCAGGGTGTGCGTGCTGTAGAAAGTCCCCACGGTGAAGACACGCTGGCCCATGTGCGTATCTACGCCGATGCCAACCTCCGGGTGCGTGAACAGTTCGTCCCCGGAATCCAGTTCCACCACGACCCGCAACGTGTCGCCGTACGCGAAGTGCCCCGTTGCCTCTCCGTCTTCGTTCTCCAGGTGGATGCGCCGGATCACGCCGTCCTCCTTGGAGAAAACCGACGACGACTCGCCCTTGCTGGCGTCGTTGTAGTAGTCGGTTATCATCTGCGTCGGGCCGTCCTTGATGAGCTGCCCGTTGCGCAGGAGAACCGCCCGGTTGCACAGAGCGTTGATCGCGGCCATATTGTGGCTGACGAAGAGGATCGTCCGCCCCTCCTCGCGCGATACCTCGCCCATCTTGCCCAGACACTTCTTCTGGAACTGCGCGTCGCCCACCGCCAGCACCTCATCCACGATCAGGATCTCGGGGTTCAGGTGAG
>CALEKU010000178.1 GCA_937902745.1 uncultured Armatimonadota bacterium
GCGCCTGCGCCTGCGCCGGGCCTCCCGCGGTGAGCAGCAGCGCCGCGACCGTCGCGGCGGACAGGGGGAGAGCCGAGGCGGCCACATCCCGCCGCCTCCGGCGGGCGGTGAGCAGCGGCGGAGGCGGCGGGAGCGACGACAAGCGGGCCGCGTCCGCGATGCGGCAACGAACGTTCATCGAGAGCCTTTCCGGAACCGTGTCAGCCGTCCCAGCCGTCGGGCGAGACCATGACCGTGTCTTCGTGCGAGTAGGCAGGCGCGCAGCAACAGAGAAAGACGAGAGTGCGGTCGCCGCTGGTGTTGGTGATCTGGTGGGGCGCGCCGGGGGGGATGGCAATGGCGTCGCCCGGGCCGACGCAGCGCACGTCCCCGCGGACGCGCATCCGCCCCTCACCCTTCAGGATATAGTATATCTCCTCCGTCAACGGGTGAAAGTGCGGCTCCGTGGAGGCGCCCGGCGGAAGCGAGGCTTCCGCGAGCGATTGGTGGGCGATCTCCCCGGGAGCATTGCGCGGCGCGAGTATCTCGCGGATCGTGCTGGTGTCCTTGGTGACAAACGCTTCGACCTCGCTGCGGTTACAGACCCGCATCCCCTCTACCTCCTCCGATGTGCGCAGAATTAATGCGAGCGCACTTGCGTTCCGTATCCATTTCTTCGGGAATAGGCCGGTAGCCTTCCGGAGTGAAAAATATTGCACCTATTCCGGCATGAATCGTGCAGATAGTCGCAACGAACGTTCTTGCACGCTCGCATGGCAGGGAATATAATTCCCCAGCATAGGGAGGGGTTGACAGACAGATGGCGAAGGGTCTGACCGAAAAGCAGCGGAAAATTCTGGAGTATATCATCGACTTCCAGAAAGACAATGGGTTTCCCCCCACTATCCGGGAGCTGGGCGACGCCTTCGGGATCGGAAGCCTCCGTGGCGTTACCGTCCACCTTGACGCCCTGGTACGCAAAGGGTTTATGACGCGCGAACGCACCTCCCGGTCGATCCGCATCACGGGCCCGGACCCCCGCGACCCGAACGGCACCCGGAAGTCCGAGAACGCGGTGATGCTGCCGCTCATCCGGGGCTTCTCGAACGGGGAGCGTCAGCTCGTGGGTAAGATTTCGTCCGAGGGCCAGGTGGAGCGTTACATCGCGGTGCCCGAGGAGATGGCGGCTCCGGCCACCGAGGATGGCTTTGTAATCCGCGTTGCCGCGACTGGCGTCCACGGTGAGCCGATCATCCCGGGTGACCTCCTGGTCGTGCGCCCCCAGCGTCAGGCGCCCCTGGGCGAACTGGTGGTGGTGCTCTCCCACGGCGACCTCACCGTCTGCCGCATGGACACGAGCCTCCAGCACAACGAAGCGGAGGATGTTGTCCTCCATGGCGACACCGAGGTTATCGGCCGCGTCGTCGGCATGATCCGGCGCTACTAGACAAACCTAGCAACAAAACTGACATCACGAAAAATTAACCCGAAAAAATACCAGAAAACCTCTAAGTCTCGGGTATCATTCCACCAATACTGCAGGTAGGAAATGCTTTGCGGACGGGCCGCGGCTTACCGCCGCGGCCCTCCCATGGCGAATTCCGGAACGTTTTCCCCCCTTCAGGGTACTAATAAGTAGGACCGACGAAGGGGTTCAGTCCGATAAGGGTGGAAGAGAGCGTCCCAGGGGACCGGGAGCCCGGGCGGCTTTCCTCACAGGCGAGGAGGTGATTGGCCGTGGTATTGTTCGTGTATGTCTTTTATTTCGTGACCGCTGCGGCCTTCTACGGGTTTTTATCGGCGACAGCCGAGCCGGACCCGTGCAGCGAAAATCGACGCATCAGACCGGTTCTGCCAGGAAGGCAGACAACGGCGATATAAAACGGAGAGGGGCCGGGACGCGCAGTGCGCGCCCCGGCCCCTTTCCTTATCCCTGAGCTTCTCGCCCGATTACCGCCGGGCCAATTCGTTCACCACCGCCAGGATGAAGGCGAGGCAGAACCACCCGATCGCCACCAGACGGGTGTAGTTGCTGAGCATCTCATCATAGCCTGCCTTGCCCCGGAAGTTCCCCCCGGGCGTGTTGGTCACACCACCCCCGAAGCCTTCGTTCTTGGGCGTCTGCATGGTGACCAGGACGACCAGGATGATACCCGCCAGCACCACCAGAGTGGTCAGGATCCCGACAACGATTGTCACTGCGATTTTTCCCCTATCGGTACTGCGACGGCGGCGCGCGGCTACGCGGCCTCCTTCGCCTCTTCCTTCTTCTCCGAGGCGGACGGCTCAGCGCGCGGCTCGTCGTTGACGGACTTCTTAAACTCGCGGATGCCTTCGCCCAATCCCTTGGCGAGCTGCGGCAGTTTCGTGCCGCCGAACAGAAGGATGACGATAGCGCCGATAATCAGGATCTCTTGCCAGCCAAAACCGTAGGCGAACGTCGGATACATCGTGTCTCAGGACTCCTTAAAGTCCCCCGCCACCGCCGTCGGAGCGGAGGAGGAGGAAGTGGCGGCCGAAGCGGTCGCCGCCGGGGCAGGGACGGTCTCGCGGTCATCCTCTGCCGACATCACCGCCGTGGCACTATGGCTATGATTCGTCTGCTCCGCCGCCACCTCTGCGGTCGGCGACGGCGCGGACGGCACCGTTTCCCTCTCCAGGTCAGAACCGACGCTGTCGCCGGCCCAGGCGGGCGGCCCCGGCGGGGCAGGCAGGGCGGAGGGGGTCTCCTCGCCCGTATCGCCCGCGGTCAGACTGCCCTGGGCGTACGTCTCCCCCTCCGGCGCGGAATAGGCGAAGGAGGAAGAGGCCGCAGCCGCCGCGTCCCCGCCGTCGTACGCTTCGAGCTGCGGGGTCGTGTCGCTTACACTGCTACCGATACTGCTGCCGGCGTTATAATCCCGGTTGTAGCGGTCCCGGTCATAGTCGTAACGATCATAGCCACCAGAATCGTCCAGGTCGAGCGCCCGCTGCATGTCACTCGACATCTTCCGCAGTTCGCGCAGCGCTCCCCCCACCTGCCGCCCGATCTCCGGCAGCTTCTGCGGCCCGAAGACTAGCAGGGCGAGGATGAGGATGATGATGATTTCCTGGTAGCCGATCATGACAGAAATAGTCGATCCGAACGCGCCACCCCACCTGCCCGCGCAGAAGGACGCGTCCCCGGTCTTCCCTTCTTAGAACATAGCGTACGCCGCTGAGGACGAAGTTCCCGGACCGCGGAATTAGTATATCGCAGGCTGGCTCATTACACCATTCCCGCTGTGCCCCCGCTCCTACGTCGCACGTTCCCCAGAGTCGAGACCCAGAGACATTTACGAGTTTGCGTATCTTTTTGTTTACCCAATCTTTCCTGTGAGGTAACAACCCGATACCCGTGGTCACGTGTACGGGTACATCTCTCACTCGACGAGGGACGAAAGGAAAGTCGCAGCATGCACCGTTTGACTGATCGCCAGCGACTCATCGCGCCGCTCACCGCGGCACTTATCCTCTCCGCAGCGGGACTCTCCGCCACCTCCCGACCTTCGTTTGCACAGGAGCAGACGCCGCCGCCTGTGCAGATTCCGGAGGTGCCGGTGCAGGAGACGCCGGACCTTCTCAAGGCCATCGAGGACGACTCGAAGCTCTCCCGGTTCGCCACCGCCCTCAAGGCGGCGGGACTGGACGAGACGCTGAAGAGCGGCGGACCCTACACTATCTTCGCGCCGACCACCAGCGCCTTCGCCAAACTACCCGACGGCGCGCTGGACGACCTGTTGAAGCCCGAAAACAAAGAGAAGCTGGCGGGCATCCTGAAACACCATATCGTCGCACAGAAACTGACCGAGGCGGATGTCGCCAAGCTCCAGGACGGCGCGGAGTTGACGACGCTGAGCGGCGAGAAGATCAAGGTCAAACTTCAGCCGAGCGTCACGGTTAACGACGCCAAAGTGACCAAGACCGACATCGCGGCGAGCAATGGGGTAATCCACCACATCGACACGCTCCTGATTCCGGCGCCCGCCGCCGAACCAACCACGCCCCCCACGGCGCCGCCGCCCACAACCCCACCGCCACCGCCATCCACGTCGGGACGTTAACGCTCCGGCGAACGACACACGTGCGCCGTCCCGGCCTTTCGGGGCGGCGCGCACTCTTGACAACTTCCCGGAAACGCCGTAGAATCCTTTTGCGTCCGGGGACGGACGGTTTCCACCTGCCGAGGTGGTGAAATTGGCAGACACGCATGTTTCAGGAGCATGTGCCGCAAGGCGTAGGGGTTCAAGTCCCCTCCTCGGCATCCAAAAAGGGGGCCGCTGCTATGCAGCGGCCCCCTTTGCTTTTAGGGCATCGCCCCCCGTCAGCGGCGTCGGCGACGGGTGGACGACGGACCGGGCGCAGCGGCCTGCGCTTCCGCGGCGCTGATCTCCCCTACGGCCTCTTCCGCCTTCGCCAGCTCCTCCTCGGTCTCCGGGTCCAGCGGTGGGGTCAGCGCCCCCGTCAGCACGATGGCGTGCGGCACGGGCCGCGACGGCAGATGCTTGGCGGTGTGCCCCGTGACGATGATCTTGTTGTCGTAGACGACGGAGGTCGAGAACCCGGAGTCCAGCAAGAACGCCTCCTGAACACCCGCGGCGGCGACGGCCTTGGCCAGCGTCTCCGTGGTGATGACCTTCAGAGAGCCGATCAGGACCATCTCTCCCGCTTCGGTGAAGCCGAAGCAGGCGCGGCGTCGCGGGTCATTGAAGTCCTGCGCGGCATAGGGACGCATCTCCGCGGCGGTGCGCGCCTGGCCATTGTGAACGATCCACGCGCCTGCCAGGAAGCAGTCGGTGTAGTCGGGCATGAGCGCCTTGATCGCGAACTCGTCGTTCATGAAGCCGGGCTGGAACGGCGCCACCAGCAGGCGATTCGGCCCGAAGATGATGAGCGGACGGTTTCGCAGACGGGGCAGGCGATCCTGCGCCGTTTCCGGCTGGAAGTCGATATCGTTGGCCGTCTTGGAAGGTCCGATCAGCACATTGTCGTTGCCGCGCAGGTAGGCGTTGGCGAAGAACGTCCCGTTCATACCCGCCACTCCCCCGGCATCCAGCACAAACTCGCCGACACTCTGACGCACCCCACCGGTGGAGCGGCGGGTGGTAGGCTTCCCCCCGCGCACGATGCCAAGCTTGACGCCCTCGTACTCCCGGACCTCCAGGGTAACCGGCCCCTCCTTGAGCTCCTTATCAATTACCGCCGCCGGCACCGCGTACAGGGCGTCCTCACACTCCTGCCACGCCTTCTCCAGGCGAGTGTGAATGTAGCGGTTCAAGGCGAGGACACTGGGCGACTCCTCCACCGGCCCATTGTTGATGGTGAAGGCCATCGTGTAGCCGGCGTCCATCGCCGCGCGGTACGTCTTGGCGTCCCCCTTACCGTTGGGGTAGGCAAAGTAGGGTACGGGGTGACCGAGCTGCTCCTCCAGGATGCGCTTGCTCTCCCGCAGTTCCTTCTCCTGCTCCTCCAGCGGCAGCTTCGCCATGTCGTCCGGATGCGAGAGAGTGTGCGAGGCGATGGTCACCAGGCCCTCGGCGTCCAATTGCTTCAGGGTGTCCCAGTCCATCTTCGGGTGCGCGCTGGCCTTGTCGCCGACGAAATTAGTGTGGACAAACACTGCGCAGGGCCAGTTCCGCTCCTTCAGCAGCGGGTAGGCGATGTCGTAGAAGCCCTGGTAGTTGTCGTCAAAGGTGAGCACGACCGCGCGCTCGGGCACGGCCTCGCCGCGCGTCAGGTGGCGGTGCAGCTGCTCCAGGGAGATGGGCGTGGCGCCCTTCTCCTCCAGGAACTGGATCTGCTGCTCGAACTCCTCGCGGGTGCAGTCGAAGTAGACCGACCCGCGCCCGCGCTTCTCGATCACATCGTGGTACATGATGACGGGAATACGCGAGGTCTGCGACATCCCGGTCATCTGCTCGAAAACGGTACTGTCGAAGGGCGGCGGTCCCAGGGGCGAGGGGGACGGCTCCGGCACCAGCGGGGCGGAGAGAGCAGCGGGCGAAGCGGACGGGGCGGGCGTCTTCCCGAACAGCGCCCCCACCCGGTCACACCCGGAGAGGCCCGCAGCGACGAAGATGGCCGCACAGACGGCGGATGCGCTCCGGAGCACGGAACGGGTCAGGCGAGAGCGACGGCGCGGACGGCCGGAAGAGCGGCGATGGGTCACACGGAACCTCCCGGCGCGCACGGATGAACCACCCCGTACACCGGGACGAAACTAGCCGACAGAATCCCACAAGAAATGCCGAGCATCGCGCGCCGCCCCTCAGTATAGCACACGCCGTTTTTCCCTGCTGTTCCCGAAGCGCGGTCATGCTCCGGGCGCGGAGCCCGGGGGCAGGCGGCGGACGGTGCCGGGGGTCTTTGGCACGCCCTCGTCGGCGCTGGCGATAGCGGCGAAGCAGAGCGCAAGGCTCTTCAGATTGTTCCGGGCGCTGTTGGCCGGCTCCCGGTCCTCCTCAATGGCGCAGAGCAGTTCCGCCATCGTGCCGTGGAAGCCGTCCGGGAACCAGGCGCCGGCGAGCGCGGGCGAGGCTGCCCCGTCTTCCGTGAAGAGCGTCACCGCCTGCTCGCCCAGATTCGGCCCCTCGCTCAGCAGGCTCCCCTTCGTCCCGCCGATGTACGTCCGGTCCTGCGCGCCGTGCCGGAGGTGGGCGTCGAAGGCCAGCGTCCCCTGCCCGCCCGGGAACGTGAACGCCGCCTGCGCCAGCATCGGCGGCCCGATCTCCTGCCCGAGCGCCGGGGAGCGGGTCGCGTACACCGACGTCGGCGTCCGGTCCCCGAGCAGGCAGGCGGCGCAGTCGAACCAGTGGATTGCGAAGTCGTAGAGCACGAGGTCGCGTATCTTCTCGAAGGGCGTCCCCCGGACCCACGTGTGGTCCCAGTGGACGCCCATGTGGACGCTGACCACGTCCCCTATCAGCCCCGCCGCGATCGCCTGACGGACATACGCCCAGTGGGGCGCCCAACGCCCGTTCTGGTTGACGGCAAGCCGGCGCCCGTTCCGCTCCGCGACCGCGACCAGGCGCTCGCCCGTGTCGAGGTCCAGCACGAACGGCTTCTGCGAGAGGACGTGTTTCCCGGCGTTCAGGGCGTCCTCAATCAGGGTCACCCGGTCCTGCGGGTGCGTGGCGATGTCCACCACCTCGATGTCGTCGCGGGCGAGCACCTCGCGATAGTCGGTCGTGACCGTGGCGTCCGGGTAGAACGCCGCGCGCCGCTTCTCCACGCGCTCGGGGTGCAGATCGCAGAGCACGGCCACGTCGTACCCGGCGTTCTTGTAGGCGGTCAGGTGGTGCTGCGTGATGCCCCCGCAAGCGATCAGCCCGATCTTCGGGCGATAGGCTCGCGGGTCGCGCGGCCGGTACGGCAGGTCCGGCGCGGCGGCCATGCGCTTTGTACTCGCCCCTTCCAGGGCGTAATCGTCGGTCTTCTCGGAGGTGTTCTCGGCCATGTGATTTTCTCGTGCTCGGGCAGAGGGCGTGCTACCGGCTGGTTACCGTGGGCCGGTCGTGGCGCCGATTGGCCGCCGT
>CALEKU010000179.1 GCA_937902745.1 uncultured Armatimonadota bacterium
GTAGGTCCAAGCAAAACGACCCGAGGAAAGCGTACAGGAGACGAGAGGGTGGCGGTGGGCAGAGAGCACAGAGCATTCTGCACCACCACCGGGGAAAGGTGGGGCACCAAAATGTGAATCCTTTTCTTCCAGTCGGTCACGCGGGCTCTGCCTAACCCACGTCTACCGAATGGATCGTGGCAGATGTATGGCAACCGATAACAAAAGCGGCCCCACCTACAGGCTGCCAAACCATCCAGCACCACAAATATAGCCCTCCTGCTCTTAAACGGCAGGTTCTTTTGGGCAAACCAATCCCGAAGTAAATGCGCCTTTCGACATCGCCGTTTCCGACACCTTCTTGCCACTGCATCTTTCTACGAGAGATTATTACGGTGTTGGAGGGCCTCGATCAACAGCTGGGGTGTTTACTGTTGGCATACTCGTTCAGAGTGACGGTTTCACGGACCTGGACCTCCAACGCCTCGACCACCTGACGCAGGCGCGACAGACTTGCCGAGGCATACCCCGTCCCTTCGTAGCGCTGCACCTGCTGCTCCTTCAGCCCCAGACGCTCTGCCAGGTCCTTCTGCGTCATCCCCCGCGCGATGCGCGCCTGGATCAAGAGGCGCGGCAGTTCCTCGAAGGAGGACGCCTCGAAGACCTGCCGCTTCCCGCCGCGCAGCGCCTCATACTCCGCGATCTCGGACCGCAGCGACTCCCGCTGGCTCGCCAGCGCGTCCCGCTCCGCCCGCCGCAGGAGGGGCGAAACGCCCTCCTCCTGCCGCTGCTCCATCTCCGCCAGCGCCTTCTCGAAGCGCGCCGCCTGCGCGCGCGTGATCTTGAGCTGTCGTTCATTGGTGATCATGGGGAGCCTCCTTCTGAATCGTTATGGGCTTTTAACAGCGGGACCACGGTCCCCCAGAAGAAAAAGTACCGCAGGGTCGTCGCGCCCTGGTCCGGTAACCAGCCGCGTGCCTGCAGCACGAGGAGCGTCAGCCCCGCCAGGCATGCCCCAAATTGGGCATACATACAGATCAGGCTCCGACCCTGCGGCGCTGCCGCCTCCGCTGCTCGCCCGGCCAGAGGGCGATCAGGTGCTGCTTGACCTCCTCCTCGGGCAGGGCTTCCAGGCGCAGGCGCGCCCGCTGCCGAACGTCCTCCTCGTCGGCTACCAGATCGGCCGCGAGCGCGGCGAACTCCGCCCGGTCCCGCTCCCACTGCGGCGTTTGTGTGGTGTGAGCCCGGGTGCTTCCCATGCCACATTATACGCGGGTAGGGCAGGACTGGCGGGGGAGTGTGGCGAACGTATCCGCGATATGACCGGCAATGATGCGCGCGGCAGAGACGCTCTCGTCACCTCCTTTTCCCGACGTACCTTTCTTTCCCTGACGGCGGTCACCGCCACGGCGACCGCCGTCCTCGGCCCGCAGAGCCGTTCCGCTTCCCAAGGCACCATGAGCAACCCCAACGACGCACACCCCGACGCGACGACCCACCCCGACCTGCGCTACTACTACCCGCTGCCCGAGCCGAAGGAGCGCCTGAACGTTACCACCGACCTGTGCATCTACGGCGCGACCCCGGCAGGGATCGCCGCGGCGATACAGGCGCGGCGCATGGGCAAGAGCGTGGCGCTGCTGTCCTTCGACACCCACATCGGCGGCCTGTCCTCCGGTGGGCTGGGGGCGACCGACATCGGCAACAAGGCGGCCATCGGAGGCATCTCCCGCGAGTTCTACCGCGCCCTGGGGAAGCACTACGGCGCCGAGGAGATGTGGACGTTCGAGCCTGGTGTGGCCGAGAAGACCCTGCGGGCGATGTGCGCCGAAGCCGGCGTAACGGTGTACCACGAGCAGCGGCTCGTTTCTGTAAAGAAGCAGGACAAGCGCATCGCGTCGCTCTCCACCGAAGGCGGGCACACGTTTACTGCCGCGTACTTCCTCGACGCGACGTATGAGGGCGATCTGCTGGCGAAGGCGGGCGTCTCCTACACGGTCGGGCGTGAGGCGAATGCCCAGTATGGGGAGACGCTGAACGGCGTCCACTTCGGGCACCCGAACCACAACTTCAAGGTGCCGGTGGACCCGTTCATCGTGCCCGGCGACCCAAAGAGCGGTCTGCTCAAGGGCATCAGCGCCGACCCGCCGGGCGCGCAGGGCGAGGGGGACAAGCGGGTCCAGGCGTATAACTTCCGCCTCTGCATGACGAAGGCCGCGGATCGCCTGCCGTTCCCAAAGCCCGCGGGCTACGACCCGGAGCGCTATGAGCTGCTGGCGCGCTACCTGAACGCCGGGGTATGGGACGTGCTGCGGCTGACCAAGATGATGCCGAACGGCAAGACCGACACCAACAACTTCGGCGCCTTCTCGTCGGACAACATCGGCAAGAACTACGACTGGCCGGACGCCGACTACGCCACGCGCCAGAGCCTCTTCCAGGACCACGTGGACTACCACCAGGGGATGATGTGGTTCCTGTGCCACGACGCGCGCGTGCCCCCGAAGATCCGCGACGAGGTCAAGGCATGGGGGTTGCCCGCCGACGAGTTCACCGGCACGGGCGGCTGGCCGCACCAGTTGTACGTTCGCGAGGCGCGGCGCATGGTGGGCGATCTGGTGATGACCGAACACCACTGCACCTACAAGGAGACGGTGCCGGACGGCATCGGGCTGGCAGCCTACTCGATGGACAGCCACAACTGCCAGCGCGTGGCGCGGGAGGAGAACGGCGTCTGGACCGCGCGCAACGAGGGGAATGTGGAGGTGCGCCCCACCGGACCGTATCCCATCGCCTACCGCAGCCTGACGCCGAAGCAGAGCGAGTGCGAGAACCTCCTGGTGCCGGTCTGCCTGTCGTCGTCCCATATCGCCTACGGGTCTATCCGCATGGAGCCGGTGTTCTTCGTGTTGGGCCAGAGCGCAGCCACCGCCGCGTGCCTTGCCCTGGACGCCGGACGCGTCCCCGTGCAGAAGGTAGATGTCGCGCAACTGCGGGCGCGCCTGCGCGCGGACAAGCAGATCATCGACTGGGATCCCAAGACGATGCCGGCTTCCAAAGAGATGAACCCGTAACCGTCGTCCGCGTGTCGCCGCCGGGTTGGTGCCGTGGGTGTTCGCCGTGGACTGAAGTCCCGGCTTCCGAGATTCAAGCCCGCCTACGCGGGCTACACGGCACGAAGGGCGGCTACCGGGATGCGGTAACGGCATCGAGCACCGGAGCCCGCACCGACGAAGCGGAGCTTCGCCCGCGTAGGCGGGCTTGAATCTCGGAAGCCGGGACTTCAGTCCACGGCGAACACCCACGGCACCCCTCCTTCCGGGCACGGGGTACAATACCGGGGAGGGTTTCGATGCAGGAGCACAGGACCACCATCCCCCCCGGCAGGAAAAACACGGGGGGCAAGGTCGTTGCGGGATGGCCGTCCCGGATAGCCCGACGGGTGAAAGCGCGGGCCCTTCCGTATGTGATCGTCCTCTGCGTTGCGCTGCTCGCCTGCGCCGGGTGGGCGGCGGCGAGCCGTGCAGTCTCCGCGCCCGAGCCACCCCCGTCCCTGGCGCCGTTGCCCGCCCTGGCCTTCCGTGACCTGGCCGGGAAAGAGTATCACCTGCGGACGGCCGCTTCGGAGAGCGGCAAGGCGCTGGCGTTTGTCTTCCTGTCTACTGAGTGCCCGATCTCCAATCGATACACGCCGCGCCTGAAGCGGCTGGCTGCGGTCTACCAGAAGAAGGGGATTGCGTTCTTCGCGGTGTACGTCGGGCCACACGACGCCGACGCTACGATCCGGGCGCACGCCTCGGAGCGGGGGCTCACCTTTCCCCTGATCCGCGATGCCGACGGGACGCTGGCGAAACTTGTCGGCGCGACCGTGACGCCGGAGGTCGCTGTGGTGGGCCGCAACGGAGCGCTTCGCTACCGGGGGCGCATCGACGATAGCGACGACCCGGCCGCAGTCAAGGCCCGGGACTTCGCCGTTGCACTGGATGCGATAATCACGGGTAAGCCGGTGAAGACCCCGCGCACCCGCGCCTTCGGCTGCGCCATCACCTTTCCCGCGCCCCCCCCGGCGGAGCCCACGGTCACCTACACCCGCGACATCGCGCCGCTGCTAGACAGGCGCTGCGTCGAGTGCCACCGGGAGGGCGAGGTGGGGGCGATTCCTCTGGACACCTACGCCCAGGCTGCCAAGTGGGCTGCCCAAATGTCCACCGAGGTGCAGACCCGCCGGATGCCGCCCTGGAAGGCCGAGTCACACGACGAGTTCCTGGGCGAGCGACGGCTGAGCGACGCCGAGATCAAGACCGTGGTGGATTGGGCGGCGGCGGGAGCGCCGCAGGGGGACCCCGCCGACCTGCCGAAGACGCGGCCGACGTTCCCGGAGGGATGGAAACTGGGGGAGCCGGACTACACGGTGGAGATGCCGGTCGAGTACACCGTGCCCGCCGAGGGGAAGGATATCTACCGCTGTTTTGTGCTGCCCACCGACTTCGACACCGATAAGTGGGTCGCCTCGATCGAGTTCCAACCGGGGAACCGGGCCATCGTCCACCACATCAACATCTGGCTGGACCTGACCGGCGAGGCGCGTAAGCGCGATGCCGCCGACCCGGGGCCCGGCTACGACAGCCCCTTCCCCGGCAACGTCCCCGGCTTCCGCAGCGCCGGGGTTCTGGGCGGCTGGATTCCCGGGCATGTCCCGTGGACGCTACCGGAAGGGGTGGGGAACCGGCTGCCAAAGGGGGCCGATATCGTGTTCGAGGTCCACTACGTCACTACCGGCAAGCCCGAAAAGGACCGCTCGCGCTTCGGGTTACGCTTCGTAAAGGGACCGGTGAAGAAGCGGCTTGTGCTGGGCGAGGTCTCGGCGCGCCGTGTTCGTATCCCCGCCGGGGCGAAGGCGCAGACGGTGGAGACCAGCGAGTTTGTGCGCGAAGACATCACCCTGCTCTCGATCACGCCCCATATGCACCTGCTTGGCCGGTCCATGACCGTGACGGCGGTGTTCCCGGACGGCACGGAGCGCCGCCTGGTGCATGTGCCCGATTGGAACTTCAACTGGCAACTCAGCTACCGCTATAAAGAGCCTGTCAAGCTACCCAACGGCACGCGTATCGACCTGCTGGCGGTCTACGACAACTCGGCGGACAACCCGTACAACCCGAACCGCCCCCCGAAGGACGTGCGCGAAGGCGAAAGCACATCCGACGAGATGTGTAATGCCTTCGTCGCCTACACCCTCGACAACGAAGACCTCACGGCAAAGCCCGGTGACGGGCGGCGTTAGGACGGAATATGCCAGTTCCCTGGGTGTACAGCCTCTTCCCGAAGTTTCTGCAGAAGCTCTCCGCGCGGGAGTTGGCTGAGGCCGTCCGCGGGGCGGGGCTGGACACCACAAACCTGGTGATACGCGACGGCTACTGGGTGAGCCGGGCGGACATGGCCGAGAGTCTGCCGCGGTTCCTGAGCGTCATGGCGGACGCGGGGTTGACGGTGCGTTTCGCCACAGCCGGGTTCGAGCCGGCAGAACTGGCGGCGGACGACCGGCCGCTCGGGCTGCTGGCCGAGCACAACATCACCGAGTTCCGGATGGGCTACTTCAAGCAGCAGCCGGGCGAGGGCACCCGCGCGGCGTTCGACCGGGCGCGGCGCGAAGTGGAAACCATCGCGGCCCTGTGCGAGCGGCACGGGGTCCGGGCGGTCTATCAGGTGCACCACGGGACGCTGGTGCCCTCGGCGTCGGCGGCGTACCTCCTGGTGAAGGGCTTTGATTCGCGCCTGATCGGTGTGGAGCTGGACCCGGGCAACCAGTCGTTCGAGGGGTACGAGGAATGGGGCCGCTCGGCCAGCCTGCTGGGGGAGTACCTGGTGGCGGTCGGCGTGAAGGATTCGCGAATCGCCCGTGACCCGGCAAGGGCGCACGAACCGGGCAAGGGCTGGGTGCGCCGGTGGTGCCCGCTGGACGAGGGCGTGACGAACTGGCACGCCGTGATGGCGGCGCTTCGGGCGGCGGACGCGAGCGGGACACTGGTCTTCATGCCCTTCTATCACGAGAACGACCCTGCGGCGCACCTGGCGACGCTCCGGCGCGAGGTCGCCTACCTGCGCGCGGTCGAGGCGGCTATCGCCGCCTCGACCGGCGCGTAGGAAGCTGGACGGAGGCCAAAGCATCGTGCCCATCTGGGACGCCGACGTGGAACTGACGCCCGAGGCGGCGGCGGGGCTGATCGACCGTCAGTTTCCGGCGCTCGCCCCCGCGCACCTGGAGGCGCTGGGGAGCGGGTGGGACAACACGGCGTACCGGGTGAACGGGCGGTTCGTGTTCCGCTTCCCCCGGCGGCAGATCGCGGCGGCCCTGATCGAGCGGGAGGCGCGCGTCCTCCCCCTGCTCGCGCCGCACCTGCCGCTGCCGATCCCCGCCCCCGAGTTCGTGGGTGCGCCGGGCGATGGCTACCCGTACCCCTTCGCCGGTTACCCGCACCTGCCGGGCGTCACGGCCTGCCGCATCCCCTGGACCGAGGCGGAGCGGGAGAGCCTGGCGGCGCCGCTGGGGCGGTTCCTGGCGGCCCTGCACGCGCTCCCGGTGAGGGGGGCAACCCGGGAATGGGCGCCGGGGGATGAGTTCGAGCGGGCGAACGTCGCCCGGCGCGTTCCGATGGTGCGGGAGAAGCTGGAAGGGGTGCTGCGCGCCGAGGTGGAGGGGGCGGGACTGACGGTGGCGGCGCTTCGGGAGCGGGTCCTTGCCCTCGCCGATACACCCCTGCCGAGGGAGCCACCGTGCTGGGTCCACGGCGACCTGTACGCCCGGCACCTGCTCGCGGACGCAGACCACAACCTGTGCGGCGTGATTGACTGGGGGGATGTCCACCTGGGGGACCGCGGGGTGGACCTCTCCATCGCGTTCAGCTTCCTGCCGCCCACCGCTCGGCCCGCCTTCCTCCGGGCGTACGGCCTTCCCGTGGACACTGCCCTGTGGGACCGGGCGCGCTTCCGCGGGCTGTTCTACGGCGTGATCCTGACGGACTACGGGCGCGACCGCGGCGACGCGCCGCTCCGGGAGGCGGGCCTTTACGCCCTGCGGAACGCCGCCCAGGATTAGCGACCATTTTACGAAGAGGTACGCAATTCTTGAGAAGACACCGAAGTCACCTCAGGCACGGGGTTGGGGCGCTTGCCGCGGTCGCGATTGTCGCCGCTCAGGGCGTGGCGGCACGGGCGTCGGACCTCGTTGCCGTCCAGCCGCTTACCGAGCGCATCCTGATGCTCCACTTCGACGACGGGCGGGTGGAGCATCACCGGCGGGGGACGCCCCGCTCCGCCGAGAAGGTGATCGTAGACCCACTGGACACCGCCGCCGCGACCCGGGCGACGACCTACACCCTCGTCAGCGAAGACGACCCGGCGTACAAGCAGCCGCAGAGGCCGCTCGGCAACGTCGGGCGGAAGACGAAGGGGACGGAGTTTGCCTGGTTCACGGACCGCTGGGAGAACAACCGTGCTGTCAACGACCGGCCGGACCACGCCGCCGAGCACTGGCTTTACCTGACTCTGCCTGCGCCGATGCAGCCGGGTAAGACCTACACCCTCCGCACCGGCAACCTGGCGAAGAACGGCCGGGAGTGGAAGCTGACCTACGACCTCGCCCGCTCCCGCTCCGAGGCCGTTCACGTCAACACCCTGGGCTACGTCCCCGACGCGCCCGCGAAGTTCGCCTACGTGTACCACTGGATGGGCGACCGCGGCGGGCTGGACCTGAAGGCGTACGAAGACCGCCCGTTCCACCTGATCGACCAGAAGACCGGGAAGAAGGCGTTCACCGGGAAGGTGCGCTTCCGCAAGGCGAAGGACGCGCAGGAGACGTTCCACACGTCGGACTCGCCGCCGCACGGGAACTTCCTGGGAGCCGATGTCTGGGAGTGCGACTTTTCTACCTTCCAAACGTCGGGGACGTATGTCGTGGTGGTAGAGGGTGTCGGCTGCTCCTGGCCGTTTCCGATCGCGGCGGACGTGTACCGGCCCGCCTTTCAGACCGTCGCCCGCGCGCTCTATCACAACCGCTCCGGTATTGCGCTGACAAAGCCCTATACGGAGTTCGAGCGGCCCGCGCCGCACCACCCGAAGCTTACGCCGGGGTTCGCCGGCAAACTGCGCTACACCCGCGTCCGCTGGACGGAATGGGGCAGCGAAGGCGGCGACGCGAAGACGCTGATGGCAGAGTCCCCGGGCCCGCTGGAGGATTCGTGGGGTTGGTACCAGGACGCGGGCGACTGGGACAGCTACTACACCCACCTGCGCGTCGCCCAGGAGCTGCTGCTGGTCTACGCCATGGCGCCGGACAAGTTTACGGACGGGGAACTGAACCTCCCGGAAAGCGGCAATGGCGTGCCGGACATTCTGGATGAGGCGGCGTGGCTGCCGCGCTTCTGCCGCCGCCAGCGGGCCGAACTTATCGCGAAGGGCTGGGGGACGGGCGGCGTAAGCCTGAGAGTCTCCGGCGATGCGTTCGGGAGCGATGAGGGGACGCTGCCGGACGGCAGCAAGGTCGGGCGCGGCTCCTGGGAGGACACCGACCGCGTCTGGATGGTCGCCGGCGAAGACCCCTGGTCTACGTACCGCTACGCGGGAGTGGCTGCCTGCCTCGCCCGCGCCTACCAGCTTGCCCGCGTGTCGCGCGACCCGGAGGGCGTGGACTGGGCGAAGGAGGCGCGCGAAGCGTACGCCTGGGCGCAGAAGAACACCCGCCCCGGCGACGAGCAGGCGATGGACGGGAGCCTGCGCTACCCCCGCGCTTACGCGGCGGCGGCCCTGTTCCGTCTTACCGGCGAGAAGGCGTACGAGCAGCAGCTTGCGAAAGACACGGCCTGGATAAAGGCGGACACCCTGCTCTGGGACGATGCCGCCTATGGTCCCTTTGTCTACGCACTCGGCAGCGGCGGGGGAAGGGACGATGCCGACCTGGCGCTGCGCCTCCGGGACGCCGTGCTGCGCACCGCCGACGAGTCGCTGGTGAACACGGCGCAGAAGCGCGCCCTGCGCTGGGGCGGCAACTTCTTCATGCCCATGCTCATCGGCCAGCAGACCACGCCCTGGGTACTGGAGGGCGCGGTGGCCTACACCCTGACGAAGACGAGCGACCCGGAGCGCGCCCAGCGCTACCGTGCGGGGCTGTACACGACCTGCGACTACTTCCTCGGGACGAACTCGCTGAACCAGACGTGGGTGACGGGGCTGGGGCCTCGCCACCCGACCGAGATCTTCCATATGGACGCCTGGTACAACGGCAAGAATCGGTTCCATCCCGGCCTGATTCCGTACAGCCCGTGGCGTAAAACGAACGACCAGGGGGCAGGACCGTGGGACGCCGATTGGGCGAACAAGACGCTGTATCCCGCCATTGACGCGTGGCCGGGCAACGAGCGCTGGTTCAGTAACCGCTGCTCGCCGCTGGGCAGCGAGTTCACGGTTCACCAGAATATCGGCCCGGCGGCGGCCCTCTTTGGCTTCCTTACGGCGACGAAGGCCGCGCCGGGCGCGGCGGCGGCTACCGCTTCGGCGAGGGAGTAGACGGAACGGCCGCCGCTGCCGGTATCGCGATGGTCGCCGAAGCCCCGGGTAGACCGTACCGGTCCAGGCCATAGACTCCGGCGGCGTTCGCGCCCGCCGGGAGCGTCTGGGAGGTGGCGTCGCCCGGCAGCAGGAAGGTCTGCCAGGTATCGCCCGCCCGCACCTGCACGGCCCACTGCCACACCTTGCGGGTATCCCCGGGCCGCCAGGTGAGCATTTTCCCCGACGCCCGGAGTTCGAGCGGCGCGGCGGGCGGCACGGCGGAGGCGACCGGGGCAAGCCAGGGCGAGGCGGGGATCAGGGCGGGCTCCTGGTACACGGTCGCGCGCAGGCGCGGGCCGAGCGAATCCGGTGCGGAGTCCATCAGGGCGCGGGCGCTGAAGTGGACTGTCCCGCTCGCCCCGGCCTGCCCGCGCGTCGCCCGGATCTGGTACTCGATCTCTTCCGGAGGCCACGGGCCGTCCGGCGTTGCCCGGCTGGTGAACTGACCCGGCCACAGGTGGCGCCCCTTCTGGTTCTCGCTCACCCACCAGGCGAGCAGCACAGGGTACGCCTGCGCCGTCTGCTCGATCCGCCAGTAGAGCTGCGGCGAGTAGTAGTCGCACCAGCCCTCGTTCCACCAGAGCTGCGCGTCGGCGTACAACTCGGCGTACTGATCGAAGCCCTTAATCTGCGCGGGCTTGCCGGGCCGCCCGATGCCGAACGGGCTGATGCCCACCTTCACCCATGGCTTGAGCGCCTTGACCTCGCGATACATCGACTCGATGAACGTATTGACGCTGGCGCGTCGCCAGTCGTCCCGCGCCAGGGTACCCCCGCCCGCGATGTACTTCTGGTACGTCTCCGCGTCCGGGAAGTCGATGATCTTATTGTCCTTGTCGCGCTCCTTGTACGGGTAGAAGTAGTCGTCCACGTGGACGCCGTCGATGTCATAGCGGCGCACGACATCGAGTACCACACGCAGCGAGTGCGCCTGCACCTCGGGATCTGCGGGGTCCATCCACAGATGCGTCCCGTAAGAGCGCACCAGCTCCGGTCGCGCCCGGCTGACGTGCTTCTCGCTGACCGGGCCCTTCATGGAGGGGTGTTTCGCCCGATAGGGATTGAACCAGGTGTGCAGTTCCAGCCCGCGCTTGTGGGCCTCTTCCACCGCGAAGGCAAGCGGGTCGTAGAACGGCTGCGGGGGACGGCCCTGCTCGCCCGTCAGGTACTCGGACCACGGCTCCAGTTCCGATGGGTACAGGGCGTCGCACGCGGGCCGGACCTGGAATATGATCGCGTTCAGGTGCAGCGCCTTCGCCCGGTCTAGCAGGGCCAGAAGTTCCGCCTGCTGCTGCGCGGCGGGGAGGCCGGGCTTACTCGGCCAGTCGATGTTGGCGACCGTAGCGACCCAGACCCCGCGGAACTCTCGCAGCACGGGCGGCGGAGTCGGCACGGTCAGGGTCTGCTGCGGTGATGAGGGCGAAGGGGGCGGGGGCGTCTGCTCCCGCATTTCCGAGTTGCTCATAGTGGTGCGTGCGAGGGCGGCGGCTCCAGCGGCGGCGGTCAGTCGGATCAGGGTGCGTCGGGTCATGGAGTTACGGGGTACCGTCATGCCTGGCTCTTCTTCATTGTTGAGGCTCGGGCCGTTCCTGTGGGCTTTGTCGTACGTGCGCCGGCCGGGAAGAGAGTTCGGCTGCTAGGCGGCTCTACCACTATACCCGAGGAATTGTGTATTTTCTGTCTCCGTACGGGTAGGCGCGTTTAGAGCGTACGCTGGTACAGACGGAACCGGCGTGTCACCACGCACCCCGCCCGCTCATAGAACGAAAGGTTTCGCCCGCCCGCCCAGCCAAACCAGAGGTAGCGGGCGCCGCGCGCCTTCACCCGGGCGATCAGGTCGTAAAAGACCGCCGCGCCGACACCTCCGCTGCGCCGCCCGGGATGGACGCCGAAGGGGCCGAACCGGCCCGCGACCCCGCCCGGCGGGTCGTTGTGCGGGTTCTCCCACTGGGCGAAAGCGATGATCTCGCCCCGGTCCTCCGCCAGCACGATCTCCGTGTTGCCCTGCTGCAGCCCTTCCAACACGCTCGGGCGCCAGTGCGGGAAGTGCGCCTCCGCGAAGTCCAGCAGCGGCAGCGTGTCGCGCAGGGTGAACGGGCGCACGGTCACGCCCTCCGCCTCCAGCGCCTCCCGCCGGGCGCGCACTGCATCCGGCGTGACCACGGACTCCAGAGCCATCCCCATCGCCACCGGTTCGCTGGCCGCCACGAAGTCGTGCTTCTCCAGGAAGGCATGGGCCGCGGCGTACTCGGCATCCACTCCGGGGAAGAGGTAGTACGGGGCGTAGCCGTTGCACAGGACCTTCGCGCGCCCCGCGGCGCGCAGGTGGGCTAGCCCGGCGTCCAGAAGGCGCGTCCCCACACCGCGCCGCCGCCCGTCCGGGTGGACAAAGAACGCGGTCAGCCAGCCGGTATCCGGCTGCGTCCCCAGGCTGCCCAGGGGGACCTTCCGGTACATGGTCTGGAGCGCCCCCACCACCGCACCATCCTCCGCCGATATCGCGACCAGAAACCCGTTCGGGTCGAAGTTCGGGTCGAGTACGAACAGGCGCCAGAACCGCTCCTCCGTGAGCGGGTCTTTCGGCAGGCAGAGGTTCCACAGCGCGACCACCGGGGCAAGGTCATCCGGGCCGAAAGGGCGAATAGAAACACCGGGCATACGAAACAACCTCCTCGCGGCGCCCGGAACGCGGCAGCGCCGCCACGCCCTATCGTAGCACGGGGCGCCCCCTCGGGAAAAGGCAGGACGGCATTGGAAACATCGGAAAAAAGGCTGCACGTGCTGGCGCTCGGCGCGCACGCGGCCGATCAGGAACTCTCCGCGGGGATGGTCCTCGCGAAGTACGCGCAGGCGGGGCACCGCGTCACGATCCTCAGCCTGACCCCCGGCGAAAAGGGGCACCCAACGCTCTCCGCGGAGGACTATGCCGCACAGAAGCGGCGTGAGGCGGAGGAGTGCGCGGCGATTCTGGGGGCGGAGACCGTGATCCTTCCCTACGGCGACGCGACCCTGGAGGCGACCGAGGCGATTAAGTTCGAGGTCGCCGACCTGATCCGCGAGTGGAAGCCGGACGTGCTTATTACGCACTGGGAAAACAGCATCCACAAGGACCACCAGAACGCGCACATCATCGCGCGCGACGCCCTGTTCTACGCTGCTCTGAAGCGCATCGAGCGGGAGCGGCCGGCGCACTGGATTCCGCGCGTCTACTACTCCGAGAACTGGGAGGATATGGACGGCTACGTCCCCGACGTGTACGTGGACACGACCGATGTGTTCGACCGCTACTGCGAGGCCCTATCCCGGTTTGAACTGTGGAACGGCGGCACGGGCTGGCCCTACGCGGACTACTACAAGTCGCTGGCTCGGATGCGCGCCTGCCTGGGGTTCGGAATGCGCGGACAGTACGCTGCCACGCTCATGCGCCCCCGGGACGCTCATATCCTGCGAACGCGCGAACTGCCCTAACCAAGTCCGGCGCGAGGGGGAGCCATGTCAAAGAAGATAGCGATGATCGGGGCGGGGAGCGTCGTGTTCTGCAAGACGCTGATGAGCGACATCATGGCGACGCCCGCGCTGGCGGGCTGCGAGTTCGCCTTGATGAGCCCCACCGAGCCGAAGCTGCGCCGCATGGAGGTATTTGGCCAGCGGATGCTCCGGGAGAACGGCCTGCCCGGCTCGGTCTGGGCCACGACCGACCGCCGGGAGGCCATCCGGGACGCCGACTTTGTGGTCGTGATGATCCAGGTCGGCGGGTTCGAGGCGTACGGCACGGACTACGAGATACCGCTGAAGTACGGCGTGGACCAGTGCATCGGGGACACACTCGGGCCGGGCGGCCTGTTTCGGGGACAGCGGCACATCCCCGTGCTGGTGGAGATCGCGCGCGACATGGAGGCGCTGGCGAAGCCGGGCGCCCTGATGCTCCAGTACGCCAACCCCATGGCGGCCAACTGCCTCGCGCTGGGGCGGGTGTCGAGCGTGCCGTTCGTGGGCCTCTGCCACGGGGTTCAGACCACGCTCGACCTGATCGCCCGCTACTGCGAGGTGCCCAAGGATGAGATTACGTTCGTCTGCGGCGGCATCAACCACATGGACTGGTTCCTGAAGCTGGAGCACCGGGGGCGCGACCTGTACCCCCGTCTCCGCGAGGTCTTCGAGCGCCCGGAGTACTACAAGAACGAAAAGGTGCGCGGCGAGGTGTTCCGGCACTTCGGGTACTTTATGACCGAGTCCACCGGTCACCTGTCTGAGTACGTCCCCTGGTTCCGCAAGAACCAGAAGGCGCTCGACCTGTACTGCGACGAGCCCGCCTTCGGCGGCGAGTCCGGTGCCTACTACAAATGGGGCAAGGTGATGGCCGAGAAGTACGCCCGCGTGGACCCGCTCCAGTTCGAGTCCACCGAGATCAAGGCGCGTAGCGTCGAGTACTGCTCGTACATCCTCGAAGCCGTGACCACGGGTCAGCCGTTCCGGTTCATGGGCAACGTCCGCAACGACGGCTATATCACCAACCTGCCGCCGGGCTGCTGCGTGGAGGTGCCGACCTTCGCGGACGACACCGGCATCCACCCGACGGTGGTGGGTGACCTGCCGCCGCAGTGCGCCGCCGCCTGTATGACCAACGTCGTGGTGCAGCAACTGTGCGCCGAGGCGGCCCTGAGCGGCGACCCGGAGCACCTGGTACACGCGCTCGCACTCGACCCGCTGACCGCCGCGGTCTGCACGCTGAAGGAGGTGCGGGAGATGGCCTCCGAAATGCTGGAAGCGCTGCGCCCGTACCTGCCGCAGTTCGAAGGGAAGACGATTCGGCCCGCGCCGACCATCCACATCCCGGCGGATTGCGTACCCGTGGACGTCCCGCTGGACCCGGCGCTCGCCATCGGCAAGCGGTTCGGGACGCTGATCGAGCAGAAGACCGAGTGACGGAAGGGAAGCGGCAGACCATGTACCGGCTCGCGCGCCTGACCGCGGCGGCCTGCCTTGCAGCACTGACGCTGGCCGCGGCGGTTCCCGACGCCCCCGCCGAAAAGACGACGGCGGCGGTGCGCTGGCGCAAGACCGTGGTGGAGCCCGCGTTCCGCTCAGAGGGCGTGGCCGTCGCGGACGTAGACCGGGACGGGCAGGTGGACATTCTGGTGGGCGATTACTGGTACCGGGCGCCCAACTGGGAGCGCCGTGAGATACGCCCGCCGCGTACGGACCTGGGCGACGGGGCGAATACCTACAGCGATGCCTTCGCCTGCTTTACCGGCGACTTCAACGGCGACCGCTGGCCGGACCTGCTTGTGGTCGACTCCCCCGGCAAGGCCGCCTTCTGGTACGAGAACCCTGGGGAGAGCGTGGCCGCGGCGACAACCGGACACTGGAAGCGCCGCCCGGTCGCCCCGAGTGTTTGCAACGAGACGACCCTTTACACGGACCTCTTCGGGGATGGCCGCAAGGTTCTCATTGCAGCAACTCAGCCCGAGGGGCAGATGTGCTGGTTCGCGCCGTCCGCTGACCCGGAAAAGCCCTGGGAGCGGCACGCCGTCAGCGCGCCCGGGGCAAAGGCCCCCGGCACGGAGGTGTACTCCCACGGACTCGGGACGGGGGACGTCAACGGCGACGGGCGCGCGGACATCCTGGTGAAAGAGGGATGGTGGGAGCAGCCCGCGGGCGCGCGGACAAGCGCCGTCCCCTGGACGTTCCACCCGGCGAACCTGGGCGAGGACTGCGCGAATCTCCACGTGCTCGATGTCAACGGCGACGGCCGGCCCGATGTGTTCAGCTCCTCCGCGCACCGACGCGGCGTCTGGTGGCACGAGCAACGAGCGGACGGGACGTTCATGCGGCACCTGATCGACGACACCGTCACTCAGACCCACGCCCTGAACCTGGTGGACATCGACGGCGACGGGCGCAAGGACCTGATCACCGGGAAGCGCCGCTGGGCGCACGGCCCCGGTGGCGACATCGACCCGGGCGCCGCCCCGGTGCTGCACTGGTTCGAGATTCAGCCGGGGAAGGGCGGCACCCCGCTCCGGTTCGTCCGTCACCGCGTGGACGATGACTCCGGCGTTGGGACACAGTTCGTCTGCGAGGACGTCAACGGCGACCGCCGTCCGGATATCGTGGTTTCCAACAAGCGCGGGGTGTTCCTCTTCGAGCAGATCAGCCCATAGTCCGCCCTGATGCGTAGAGGGCTTGACATCCCGGGAAAAGCGCAGGTAGAATCCGCTATTACGTGATAGCTGCCGCAGTGGGTGGCTGTCAACGGAGCCGTTTACCACGGCGGAGAGGAATCAGAAGTATGCTCACTGCCCGTGTCCTCCCCCCGTTGCTCCTGCTGGCGCTGGCGGCGCAGGGGGCACTGCCAGCCAAGGCGACCGGAGGCCCCGGCTCGGGGCAGAGCCGCGAGGGCGGAAACCCGCCGCCCGCCCAGCAGCAGCCCCCGCGCCGTCCCGGCGGCGGCGGCTTCGGCGGGCCCATCGTGCTGAATCCGGACGACGTGCAGGCGTACCCGGAGCCGCCCGCGGGCATCGACGCCGAGCGGCCGGGCGTGGCCCGGGGCAAGCTGGAGATGATCGAGTACGACTCGAAGACGGTGGGGGCGCGCCGTAAGGCGCAGGTCTACACGCCGCCCGGCTACTCCCGGGAGAAGAAGTACCCGGTGCTGTACCTGCTGCACGGCATCGGCGGCGACGAAACCGAGTGGCAGCGCTTCGCAAAGCCGGGCGTCCTGCTCGACAACCTGATCGCGGACGGAAAGGCCGTCCCGATGATCGTGGTGATGCCCAATGGCCGTGCGCAGAAGAACGACCGCGCCGAGGGCGATGTCTTTGCCTCCGCTCCCGCCTTCGCCACCTTCGAGCAGGATCTTCTGAAGGACCTTATCCCCGCCATCGAAGCGCGTTACTCCGTACGGACGGACCGGGAGCACCGGGCGCTCGCGGGCCTGTCGATGGGCGGCGGTCAGTCGCTGAACTTCGGGCTGGGGCACCTCGATACGTTTGCCTGGGTAGGCGGGTTCTCGTCCGCGCCGAACACCAAGCCCCCGGCGCAGCTCGTGCCGGACCCCGCGGCGGCGCGAGACCGGCTGAAACTGCTCTGGCTCTCCTGTGGCAATAAGGACGGCCTCATCCGCATCAGCCAGGGCGTCCACAACTACCTGAAGGAGAAGAACGTGCCGCACGTGTGGAACGTGGACGGCCACGGGCACGACCCAACCCACTGGCGGAACAATCTGTACTACTTCCTGCAGCAGGTGTTTCAGGCGAAGACGACCGAGAAGGCCGAAGGCGGTCAGGACGCAACGAAAGCCCCATGAACTACCGACACTACCGCACCCCGCTTGCGCTTCTACTGGCGGTGACGGCGGTCGCGCTCACCCTCGCCCTGCCGGCGCCGGCCCAGGACGCCGCTGCCACGCCCGCGCCGCCCGCCACGCTTACCATTGAGGCGGCGCAGCCGGTCGGCAAGGTCAGCCCGCTCCTCTACGGCCTTATGACGGAGGAGATTAACTTCAGCTACGACGGCGGCCTGTACGCGGAGTTGGTGCGCAACCGCGCCTTTCTGGATCACGCCGAGAGGCCCAACCACTGGTCCGTGGTGCAGGGGAACGGCTCTGCTGCCACCATCGCGTTGGACCGGAGCCAGCCGCTGAACGACCACCTGCCTGTCAGCCTGCGGCTCGACGTCACGGCGGCGACGCCCGCCGCGCCCGCGGGCGTGGCGAACGGCGGTTACTGGGGCATCCCCGTCCGGCCGGATACGCGCTACCAGGCCACGTTCCACGCCAAGGCCGCGCCGGGCTTCGCCGGACCGGTGACGGTGGCGATTCAGAGCGCGGACGGCGCAACGGTCTACGCGAAGGCGAGTGTGCCGCGCCTGACCGAAGAGTGGAAGGCGTACACGCTCACGCTGCGGACCGCAAAAGGGGTAACGCCGACGGCGGACGCCCGCCTCGCCCTGACGGCGGAGCGACCTGGCACGGTGTGGCTCAGCCTGGTCTCACTGTTCCCGCCGACGTGGAAGGACCGCCCGAACGGCCTGCGGCCCGACCTCATGAAGATGCTGATCGACATGAAGCCGGCGTTCCTGCGCTTCCCCGGCGGTAACTATCTGGAGGGAGGCACCATCGCCACCCGCTTCGACTGGAAGAAGACGCTCGGCCCGCTGACGGAGCGCCCCGGGCACCCGGGGCCGTGGGGCTACCGCTCGACGGACGGCATGGGGCTGCTGGAGTTCCTGCTCTGGTGTGAGGACATGGGGGCGGAACCGGTCCTCGGCGTCTACGCGGGCTACTCGCTCGGCGGCGAGTACGTCAAGCCCGGCCCCGATCTGGAGCCGTTTGTGCAGGACGCCCTGGACGAGATCGAGTACGTCATCGGCCCGGTGACGACAAAGTGGGGGGCGCGACGGGCGAAGGACGGCCATCCCGCGCCGTTCAAACTCCGCTACGTGGAGATCGGCAACGAGGACTTCTTCGACCGGTCGGGGAGCTACGACGGCCGATTCGCGCAGTTCTACGACGCCATCAAGGCGAAGTACCCCCACCTCAAGGTCGTTTCCAGCATCGGCTTCGAGCAGCCCGCCGAGAAGCGGGTCAAGAGCCGAAAGCCGGACGTCGTGGATGAGCACTACTACCGCTCCACGGACACGTTCCTTCAGATGTCGCCGGAGCACTACGACCGGTATCCGCGCAGCGCCGACCGCCCGGAGATCTTCGTCGGCGAGTGGGGCGCCCACGAGGACCCGAAGATCGTGCCGTGGAGCCCGGAAGCGCGTACCCAGCCGCCGACCCCGAGCATGAAGGCGGCGTTCGGCGATGCGGCGTTTATGACGGCGATGGAGCGCAACAGCGACATCATCGTCATGCACTGCTACGCGCCGCTGCTGGTGAACGTTAACCCCGGCGGGCGGCAGTGGCGGCCTAACCTGATTGGCTACGACGCCCTGCGCTCCTTTGGTTCGCCGAGCTACCACGCCTTCCGCATGTTCAGCAACAACGCCGGGGATCAGATTCTTAAAGCCTCGCTGGAGGGGGCGCCGCTGCTCACCTCGGTCACGCGCGATAGCAAAACCGGGGCGATCTTCGTCAAGCATGTCAACCCGCAGCCGACGCCGCAGACGGTGCAGATCGAACTGAAGGGCGTCCGCTCCGTCGCGCCGAATGCCACCGAGACCGTGCTTGCGGCGGACCCGCAGGAGACGAACGCCATCGACACGCCGACGAAGGTTGTCCCCGCCACACGGCGGGTGAGCGGCATCCGGCCGACGTTCACGCACACCTTCGCGCCGCACTCGATCACCGTGCTGCGACTGGACGCCCGTTAGGAAAATGAACACCCGAAAGGTCCGGGTCGCCTGCGGCGCCGTCTGCGCCGGACTGCTCTTCGCCATGACACCCAGCGACACCCCCGCGGCCGCCGACCCCGCGTCCGTCCAGACGCCCGCGCGGACGTGGACGGCGGACAACGGCAACGGGACGTACACGAACCCGCTGTTCTACGATGAGTTCTCCGACCCGGACCTGATCCGGGTCGGGGACGACTTCTACCTGACCGGCACGACCATGCACGCCATGCCCGGCCTGCCGATCCTCCACTCGAAGGACCTGGTGAACTGGCGGTTCCTGGCCTATGCCTGCGACCGGCTGGACTTCGGCCCGGAGTACCGCTTGGAGAATGGGCGGGAGGTCTACGGCCAGGGTATCTGGGCGCCGTGCCTGCGCTACCACGACGGGACGTTCTACGTCTTTACCAACGTCAACCGGCGCGCGACCCAGGTCTTCCGCGCGAAGAACCCCGCCGGGCCGTGGACGCGCACGGAGATGGACGTGGGACTGCACGACCTGTCCGTGCTGTTCGACGACGGGAAGGTCTACGCGGTCTGGGGCTACCGCGACCTGCGCTTCGCCCAGCTCAAGGACGACCTGAGCGGCATCGTCCCCGGCACGGAGCGGCCGCTCTTCGGGCGCGACAGCCTGATGGGCGAGGGCGTCCACTTCTACAAGATCGACGGGAAGTACTACCTCACGTCCGCCTGGTACGACGGGACCATGCGGATGGCCTGCGCCCGCGCCGACCGGCTGGAGGGGCCGTACGAGGTCAACCCCGCAATCAGCGTCGGCGAGGACTTCGGCCTCGGCGGCACCAACGCCCTGGTGTCCGACCGTTTCCGTCCGCCGTTCAAAGTCGTCCCGCCCGCGCCCGGCAGCCGGGGCCGCCGCGGGCTGCACCAGGGCGGCATCGTCACCACCCCCAAGGGCGAGACCTGGGGCTTCGCCATGATGGACTACAACGCCGTGGGGCGCGTCACGTGCCTCGCGCCGGTCACGTGGCGGGACGGCTGGCCCTACTTCGGCCTGCCGGGCAACCTGGGGCGCGCTCCCCGCGTCTGGGTCAAGCCGGACACCGGCAGCAACGCCGCAGAGCCCTCCGCGCCGTTCGCCCGCGGCGACGACTTCACAGGCCCGGCGCTCAACCCCGTGTGGCAGTGGAACCACGCGCCGGACGACGCCCGGTGGTCCCTGAAGGAGCGGCCCGGCTTCCTGCGCCTCCGTGCGCTCCCCGCCGCCGACTTCTGGACCGCGCGCAACACGCTCACCCAGCGGGCCATCGGCCCGGCCTCCACTCCGACCGCCGTTCTGGACGCGGCCGGCATGAAGCCGGGGGACGTGGCCGGGCTCGCCCTCCTGAACCTGCCCTACGCCTGGATCGGGGTGCGCCGCGGCGCGGACGGCGCTTTCACTCTGGAGCAGTTCGACCAGACGACGGGGGAGGCGAAGCAAATCCCGCTCGGGGGCGCGGCGGCGCCGCCGCTACGCCGGGTGTGGCTGCGCGCCGAGTGCGACTTCCTTACGGAGAAGGCAACGTTCCACTACAGCACGGACGGCACGACCTTCACGCCCCTGGGCGGCGCGTTTGCGATGGTCTTCCAGCTTAAGACCTTCCAGGGAGTGCGCTACGCGCTATTCAGCTACCACACGGGCGAGGGCGAAGGGGGGCATGCTGACTTTGAGAGCTTTACGGTGGACGAGCCGCGCCCCCGCGGCCTGACGCGGCCCATTCCGCTCGGGCAGACGATCACGATCGGGAGCGCGGCGCCGGGCGGGGCCGTGCTGGCCGCCGACCGGCACCAGCTTGTCGCCGTGCCCGCGGGTGACCGCCGCGCCACGCCCGCCGCGACCGGCTTCACGGTGGTGGACCGCGGGCAGGGGCGCGTCGCGCTGCGGTGCGGCGATGCCTTTATCACCGTGCTGGCGTCCGGCACCCCCGGCCAGATCCTGCTGAAGAAGGGGGAACCGGTAGAGGCGGAGACGTTCCAGTGGGTCGAGACGCCCTACGGCGACCTCGCGCTGCTCTCGCTGGCCTCGCACCGCTATCTGCGGATTGACCCGGTGGGCAACGTCCTCTCCGCCGACAGCCCCGGCCCGCACCCAAGCCGGGCGGACGGCACCTGCCTTACCTGGAAGTAACTGGAAGTAAACCGAAAAAGCCCCGGCGCAACCGAGGGGGTCGCGCCGGGGCGGGGGCAGGGTGCCGCGTCGTGCCGACCTCAGGGGGCGGCTGCGGCGGTGGCCGGTTTCGCCTCCGCGCCGCCCGATGGGCCTGCGGCCTCGCGGACGGCGAAGAAGGCTGGCTTGGGCTTGCCCTGGCGGTCGAAGAGTAGAGGATAGTCCGTGCGCCCGCGGATGGGGAAGCCGTTGAGCCATGAGCCGCCGTCGTGCGTGCCCCACAGCGTCACCCGCCCGATGACGTTCTTGTGCCGCAGGAACAGGGCGAACGCTTCCCGGTACAGGTCGGCCTGCTTCTTCGCCACCTCGTCCGGCAGCCCCTTCGTGTAGGGGTTCATCACCGCCTGCTGCTCGGGCGTCATCTGCTCGCGCGTGTTGATGTCCGCGCCCTGGTACTTCGTGGGCAGCACCCCGAGGTCCAGCTCCGTGATCATGACCTTCAAACCGAGCGCGGCGTACTGCTTGATCGACTCCTCCACCTCGGCAAAGTTCGGGTCGTCCGTCCGCCAGTGGGCCTGGATGCCTACGGCGTGGACCGGTACCTTTTTATCGAGGAGCGATTTGAGGAGTTCGAGTGCCTTGGGGCGCTTGTAGCCGCGCTCGATGTTGTAGTCGTTGTAGATCAGAATGGCGTCGGGGTCCGCCTCGTGCGCGGCCTTGAACGCCTCGGCGATGTAGTCCTCGCCGATGGCCCGGTACCACGGGCTGTTTTCGCGCAGCACGCCGGGGCCGTCGTTGATCGCTTCGTTCACGACGTCCCACTGCTTGACACGGCCCTTGTAGCGCCCGACGACGGTGGCGATGTGCTTGCGCATCCGGGCCAGCGCCAGCTCCCGGCTAGCGGGCTTGCCGTCCGGCCCCTCGAAGAACCAGCGCGGGGTCTGAGCGTGCCAGACGAGGCAGTGACCGATGGGAGTCGCGCCGCTCTTCTCCGCCATCGCGACCAGACGGTCGGCCGCGGCAAACTCGAAGCGTCCTTCGGCGGGCTGGAGAGCGTCCGGCTTCATGGCGTTCTCCGCCGTCATCGCGTCGAAGTGCCGGGTGGCGATGCCGGCTTCCATCGCCGGGATGGACCCCTCTGCCACCTCCGGGCCGAGCGCGGCCGAACTGAGCGTTGCGCCGACCAGGAATGCCCCCTTATAGGCCTCTTTCAGCGGGGGCGCGGCCTCCCACGGGGCGCGTGCTGCGTTCACGGCGGGCGCCGCGCTGCCGGACGAGCCTGACGGCGATGCTGTCATCGTTCTCCCTTCGGTGGGCGGATTAGCGGACGTTCCCGAGCAGGTCACCGCGGCGAGTGTGGTCAGCAGCGCCATCGCTGCGGCGATCCGGGACCGGTCCGGGCGGTCGCGTTCCATACGTTGACATCCTCCTGAGCTACTGTCCGCCGGAGGCCTGCACCTGGTTTAGAAGGCGCTGCTTCTCCTCAGGCGGGAGGTTACTGCGGTTGATCTGGGCGGCGCGCATACCGATAGCGGCCTTTCGCGCCTGTTCATCCCGCTGCGCTTTTTCGGCGTCCGTCAGTGGGCGGGGCGTTGCCGCCGTCTCCGTCGCGGAGCGGGACGCGCATCCTGTGAGCGTGGCGGCGCCGCAGAGCACGGCGCCGCACGTCCAGACGGCACACCAGAGGATACCCGTTTTGAGCCTTCTCATTTGTTATCTCCTGCGCTACTGGCGGCAGAAGGTGGCGACAAAGCCGGTCCCGCTCAGCTTCTCCGGGGAGATACAGGTCGTTCCTGCCGTGCCGTCCGGGAAGCCTACGGAGACCACCCCTCCCTGGCCGGAATTCTCCGGGCTGACCCGGAGCCACTTCGCGTGACCGTCGGCCAGAATGAAGTTGGCGCCACCGTTGATGGAGCCGTCCCCATTGAGCGTGTAGTTACCGTGCCGGTAGGCCGCGACGGGCGTCTGCCAGGCGGCGTTCGCGCCGTTACCGGCCATGCTGTCCACCTCCAGCGGGTTCGTCACATCCCCGGCGTTGAAGAAGAAGTAGAACGCCGCCTTCGAGATCGGCTCCGGATAGGGGGCCGCCCCGTCCACGGCGCCGACCGCCTCGTAGATGAGGACGATGCTCGCGGGCGAGTTCAGCGTGGCGAGCGAAGCCGTGTCTGTGTTCGAGTAGACGCCGTTTGCGTCCACGGTCCAGTTCCAGAAGAAGTTCCCTGAGGAAAGGAAGGTGTTCTGGGCGTAAGAGACCTTCCCCGGGAGCCATTCAGGCCGTTCGGTGTCATCGTTCGGGCAGGCGTAGACGGCGGTACTCTTGACATAGGGGTAGATCCGTCCGCCCCATCCCTGTCCGGCTCCGCCCCACCGCTCCGAGAAGACGAACATCTCGTCCCAGTCCTGGATGTACTGCATGTAGCCGAGACCAAGCTGCTTCTGGTTCGACAGACAGGAGACCTGCCGGGCCTTTTCTCGTGCCTTAGCAAATACCGGGAAAAGAATCGCGGCAAGAATAGCGATAATGGCAATGGCAACGAGCAGTTCGATCAGCGTGAAGGCTGCACTGCCCCAACGGCGAGCGCCCCGGGGGAGGCGCGTCATGGGCTTCTTCCTCATCGATAGTTTCCTTCCTGCCAGACTTCGGCAGAGCCGGGGTTCCCGGCTTCCGGGCCCCCCGCACACGGCTACAGAGACGTGTCAGACCAACAAAATCCGGGGCGCTACCCGCGCGGGGGAGGCGCGCAGGTCACCCCCTCCAGCATTACCGTAGGAACCGCCCGGGTCGGGAGGGGCAGTTCCGGGTCCTTCATCTTTTCGAGGAGCATGTCGATCGCCTGTGCACCCACCTCCTCCATGACGTTGCTCACCGTTTGAAACGGCCGGAAGTAGCTGTCATCGATCCGGTTGTGGAACAGAACGACCGAAAGGTCCTGCGGAATACGCAGGCCGGCAAGGTGCGCCGCCTGGACCACCGCCATCGCCTCCGTCAGTTCATAGGCAATGATCGCCGTCGGCCGGTCGGCGTGCGCCAGCAGCGCCCGTGCCGACTCGACGCGCCGGTCCACGCTCGGTTGCCCCGGGGACTCCCACTCTCGCGGCAGCAGGTGGACCCACGGCCCCCGCCCGGCAGCCGCCATCGCCTGTTCGTATCCGGCCCGGCGATCGGAGTTGCTAAAGTGCGGGATCGGCACGTCGGACTCGACGTAGGCGATGCGCTCATGGCCGAGCCCGAGTAGGAACTCGGTCGCCGTGCGTCCGCCCATCACCTCGTCGGGATGGATACAGTCAAACTCCTGGCGGACGTTCAGAAAGACCACCGGAATGCGCAGCCGGTGAATCTGCTCCAGCAGGTGCGGGGAGTAGCCGACGTGCCGGTTGATCAGGGCACCGTCGGCGGACAGCTCGCGCATCGCGTGGGGCAGGTAGGTGTCGTCGTCGATCACGCCGTCCGGGACCTGCGTCACCACGAGGTGGAGGTCCTTGTCCGCGATGGCGGTCGTCAGCCCATAGAGCAGTTCCCGCGGCAGGTAGGCCCCGAGCAGGGACTGGATCAGTGCCACGTTCCCGAAGCGCCCCGCCCGGATGGCGCGGGCGGACGCGTTCGGGCGGTAGCCAAGCTGCCGGGCGACCTCGCGGACCCGGTGCTGCGTCTCGGGCCGGATGCGCTGCTCCTCCGCCCGGCCGTTCAGCACGTGCGTGACAGTCGCGCGCGACAGCCCCATGTGCGCCGCGATGGTCGCGATGGTCGGCCGGGCCGTGCTCGCCGGCGTTTCCCCGTCCGCTTTTTGCTTCCTTGCCATGCCAGTATCCGGGAAAGACTCGCTGCTACTTCGTGTTAGCACGCCTGCCACCGCACGACGACGGGTGTGCTATTTCGTGATAGTGGAGTTTAGCACGCCTTCCCGATGGTGTCAAGACGTTCGGACGATCCGATCTGTTGTCCCGCGGAACGGGGCCACCGTGCTCACCCGCAGGATCGGCGGCCGCGTCTTACACAAGCACTTGGGCCTCCCCAAACGCCAGGCGGGGATTGCGCGGGTACAGACAGAAGAACCTATTGTATCTGTCGCCTGACAGCATCAAATGCCTTCTGGATGTCTTCGATATTACCGTCTTCTTCCAGGCCGACGGCTTTCCCATAGACAGTCGAGCCGGTTGATAGGGAGAGCAGTTCGATTCTCTCCGCCGCACCGGTGCCCTTGCCCGCTCTTCCGCGTGTCCGCATCTGATAAAAGCTCACAGCGTCAGGCTTGTTGTTTGCTTTGCTCAAATCACGGACGATATATCCGCTCTCCCTCCACTTCTGAGACTGGACTTTTGACTGATGCAGAAAAGCCCTTCGCGCCTCCGAATCGGGCGGAGCGGTAGCCCATTTCATCACCAGATTCACCCGCGCGTTAGGAGGGGCAATTTTCACGAGGTCCAACTGGTAAGGTTGGCCTTTTGTTGCCTTGAGGAAAGTGCCAGGCAGAATCATATCGTACGTAACCCAACCGCCCGGAAGCGTCAGGCGGCGCCCGCCCAGTGTCAATACCCGAGGGGCTATGCTTTTGGGAACCTGCCTCACGGACACGGTGCGTTTCATGCCGGAAACCAGGACCTTTGGCCGGGATGGCTTCGAAGAATACTCTGCAGACGCCAAAAAAGAAGCCAGAGCGTTGCGAACAACCTTCAGGTCATGGCTTGAGGAGACCGTGCCGAAGGCCGCGAACTCGAGATCGCTGCAGTGCCCGCTGGCGACGTAGCGGTTCCGGTTCTTCCCTGGTTTGAGGGTGTCACGTACTTCCAGGCCATCAGGGGTGACCCACTGGTGCAGAGGCAACTGCCAGGTCGCCGCGTAGCGATCCGCCAGCCACTTGGGCCGCCGCGAGTCTTCACCAGAGGGGCGCAGTTCCCCTGCGGAAGCAAATGCGACCGCGATCTCTCCGAACGAAGAACTGAGCAGGACGTTGAAGCCAGAGGATGCGTCCTCCGGATGTACTTGCCAGTCTCGCGGCACTGCGACGGAAACCGTGTTCCCGTTAAGGACGAATCGTCCCGAACCGGTGGGTTTTCCGATATTACTCTGCCGCCCCCACAACGGAGGCAGAAGAAGCAGGCTCGCGGCGATGAGCATCGCGAGGGTCTTCCCTGACCTTAGCGTGGTGGCGGACTGCGTAGGGTTCATTTTTGTGCCTCCTTGTCCTTTTGCCACGACAGTGGCACGTGGGTGTAATTTTGCCTCCTCGCGGGTGCAAACACGCGGGTGACATTTCCGACCCGCTGCCGACGAAAGCCCCTGTATTTGGCCTGTTGTGGGTCCGTATGGGGGGGCACACGGGGTGCGTACGTTCGTGCGGACGGAGCCGCTAATCTTCACACTGGATGGACCGCAGAAGCGAGAGAAGTCATTCTATCCTTCAGGTCAGGAAAAAGTGTATGGCCGTGACGACACCGGCAACCCCGGCGATGCCGAGCGTCCAACGAGCCTGAATTGATCGCTGTCGATGCGGCCACGCTAAGACTACCGCCGCGACTGTTAGTAGCGTGTGCAGGGCGAGGGGTATCGCGAGCGGCCATCCAAACGTCGGAACCGAAGTCCCCATGGCAGTCGCCGCAGAGGCCACCAACATAGGCTGAGGGCCTGCCTGGCTCCCGCTACGACAGCCAGGCAGAGCGACAAGCCGACCGCTCGATTATTCCCGCCATTTGGAGGCAGCGATGCGCGGGTCAACTCCGGCAGAGGCGGTACTGATGCGGAGTTGTCGGTATGGTTTTCTACTCGCGTTCCTGGCCTGAACATCGACAATTCCGCCTGCGTCTTTTGCGGCTCGTCGGATCGTCATGAGGCTGACCGAGAGCGACCGGGCGACGCCGCACTGGCTGGTGCGCTTAGAGTCTGTTATGCACTACGCTGCGGCATTATTATGATATGTCCCACTGCTTGAGCGAGCATCAGACAGGTGAAGACCAGAAAGTGCAATCCGGCCAGGGTCTGGGGCAGCCTCTCATAGTGGCGGGCGAGTCGCTGGCGCGGCATCCTGATCCGCTGGGACAAGAAGCCCGAGAACGACCGCGCCAGCATCAAACTGGCCTGCGCCCTGCTCTGGTTCAGAAGGGCCTGGCTTGCGCCTCGCTATCGAGCGGTAAAGCCCGTCGATCAATCGGCGGAAGCATTCCGCAGCCCGCATCTGGCAACTCGGCGCGCGCTTCGAAGAGGATCCCACGAACCATCTTCTGATTGGCCCCGGGAAAGGTCTTCAAGGGACAAGACCGTCTCAAATGCCGCGCACGCCGCGTCCTGGTCGCCACGGATCAGCTGCCGGCATCCCGCAGGAATGAGGCAACGTCCTCTTTGATCTTCGCCAGCGAAGGGCTGTGGATGTACATCATGTGGCCGGCCTCATACTCGTGCGTCGTCACGTTCTTGCGCAGGTCCGCCGGGATGCCCATGTGGCTCAGGGTGTAGTCCGTGGCGAAGAACGGTGTCGCGAGGTCGTAGTAACCGGAGGCCACGAACAGGCGCAGGTACGGGTTCTTGGCGAACGCCAGGCGCAGGGCCTCGCTCGTGTCGGTGTAGCCGTTCGGGCTGTTCCACTCCCAGGGGGAGGATATGCCCCCGCCGAGGATGTGGTAGGTGTCGTCGGTGCGGTAGCCCAGCGACGTCCGGACGTACTGGTTGAACGCCGCGGTGTAGGGGGGGCGGATCGCCGTCATGCTCGGGTCGAAGTCCGGCGTCTCCGAGACGGCCAGGGCGTCCCGGCCCGTCAGGCGCGAGTCGAGCCGCCCCACGGTCTTGCGCTCAGCGCGCAGGAGCTCCTTGCAGAAGCGGTGGATCTCGATGCGCAGGTCGCTCTGGTCGATGTACGCCTCCGAAAGACCCGTGTAGCGCGCCAGTTTGGCGACCACCGCCTTGCGCTCGGCGTCGGTGAGCTGGTCGCCCTGCGCCAGCGCGACCGTATACTCCGTGGCCGCGAACTGCTCCACCTCCCGCAGCGTCTTCTTCAGGTCCTTCATATAGTCGCCGGGCAGCTTCTTGTGGTAGTAGGCCGTCGCGGTGTAGGTGGGGAGGAAGAGGACGTACGGCAGGTCGTTGCCCTTGCGGAACAGGAGGGTCTGGAAGTTCAGGACCGAGGACACGAGCAGGATGCCGTTGAACGCGATCCCCTTCTCGATCAGATGGCCAGCCAGACCCGCTGCCCGCGTGGTGCCATAACTCTCGCCTACGAGGTACAGGGGCGAGTCCCACCGCTCGTAGCGCGACAGGTAGAGCCGGATGAACTCGCCCAGCGACTCGATATCGCCCTCGACACTCCAGAACTTCTTGCCCAGGTCGGGCTTCGCCGGGCGACTGTAGCCCGTCCCCACCGGGTCGATAAAGACGAGGTCTGTGTAGGGGAGCCAGGTGTGCTCGTTCGTGACCACGCTGTAGGGCGGCGCGGGCATCTCGCCTGCCTCGCCGCTCATGGGGACGCGCTTCGGGCCGAGCGCGCCGAGGTGCAGCCAGACCGATGACGAACCCGGACCGCCGTTGAACGAGAACATGAGGGGGCGCTTCGGTCCCGTGTGCTTGCCGCCGTAGGTCACGTTATAGGCCACGAAGAAGACGCGCCCCTCCACCTCGCCTTCGGCGTTCTTGATGGGCAGCATCCCGGTGGTGGCGGTGTAGCGAAGGGTTTTGCCGTCGATCTCGATCGCATGCCGCGTGACCACGGGGGCGGGCGTGTCGTTCTTCAGGGCGTCCGCGGCGGGGGATTCCTTCGATTCGCTCAATCCACTCTCCATTTCCAAGCAGCGGCAGAGCAGCGCCGCCGGTGATGTTACGCCGTTGTTTCGCGCTGCGGCGGGCGGGGTCCTGCTTCCGCCGCGCGCTACGGTTCGTAGAACGTCACGATGCCGTCCTCGGCGGCGCGGCGGCGCATACGGGCGAGCTTGGCCCGCGTTCGCGGAAAGCCGGACGCCTCCGCCCACGCCTCCAGGGCGGCGAGCGGCGCTTCCAACGCCTCCAGCGTGCCCGCGACGCGTGGCAACACCTTCTGTACGACCTGGAAGTCCAGCGCCGTGGCCAGGTTCGCTGCCCGGTCGCCGGGGACCAGAAGCCCCTCGCCGTCTGCCGTGAAGGCATTCGCAACGTACGCGAACACCTCGTCCCGCACCCGGTAGCCCGTGTGTAGGCCGCGCGATTCCAGCGCCTCGTTGACCGTGGTCAGCGCGGTCAGGATGCGTTCGGGGAACACAGGGTCCAGCGCCCGCAGTCGCTCCTCCGCCTCGGCAAATCCCGCGACACACGCGGAGAGAAAAAGGCACTGCCGCTCACGGGCGGGAATCTCCGGGAGTACGGCACGCGGCGCTGGCGCCGGGCCGGGGCGGCGGGCTAGACGGACCTCCGTGAACTCCAGCGTGTTCGCCCGGTCCAGCACCTTGCGGCTGAAGGGGTAGGTCGCCTCGTCCACGTTTACGGAGCCGGTCAGGTGGACGTTCGGCGGCAGCGTCACCGTCTCGCCACCGTGCAGGTGGAGCAGGCGCCGGGGCGTCTCCATCGCCGAGAGCAGGTCGGCCATGTAGTGCTCGACCCGCGCCAGATTCATTTCGTCGAGGCAAACGAAGTACGCTCGCTCGGCGTTCTCCGGCCGCGCCGCCGCCCGCAGCAGGTCCAGGAACGGCGTCGAAATATAGCGGTCGGTCAAGACATTATGGTAGCCCAGCAGGGGCGAGGCGTCGGTCCAGTCCGGGCGCACGGCGAGCAGGCGGTACTGACCTGCCACATCCCCCGTGATCGCCTCCGCCATCAGCTCCGTCAGGCGCGTCTTGCCCGTGCCCGAAAGCCCCGCCAGGATCACGAACGGCTTGGTCTTCAGCGCGATGTAGTAGTCGCGCACCGCCAGTTCGGGGTAGGTGAACCCCCGCGCGGCGATGAGCCCCTCTATGTATGCCAGCAGGTCCGCCTCCGTCGCCTCCGCCCCGGCGTTCGTGGCGTACCCGGCAGTCGGCTCGCGCACTCCGGCCACGGGCACTCGCTTCCGCTCGCCCGGTCCCGGCATCTCACGCGCATGCCACAGGATAGCGTTCACCTCCGGGAAGGTCTCCACATCCAGCGCCCGCCGCGCCGCCTCATACAGCGTGAAGTCCCCCAGAAGACTCAGCACCTCCGGCGGGGTGTCCGGCCCGATGGCGTACTCCCTCTGGGCGATACGCCGGGCCTCGGCGCGCTGCCGCAGCGACGGGGCGAGGGCAGCGCGTGTGGTCGGGCTGACCAGTGGGTAGCGGTCCGGATAGGCCGCGCACAGCATCTGGGAGGCGGTCAGCGTGCCGACGCCGCTCTCGTCAAGGAAGGTAGTCAGACGGGCAGGGAGGGGGGCGTCGCCGAAGAGGAGCGTGCGCAGGGCGCGGGCAAAGGCGGCGGTTTCCCGGGTGCGGTTCAGAGCGCGATTGGCGGACAGGATGCGCGCCCGGCGCAGGATCGGCCCGACGAGGTCCCCGGTCGGTTCCTGGGAAGCCTGGAGACGCTCCAGATAGGGGAGCGCCTCGGCCAGCGCCGTCTGCTGCCGCGCCCGCTCGGCCAGGTAGTCCAGTGCCCGCTCACCCTCCTGCCACCACGCCTTCGCGGCGTCGAGCAGTTCGCGCTGGGCGGGGGTGAGCGTCACCGCGCGGTCCTCTCGGGAGGCGCGCTTATCGAGCTTCGGCACCAGTCCCTCCCACCGCGCAATCACGCCTGTTCGCAATCGTTGTCACTAACGAATTGTACCCCAGGCGAACAGGTGATTGCTACAGGAAAGGGGGAAGGAAAACGGGGACGCTCCCGGCAGGATTCGAACCCGCGACCCACCGCTTATCTACGGACCCCCGAGGCTCAAACTCGGCACGCGTCTCGACGCGAGGTCCCGAAGGCGGTTGCTCTATCCCCTGAGCTACGGGAGCATGGTATGCCCATTTTACCGCATAAAGCAGAAGGGCGTCGTGCAATCTGCACGGCGCCCAGAAGCGGGAGAAGGGAATCGAACCCTCGTCACCTGCTTGGAAGGCAGGGGCTTTACCATTAAGCTACTCCCGCACTATCACCATCACCGAGTCGGGGCGACAGGATTCGAACCTGCGACCTCAACGTCCCAAACGTCGCGCGCTACCGACTGCGCCACGCCCCGAATTGTATCTACTTGTCCGGGCGCTCGTACCGATACTCGCGCCGCTTCGTCACGCCTATCTCCGTGATCAACTGCTTCACCAGAGAGGTATTTGAGAGGCGAAACGTCGGGCCATACCGTTTGAACGGATAGTCCAATTTTACCACGGCTCTTTCAAAGGTGTCCACCACAGCGGGGACTTTCGCGGTGAAGGCGCAGTACCAGAGCGTCCCGCCGTTATGGTAGGTACAGTAGACGCCGCCGTCCGTCTCGATCAGGCCGCGCAAGAACACCCGGAGGTACGCCTTGTCCGCGAACAGCCACTTCGGTACTTCAAAGCCGTTGCTCTTCTTTGCTCCCGAGGGAATGTCGAACAGAATCGGGAAGTGCGCCGAGTAGGAGACGAGAGCGGCCCAGGTGCTTGGGCGACCCGGTTTGTGTCGCTCCTGAACGCGCACCGGGCAACCCGTGAGCCGCTCCAGCAGTTCGTGATACGTCTGGATCAGGTCCGGGTAACGAAGGTCGCAGCAGATACTCAACTGGTAGGACCCGCTCGGCAGCCGATAGAGATTGCCGTCGCCCGCGAAGATGCCCAGGAAATAGGCCAGGTCTTCGGAAGGTGGGAGCGGGTCAGGGTCAGGCGTCCGGGCACGGCTGTATTCCCGCTTGACCGAGGGGACTTTCAACGAAGGCAGATGACGCGTGTGGTAGCGCACCGTGGTCTGCGACACGCCCAGCATCTCCGCGATCTTATACTGGCTGTAGCCCTGGAGGCGCAGAGCGATGCACTGCTCGCGGCTGCGGTTGTTCTGGTTCTCGGCCATGGCCGCGCCGCCCTCAGTCGGACGTCTGCAGGGCGGCCGTGACGGCGTCCGCGAGGGAGCGGGCCATGCGCTCGCGGCCCGCGTCGCTGGCGAGGAACGCTTCGTCCCGGGGGTTGGTCAGCACGCACAACTCCACCAGGACCACCGGGACCTCGGAGTGGATGGAGCCCGTAAGCGCCCCCTGCTTGCCGCCGATGAACGTGTGCGTGTCCGGGTGCAGGCCCTTGTCCTTCAGCGCGCCGGCCAGCCCCGCCGCCAGCGCCCGGTGGAACGCCGGGGCGACGCGCGCCGTGGCCGCCAGCACCGCCCGCGAGGGACCGGTTTTGCCGTCCGCGGCCTTGCCCGGGCGGTCCGGGTAGAAGGTCGCTGTCCCGGTGCCGGCGTTCGCGTCGCAGTGGAGGCGAACCAGCAGGTGCGCCTTGAACGCGTTCGCGATGCGGGCGCGCTCCCGGTTCTTCACCAACTGGCGCTCGCTCTGCTTGGTCAGGATGACCTGCGCCCCGCGCTCCGTAAGCAGGTCGCGCACACGCTTTGCGATGGTCCAGACGATGCCGACCTCGGTTAACTTCTTGCCGCGCGTGCCGATGCCGACTTCGGAGGGGTGTCCCGGGTCGATGCATACGCGCTTGCCCGCGAGCGGCGCGGCGGGTTCCTGTCTCATGCCGCCTCCTCAACGAGACGCCGCAACTTGGGAACGAGGGCGCGGGCGGCGTTCCCCCGGTGTGAGCGGGCGTTCTTCTCCTCGGGGCTCAACTCCGCGGCGGTCTGCGCGTACTCTGGCTCCACCAGAAAGATGGGGTCGTAGCCAAAGCCGCCAGCGCCGCGCGGGGCGTGCGCGATGCGCCCTTCCATGGTGCCCTCCGCCTCCGCCGCGATGGTTCCGTCGGGAGCCGCGAGGGTGAGAACGCAGACGTAGCGGGCAGTGCGCCGCTCATCCGGAATATTGGTGAGTTCGTCCAGGGTCTTGGCGATCCATTCTTTCGCGCCGGAGCCGGGGCCGGCCCACCGCGCGGAGTAGACGCCGGGGCGCCCTCCGAGGGCGTCGATGCTGATGCCGGAGTCGTCCGCCAGCGCCCACTCGCCGGTCGCGCGGGCGATGCCGGCGGCCTTCAGGCGGGCGTTCTCGGCGAACGTTTCGCCCGTCTCCTCGGGCATGGGGACGTCAGGGTAGGCGTCCATCCCCACCAACTCCACCGGGACGTCCGCGAGCAGCACCCGCATCTCCTCGACCTTGTGCGCGTTGCGCGTCGCCAGCACGAACCGTCTCATGCGGGGTTACTCCTCCTCCATGGTGGAACTCCGGCGGCGTGCGCCGTGCCGAAGTCTCAAGACCCGTAGGGTATCGACGTGCCCGTCTTCATCGGAGTCCCACAGGTCGAACAGAACGCGCCACGGGCTTCCGCCGCGCGTCTGGTAAAGCAGAACGAAGATGTCGCGGTCCGGAAACGATGCGCTTTCTGCCGCGAGGCCTCGGATTCCGGGGACCGCCGCCCGTCTCGCAGCCTCACTCAGGACGGCTGTCTGCAGACCATCCAGCCACCTGTCCGCTGAGTCAAAGCTAAACCCGGACAGCCAATCGTACGCTTCTGCGATCTCCGCTTCCGCCGTTTCCGTGTAGACCACGTCATAGGGTGGCGGTGTGGCCTTGGAGCTGGTCATTGGGTCGAGGTACTGGCGCGGCGGGCCCGCAGACGCGCGAACACATCCTCTGAGGGAGAAACGGCACCCGCATTCGCCTCCGCCATACTGCGCCGAAGCACGTGAATCTCTGCCGCCTTTTCGGAGCCACTCAGGCTGTTCCACCAGGCGTCGTCATCCCAGGGCGCTCCATTCTGGAGGGCGGCATCGGTCAGGGTGGCGATCACGAAGTTGTTGACGTCCTCGCCGCGCGCCTCCGCCTGTCGGCGTAAGATGTCGGCAAGATCGTCCGGCAGTTCGATAATCACGGACATGGGGTGTTCTCCTGAAGCCATTATACGCGAGGGGCGGCGGCGACTACAGGAGGCCGTCCACTGCTTCGCGCTGGCGGGCGAACAGGGCGTCCAGGCCCACCTGGGCGACGTCCAGAAGCCGGTTGAGGCGGGCGCGGTCGTAGGGCTGCGCCTCCGCGGTGCCCTGCACCTCGATGTACTTGCCGCCCGCTGTCATGATAACGTTCATGTCCACGGCGGCGCGATTGTCCTCCGCGGCGCACAGGTCCAGCATCTCCTCGCCGCTGACCACGCCCACGGAAACAGCCGCGACCGCCTCGGAGAGGGGCCACTTCTTGATCAGGTTGTCCTGGCGCAGGCGCGCCAGCGCCTCCACCAGCGCCACATACGCCCCCGTGATGCTGGCGCAACGGGTGCCCCCGTCCGCGGAAAGAACATCGCAGTCCAGCAGGATCATTCGTTCGCCGAGCGCCTTGAGATCCACAATCGGGCGCAGGCTCCGGCCGATCAGGCGCTGGATCTCCATGGTGCGGCCCGCGGGCTTGAGCTGTTCGCGCTGGTTGCGCTCCTTGCCCGAGCGTGGCAGCATGGCGTACTCGGCGGTGACCCAGCCGGAGCCCTGCCCCTTCATCCACATCGGCACCCGCTCCTCCACGGTGGCCGTGCAGATGACCTTCGTGTCGCCCATGCTGATGAGGCAGGAGCCCTCCGCGAACTTCATAAAGCCGCGCTCAATCTTCACCGGGCGCAAATCCAGGTTGCCCCGCCCGTCAATTCGTGGCATCGGTGGTTAATTCTCCGTTCTTCCAGATCAGGCGGCGTACCGCCGGCGGGGACGACAGGCCCAGAATGGCTGCCACGCCGCGCGCGAAGGCGCGGGTGTCCCCGGTCGTAAACAACTCCAGGCGGCCTTCCCCCGAACCGGACGCCGGGGCAAAGACCTCCGCAACCCGGCGCGCGACCGCGTCGCCCGTGTCGATCAGGGTGACGCCCGGCCCAGCCGCCTCCGCGATGAGGGGGCGCAGGACGGGGTAGTGGGTACAGCCGAGGACTAGAGTATCCGCGCCCCGCTCGATCAGGGGGCGGACGCAGCCCTCCACGAGCGCGCGGGTCTCGGCGGTGTGAACGCGCCCCTCCTCGACCGCCTCTACAAAGCCGGGGCAGGGCTGCGTCAGAAACTCTACCTCGCCGCGATAGCGCTCCAGCAGGGCCGCAAAGCGGGCGCTGGTCAGCGTCCCAACGGTGGCCAGGACGCCTACGATGCCAGTCTTCGTGGCGCGGGTGGCGGGCTTCACGGCAGGCTCCATGGCCACGACCGGGACAGGCCGGGTGGCGGCGCGCACGGCTTCGGCAGCAGCGGCGGTGGCCGTGTTGCAGGCGATCACAAGACCACGACAGCCGAAGTCCGTGAGAAGGAAGCGGGCCAGACCCAGGGACAGGTCGCGGATGCGCGCTTCGGGCAGCGCACCGTACGGGGCGTTCCCTGTGTCGCCGACGTACACCAGGCTCTCACCAGGCATCCGGCGCCGAATCTCCCGGACAACGGTCAGGCCGCCCAGTCCGGAGTCGAAGACGCCCAGGGAGGGCGGGGGCGGCAGTAGCGCAGAGCCCATCCGGCGTCAGGCGCTGCCGTCGCCGTCGGGGGAGCCGTTCTCGCCTACCGTCTGGGGCACGGGGAGCGGGGCCGTAAGCTCCTTGTTGCCGCCCAGAGAGTCGATCTTCTGGCCCTCCACCAGGATCTGCACCTCGCGGACCGTTTCGAACTGTCCCAGAGTCGCCAGCACCGCGTTGATGACCAGAGCCTCCTGCGTGTCGCCGCCCTCAAAGTTGTCGCGGAACTCCCGGCTGAAGTCCACCGTGGCGAGGCCGTTATCGATGTTCAGGGAGAGAACCTTCGTTCCTTTGGGCAGCGGCGAGGTCGCCGAACCGGTCATGGACTCCAGCGCGGCAGTGGCCGGTGTCTTCACCCGGTCGCCGGTGAGCGCGATCTCTCGGGACTCCAGGCGCTGATCTCCGTCCGCATTCGTCGCTACCTCATACACCACTACCTTGCGCGGCTTGCCGGGCTCACCGGGCTCGCCCAGGTCGCCCGTGCGCGGAGGCGGCGAGACGATGGGCGGGTCCGTTGTGGCCGTGACCGTGGTGGTGGGGGTGCTGGGGCGGCAGCCCGGGAGCGCGAACAGGGAGGTTCCCGCGCCCAGGGCGGCGAGCGCCGCCCCGGCGAGGGCAAAGTAGGCCTGGTTCTTTTTCTGTGTCTTCACGTTATTTCAATAGAACGTGCGGGCGCGTGACCCGGTTACGGGACCTGCGGCGCAACCAGGGGCGGAACGATCACAGCCGTTCCCGCCGCCGTTTCCGCCACGGCCTCCGTTACCAGGGACGCCGCGACACGCACGCCGCCGTCCTCTCCCCGGCCGCGCGGGTTCAGGAACCGTGTGTCTACGTCGGGATTCCCCTCCACGTAGTCACGCAGTCCTTCCGCGATCAAGCGGGCAATCTTGTCCTGCACCGACGGCTCTACAAGCTGGCGGACATCGGCGCTGTTGCTCATATACCCGCATTCCACCAGGACTGCTACCATCTGCGAGCGCCGCAGCACCGAAAGACCGTCCCCCGGGTAGAGCTTATAATCAGAGCGGGCGCCCCGGCTTGGGATGGTGCCCATCTGGGCCAGCCGGTCCGCAATGCACTGCGCGAGTGTGCGGGCCGAGGGGAGGTTGGCGTGGTAGTAGACGGTGGAGCCGCGCGCCGCCGCCCCGGCGGAGTCGGCGTGAATGGAGATGAAGAAGTCGGCGCCGGCGCGGTTGGCGATAAACGAGCGCTCACCCAGCGGCACGAACTCATCGGTGTCGCGGGTCATGATGACGTTGGCGTCCATCGCCCGTAGCTCTTCGGCCAGTTTGCGAGCGACGGCGAAGTTGACGGCCTTCTCGTAGGTGCCGTTCACGCCGCGCGCGCCCCGGTCGTTTCCGCCGTGTCCGGCATCCACGATGATGGTCTTGCCCGCGACCCGTCCGCCGGACCCACGGGGCAGTCCCAGGTCGATTACCAGGCCGCGGCCCGGCTCCATGCGCACCGAGAAGGTGACCGCGCGCGTCAGGTTCAGCGCAAGCTGCGCCTGCGTTGCGCTGCGCGCGATCAGTTCGATCCCCTTAAGAAGGGGATGCTCCGCCCGCTCCAGTCCGTCGCCCGCACCCGAGGCCAGGGTGACGTTGGGCAGGCTGAACACGAGGCGCCCTTCCGTCTGGGACGGGACCGCGGTGGGAGCGCTGCCCGCGCGCAGGATGATACGGGCCTGGGTATCGCTCACGCGCTCGAAGGCCACGGCGCGAACGCGGGTGGGGGGCGGCGTCTTGGCGGACGAGGCGCGCGGCGCCGGCTGGGCCGCGGCCGTGGTCTGTTCGATGGGCTGCTGCTCCGGCTTATTGGAGACGACGATCGTCTCGGGGCGGTTAACCGGAAGCGGGTTCATCACGAGCAGCGTGGCCGGCTTGTCCGGGTTCAGGAGTCCGAAGCGGGCGGGGGCTTTGGTCTCCAGCACTACCCGCGCCACATCCTCGGAGAACTGGCCCGAGCGCGCCTTCTCCACGTTGGGGTCCGGCAGAGTCAGGTTCTTCGGCAGCGCGCCGACCTCTGCCGCGGGGATGTCGAAGATGAGGAGCCGGTTGTTGTTCGTGCCGGTGATCTTCGGGATGACCGGCAGCGTTGCCCGGATGCGGAGCTGGCCGCCCAGAATCTCCACATCGGTGAGCACCGCGCGGACATGCAGCACACCGGCCTTTGCGTCGAACTGGCACTTCCCGCCCAGAGCCTCCAGGGTCTCGACCGCAGGGACGAAGACGCCCGTCCGCCCGCTGCCGTCCGCAGGAGTGCGGAGCGCCACCGTTGCGCTGCGGCCCGTTTCCGCGAGCAGGAACGCCGCCTTGCCCGCCTGCTCGTCCACAATGTGGGTCACCCCCAGCGCGGCCAGCGACTCGGGCGCGATGCACAACTCATTGTCGGCGGGGTCGCGGTACGGCCGGCGCTCCGGAGCGTTCTCCGCGCCGGAGAGCGTCACCTCGCCAAACACCACGCGCACGGCCTCCGCAGACACGGGGGCAGCCGCAGCGTCGGCCGGCGGCGCGGCGGGAATGCGGGGTTTCTGGGCGAGCGCCGCCCCCGGCGTGCAGGCGGAGAGCGCGAAGGCCGCAAGGAGCGCAGCAGCGGCAGGCGCGAAGGCCCGGAGGCCGGGGCGGGTGCGTCGGGCAGGCGTCACGTCCAGGGCGTGGAGGCGGGATCGCATCGGGCTATTCCTGTCTTCCCTCGTCAGGGGGCTGCTACGCGCGCGTAGCGGCCCGGTTCTGTCGTGGCAGTGAATCGTATGTAAGATCGTATGTAAGCGGGGGCGCGCCTAAGAACGCAGCCCTCGGTTTAGAAATCGTCGGCGGGAGCGTGTGTTATTTGAAGCGGCAGAAACGAAAAGACTTCACGTTTCCTTAAAATGCCGCCAGACTACCAGTACCTAGTTGGCGCCGCGCGCGCGTAATCCCTGCTCACGCGGCACGGTCGGGGTGACAGATGATACGTCCCCCGAAGACAAAGCGTGACCATGAGGGGCTAAACGAAGAAGCGGCGCCGCCGGAGTTGCCCCCGGCGGCGCCGCACAGAGAGTGGTATAAGCCCACAGTGATGGAGGCGGGCGGACTCGAACCGCCGTCCGAAACCAGAACAAGATAGGCGTCTACGAGCATAGCGCGATGATTTTAGTGTCCCGCCGCCGTCGCCCATCGGCAGGCTCCGTCAGCGGTAAGCGCATTGGTTTCCCCAGGGGCTCTGCGCACTGCCCATGGGTAGCGGATCTTAGGTAAGCCGGGAAGGGGCCACTCCGCAAGTACCCTCCCCGACGGCCAGCTTAAGTGTTAATTAAGCGGCGAGCGCGACAGCGTTGCTGTTGCGCGCGGTAGCGAAGTTGTTGTTCGCATTTGTTTTTTTGCCGCTTTTTACGAGGCCAGCGGCGCCTCGGCTCGCAACCTACCCCTACTGTGTCCCGTCAACTCCAATCGCCCCCAGGATACCTTTATTATACCATATTATACCATGCCCCCTATAAGATGCTAAACCGGCGCGTCCTGCTGCGTCGCGGGCGCGGGGGCGTCCTCCTCTGGCGTGCCTATCATCTCGCCTGTCACCTGGAAGACCAGGCGCTCGGAGATGGAGACACAGTGGTCGCTGACCCGCTCCAGGTAGTGCGCCACGAACATCAGACTGGTTGCCAGAGGGATGACGGAGGGTGACTCCTGCATCAACGCCTCCATCCGGGCGCGCATACGGCGGTACAGGGCATCCACCTCCGCATCGGCCTCAATGACCCCGCGCGCCCGCGCCTCGTCCTCGTGGACGATGGCTTCGAGCGCCTCGTGCAGCATGGCGCGCACCTTCTGGCTCAGGAGCGGCAGGTCCACCAGGGGCTGGTACAGCACACCCTCGCGCCGCATCCGCTGGGTGATGCGGGCGATGTTTACGGCGTGGTCGCCGATCCGCTCTACGTCCGCCGCCGCCTTGAACACCGTGGCCACGATGCGCAGGTCCAGGGCGACCACCGGCTGTTGCGTCGCGAAGATGAGCAGGCACTGCTGCTCGATCTCGGCCTCCGCTAGGTCCAGGGCGTCGTCGCGCCGCAGAATCATGTCCGCCTGGTGCGTGTCGCCCGCTTCCAGCGCGCTCACGGCATCGCGGATCATCTCCTCGGTCTCGAAGCCCATGCGCAGGAGCTTCTGGCGCAGGTCCGCCAACTGCTGGTCAAATCGGTGTCGGGTCGTGGTCTGCTGCATCGCGTGATATCGTCTCCTGTTTCCGGCACGCCGCTGGCGCCGATCTCCTTCAATCCATCGCTACGGTAACAGTTTATCGTTTTGATAGGTGTTGAATTGTACCACTGGGGGCGGGAAGCAGCAAGGAGGGGCTTCGGGTACGTGCCACGCTCTAGCGCCGCTGCTGCTTCGCCTCTTTTTTCGCTTCTTTCCCCACCGCCGGCACCTCCGACACCCGGGCCAGACGCAGGGCGCCGTTGGCGGTGTTTATCCTGAGCGCTCCGCCGCCGTCCCCCGCCGAGTCGCAGAATATCTCCATCGGGATGAGAAAGGGCGGTGTGCCCATCGGGGGCGGGACGAGCGACCAGCGTCCCGTGCGCGTATCCACCGTGCAGAGTCCGGCCGAGGTGCCCACCCAGAGCCGACTCCCTTCGGCCAGGAGGCCATGCCCGGCGCCCGGCGCCCCTCGCAGCCCGGGGGGGCGCCGGGTGTAGGACACACCAGGAGTTTCCGGGGATGCCAGGGTGGCGAGTAGCTCCGGCGATACGGGCAGCGGCTCCAGGCGGGCTGTGCTCTTTCGGTACCGGAACAGGAAGGGGGGCTGCGGGTCCCGCGTGTGGACCGCACGCACGGGCTCCGACAGAAGCAGGAACACGGCGTCCGGGGTGGACGGGTCGGGTTCCACCGCGGAGACCACACCGAACGGGGCATCTTCGCTGCCCGTGCCGTTGCGTGTGGCAAAGACGGGGCGGAAGCGGCGCGCCTTCCGGTCCAGAACATAAGTGCCCTGCTCGTGCTGCACCCAGACCGTCTGGCCGTCACTCTTCATCCACGGGCTCCACCCGCGCACCGGCAGACCGCTCTCCGGACCGCCGAAGAGTTCGTAGCGCTTCGTCTGCCGGTCGAACCGGAACACGAAGGGCTGGTCGCCGCTGGTGGGCCAGGCCCGGCCCCAGACGGCACTCTGGTCGAAGGCGTCGACCGAGAGCCGGATCCCGGCGCTGGTGCCGGACGCGGTGCCGGGCGCCAGGGAGAAGCCGCCGCTGTCGCTTCCCCTTCCTGCCGTGGGCAGCGGCTCGGGCGTGCCCGGTCGAATCTCCCGGCGGGTTCGGTCTGGCTCCGGTCGCGCTCCGAAGCGCCAAGAGCAGCCCGGAACCGAGCTAGGCCGCCCCGAGAACCGATGCTGTCGCCACCACCGGCACGCGGGTAAACTTTCGCATCCCCTATCCTCCCCTCCATGTGCGGGTGCACGGGTGTGTGAAGGCGCCGCAGGAAGGCGCCGCGCTCTTTTTACTTTGTTTAGTCACCGGACATGCCGGAATCGTTCAGTGTTGCGGGCATTTTTTTCTCTCCGGAGGTGGAGGGAAGGGCGCCCCCCGGGCTGTTTGGGAAACTCGCGGGGCAGGGGATACAGGAGGTAAAATAATGGCTGGCATGTCCACTCAGCCCCCTGACGGTGCGCCGGAAGCTTCAGCGCTCGATGTCTCCTCCGCACCCGATCTCGCCGTGCGACCAGCTTCCACGCGTGCGCGGGAGGGGGGGGCGTTGTTCGGCGCGACGGCGACGGCGGAAGGGGCGCTTGAGCAAGCCGTCTTCCTGATGGACTCCGAAGGCCATATCCTCAGCTGGAACCCGGGAGTCGGGCGCGTCCTCGGGTACGCCCGCGAGGAGTGGGTGGGGCAGGACATGGCGATCCTCTTCACCGCGGAGGACCAGGAGGCCGGAGTGCCCGCGCGCGAAAGGGAGACGGCGCGATCGGAGGGGCAGGCTCAGGACATTCGCTGGTATCTGCGGAAGGGCGGCGCCCGCTTCTTCGCTGATGCCCTTCTTACCCCGCTCTACGGCGGAGACGGCGCTTTGATTGGCTTTACCAGCACGCTCCGCGTCGTCGACCAGAGCGCCCCCGGCCTACCGGCCCTGCACGACCCGGACGCGCGCCTCCGGCTCATGGCCGACGCCCTCCCGGTCTTGATCTCCTATGTGGACACAGAGCTAAGGTATCGGTTTGCCAACCGGGCGTATCGGGAGTGGTTCGATGTTGCCCCGGGAAGCCTGCTCGGGGTGAGGGCGCGCGATCTGGTGGGGGAGAGCACGTTTCTGGGACGGCTGCCTTACATGGAGGCGGCGCTGCGCGGCGAAACGGTACGCTTCGAACAGGACATACGCGATAAGGACGGCCGCATGCGGCATACCGACACGGTGTATGTCCCCGACCGCGCTGAGGACGGTCATGTGCGCGGCTTCTTCGTCCTGGCGCAGGACATTACGGACCGTCGGCGGGCTGAGGAGCGCGAGCGCGCCCGGCTGACCGACATCTTTATGAGTGCCCCGGCGTTCATGGCGGCGCTGCGTGGCCCGAACCATGTGTTCGAGGTGGCGAACCCTCCGTTCTATCGTCTGATCGGGAACCGCGACATCATCGGCAAGCCGGTGGTGGAGGCGCTGCCTGAGGTAGCGGGGCAGGGGTTCGTGGACCTGCTCGGACAGGTCCACCGCACCGGCGAGCCGTTTGTCGGCCGGGACGTTCGCGTGTGGCTCCACACGGAGCCGGGCGGTCCGCTGGAGGAGCGGTATGTGGACTTCACCTACCAGCCGCTCTTCGATGAAGAGGGGGAGGTGACCGGCGTCCTCGTCCACGGGGTCGACCTGACGGAGCGCAAGTGGCGCGAACGGGAACTTCGCGCCGCCACAGACGCTCTGGTGGTCGCCGAGGAAAGACTGCGTCTCGCCACGCAGAGCGCGGACATCGGCACCTGGGACTTCAACCCTATCACGGGGGAACTGATCTGGGATGACCGCTGCCGGGCTGCGTTTGGCCTGGAGCCGGGAGTCCCGGTCAATTACGCCACCTTCCTGGCGCGTCTGCACCCCGATGACCGCGAACCGATGGACGAGGCGGTGCAGCGGGCGCTCCGGGGAGAAGACGGAGGGCGGTACGACGTGGAGTACCGCACCGTCAGCCCGGCGGACGACAATGGCACCCCCACCGTTCGCTGGGTCGCCGCGACGGGCAGGGCATTTCTGGGAGCGGACGGTCGGGCTGAGCGCTTCATTGGAACGGCGCTGGACATCACTGCGCGGAAGGTAGCAGAGGCGGCGCTTCGGGAGCAGACCGAGCGCTTTCAGGCCGTCGCCCGCGCCACCCGCGACGCAGTCTGGGACTGGAACCTGGAGACCGACGCCGTATGGTGGAACGAAGGGATTTGCGAACGGTTCGGGTACTCGCCTGAGCAGGTCGGCACGGACGCCGCGTGGTGGTCCGGGCGCATCCATGCCGCAGACCGGGAGCGGGTAGTTCGCGGCATCCAGGCCGTGATCGAGGGGGCGGCCGGAGATGGGCACTTCTGGTCGGACGAGTACCGCTTTCTGCGCAGGGACGGCACCTACGCCGAGGTTCTCGACCGGGGTTTCGTGATGCGGGAGGAGACGTCGGGCAGGCCGCTGCACATGGTCGGTGCCATCCTTGACCTGACCGAGCGCAAGCGAGCCGAGGCGGCCCTGCGCGCCGTCCACGAGCAGACTTCCGAGATACTGGAGAGCGTGGGCGACGCCTTCTACGCTGTGGACGCCGATTTCCGCTTCACCTACGTGAACCGGAAGGCGGAGGCTCTGTGGGGCCGGCGGCGCGAGGAGCTGATTGGCAAGCGCTTCGCGGACGAGTTTCCCCAAATTGTCGAGAGCGACACGTACCGGATGCAGCTCAAGGTGGCCCGGGAGCGCCAGCCCGCCCACTACGAGACGGTATCGCCGGTGATTCACCGGCCCGTCGAGGTGAGTGTCTACCCCACGGCGAGCGGCGGGCTGTCCGTTTATTTTCGCGATATCAGCGACCGGAAGGCGCTGGAGACCGAGCGGGAGCGTCTGCTTGCGGAGGCGCGCGCCTGGGCGGAGCGCGAGGCGCTGGTCAACCAGATCGGCGAGGGAATTCGCCAGTCTCTCCCGCCGGAGGAGATCGAGGCGGTCGCCGTGGCCGCGCTCGGGAGGGCGCTGGCAGCCGACCGGTGCTACGTCTTTACCGTGGATGCCACGCAGGATTTGCTGGTGATTGCCCGCGACTGGCACACGGAGGGGGTGCCGTCCGTGGCAGGACAGTACCTGCTATCGGACCTCGGGGTCGATATCGAGGCGCTGTTCGGGACGGGGCAGACTCTGGTGCTGGCGCACCTCCAGGGGAGCACGGAGAGGCTTTCGGACCGGAACGCCTCCGCAAACCTGAATTTCCAGGTCTCCTCGCTTATCAACGTGCCCTTCTACGAGGGAGACCGCATCGTGGGCGCCCTGGCGGTGGCCATGGCGAGCGGGCGCCGCGATTGGACACAGGACGAGGTGGCGCTCGCGGAGACCGTGGCAGGGCAGTTGCGCTCCGCGGTGGAGGCGGTGCGCCTGCAGCAGCGAGAGCGGACCATCGCGCAGCAGCTCCAGGACGCGCTCCAGCCGCCCCGGCCTCCGGCCCTGCCAGGGCTGGGGCTCGCCTCCTTCTATCTGCCCGCGCTGGAGGAGGCGAGCGTGGGCGGCGACTTCCACGACGTATTCACGCTGGAGAAGGAGTGTACTGCCCTGGTGGTCGCGGACCTCTCCGGCAAGGGACTCGCCGCCGCCCAGCAGGTCGCCACAATGCGCAACATGCTCCGCTTTGCCCTGTACGCCGGGCGCGGGGTGGCCGACGCCATTACTACCCTCCACTACACCCTGGTCCAGCACAACCTGATTACGGGCTTCGCCACCCTGTTTGTAGGGGTGTACGACCACGCCCAGCGGACGCTGACCTACGTCAACTGTGGGCAGGAGCCGGGTCTGGTGTGGCGGGCCGCCACCGGGGAGGTGGAGTCGCTCGACTCGACGGGGCCGGTGCTGGGCGCGTTTGAAACGGGCGTAGGCTTCCTGGAGGAGACCGTGGCGTTTGCCCCGGGGGACGCTTTCGCGGTCTTCACCGACGGGCTGAGCGACGCAGGCCCCAACCGCCGTAACCTGCTGGGGATACCCGGGGTGAGCACCCTGCTGGCCGAGTCCGCGGCTGCCGCTGCCGAACTCGACCAGCAGGAGCAGGAGCGGGCACAGTCGATGCTGGACCGCCTGATTACGGGCGTGGAGGCGTACGGCCGCGGCGGCGTCCGCGACGATATCGCCCTGCTGGTCGGCGTGATCGGCGGCGACCGCTAGCCGCCCGCGGCGGCCAGGTCGCGCATCCCCTCCCACTCCTTCCAGATGTCGGTCATGCACTCCCAGTGGTACTGGTCGTGGTCCACGTGCGTCAGGCGGAAGAAGATGGCGTAGCGGATGTTCGGCGATACGTTTCCGGCGATTCCGTGTCCGAGTTGGTAGTGGACCAGCGCGGCGTCGCCCGCCTTGCCCACAAACTGCTCCGGTTCGGGCAGGTCAATCGGCGGTAGGCCCTTTAAGAGTGCCTGCGGGCCGTGCTCCCGGAAGTACGTTTCGTACAGACGGTGCGAGCCTGGCCAGACGGTGAAGTTGCCCATGTAGGGCTCGGGGACGTCGGACAGGAACACGCCCACGAGCGCGGTAAAGTTGGCGATGGTGCCCTCAGGGACGCCGTTAGTGGGGGAGTACATGCCGTCGATGTGCGGGCGCGGCGGGCGGGGTGTTTCATTCGGCTCTTCCACCACCGGGAAGCGCAGGGCGATCTGCCCACTCCCCACAGGGCGCACCTTTCCCGCCCCGATGAACGCCTCCGCGACGTCCTTGATCGGGGTGGCGTTGTACAGATCGGTGATGGGCACAGTCTTGCCCAGCCCCGGGCAGTAGGTCTGTGCGCGGTACTTCGTTAGCTCGCTCGGGTCGATGCCGTTCTCGCCGATGTAGGCGTTGATCGCCCGCCGCGCCCGCGCGACCGCGTCCGGCGGCACGATACCGGGCAGTTTCAGAACACCCTTCTCGAAGAACTCCCGCTTCTGCTCGGGGGTAAGCGTGAAACTCATGTCTTTGCCTCGCTGCGCGTGTGTTTTCCGCGCTCCCGCGGTTCCCTTTGCCCGGCGGCCCGCGGAAATCCTTCCCCCGAAGCGCCAGGAGGAGAAAGGGGGGCGGGGAACCGGGTAGTGTCCGCGGACGTAATACCCCACGGGGTAAGACCATGAAAAACCTGCTTGTGCTGACCGGCGTGCTCCTGTCCCTGAGCGGGGGCGGTGCCCTGGCTCAGTCCGTGGAAAAGTCGTCGGCGCCCGCGGCCTACGCCGTCGTCCGCGACGCCCCGCGGTTCGCCGTGGGTGGCGTGGGCTTTGCCGCGACCCTCTCGGAGGAGGAGAAGGCGCTGGGTACGCTGGTGGAGCGCAAGGACGCGGCGGCCACGCTGGAGGGGCTGCTCAAGGACCGGCGCGCCACCGTTTCGGGCCGGCTGTATGCCCTGCTCGGGCTGAAGCACCTGGCGGCAGGAGAGCCGAAGGCGTTCGCGGAGAGGCTGCGGGCCCACTTCGCCGCCTACCGCTCCCGCGGCGAAGAGGTCGAGGTCATGAGCGGGTGCGTCGTGTTCCGAGAGCCGGTGTCCGCCGTGGCGAAGAAGATCGAGAGCGGCGACCTGCGGCTGTCGGCGCGCGTCCTGCCGGGCGGGCAGCAGAAGAAGGCGGGCGCGGAGCCGCGATAAGCCGTCTACAGAGAACCATGGGGGTCAGGCGGAGGGCTTGCCGCCCCCACCGGCTCTCTGCCAGAGGCGCGTCATCTCCTCGAAAAAGGCGCGCCCCGCGGCGTCGGTCTCGAACGCGCGCCGGGGGATCGGCATCGCCATGTTGGTGTGGAAGCGGATAAAGAAGTGCTTCTTCCCCTCGTCTATGCGCGCGATGCCGTGCCACCGCACGCGGCTCTCTGTCACCTGGTCCTGCACCTCCAGGTAGTCCGGGGTGAGGCGCACACGCCGCGGCTCCTCGCTGCCCGGTATCTTCTTGAAGACCGAGCGGATCTGGAAGCGCAGCAGGAGAAGGGTGATGACCAGCACCAGAATGAGGGGGAAGAGCATAGGAAGCAGGAGAGAGGTCAGCGGCCCCGAACTCCGGCTGGAAGGCCGCCCGGAGAGTGCCAGGACGACAATGACCACGAGCGGGATCAGGAGCCAGAGGCGCGAAACCCCGCCCTTGCCGCCGCTCATGAGGTAGCTCTGGGCGGCGCTCAGGTCATCCGCGACCAGCGCGTACACGATCTCCTGGACAGTCTCCGATGCCGGGAACGGGGTCAGGATCGTCTTCGCGGCAGACCAGTCGTTCTGCGCGTGCGTGGTCGCGCCGGCGCCCGTCAGGGCCGGCGGCGGCGGCGTATTTTCCGTTGCTTCAGGCATGTGCGTTCTCCTCGTGTTGTTTCGTTCCTGCGCTACCAGCTTCCGCTCGCGCCGCCTCCCGACGAACTGCCGCCCCCGAAACCGCTGGACGAACTGCTGCTGGACGAGGACGAGGACAGGCGCGGCAGGGTGACGCGGTGCTGGCTGTGAAATCCGCAGTGGCGGCAGTCCTTGGTAACCTCCGCCGTGCCCGTGGAGTACTGCGTCGGGCTGGTGATGGTGCGCTGCGCGACGCTCATCGTGCGGTAGCGGCACCGGACACAGCGCTGGTAGGTGCTGAGCCACGCGGAGTACCCGTGCCGGCGGTGGAAGCCGCAGGACGCGCACTGCCAGATGTCGTAGTCCACCGAGCCCAGCCCCTCCTCCCGCTTCTGCCCGGCGTCCAGGAACGCGTCGTCGGCGAACTCGTCGAGCCGCTTCATCTCGGCGCGGCAGGTCGGGCAGAAGCGTCGGCGGAAGCGCAGGTAGCGGTACGCGCCGAACCAGGCACCGCCCACCGCGGTCACGCCGCCGAGCAGGGGCAGTATCGGGGCCGACGCGCCCCCCTCCTCTGCCCCGATCGTGAAGACTTCGACCGGGACCGGGGTGCCGCTCGGGTCCGTATCGTCCGCGACGGTTCCCGGGGCGTCCGACTCGCGCGGCGCTTCGACGCCCGGCGCTCCGGAAGGCGGCCACGTCTTTGGCAGGGCGCGCAGCACGGCGCGCGTGCCGTTCACGATGCCCTCGCCGTACGCGTCCCGCTTGAAGTAGGGGAGGAACTCATCGTCGATAACCCGCTTCATCGGCGCGTCGTAGGCGTCGCCGTAGCCCGAGCCGACCTCCACCCGCATCTTCCGGTCCCGCACCGCCACCAGCACCAGCACGCCGTCGTCCCGGTTGCGGTCGCCGATGCCCCACCGGTTGAAGAGGTTTGTGGCGAACTGTTCCAGCGTGGGCTCGCCGGTGCCGTAGTCGCGGTAGGAGCGGACGGTGAGGACAGTCGTGTGAATCCCCTGCGCGCTCCGCGTCCGGGTCAGCTCTGCGCGCAGCGTCTTCTCCTGATCGGGCGTGAGGACCTGCGCGTAGTCGTTGACGTACGGGTCGCGCGCGGCGGGGTAGCCGCCGCCCTGGCGGCGTGCCTCGGCGGCGCCCGCGAGCAGCACGGAAAGGCACAGCAGCAACAGTAGCAGGGCCGCGGCGGCGGCGCGCGGCGGCGAGGGCGGGAGGAAAGTGGCCTCGCCCCGGCGAAGCCGAGAAAGAGCGTGTCGGGTGCGGCGACGGCGGCGGCGGTGCTGCGCGTCGGGCAGCAGCGGGGGCGGCAGTGGTAGTTGCATGTGGGGTCCCCGGGCGGCGCGGATTCGCTCCGAACGCCTGAACTATACCACGGATTAGACGCGGGGGCGGCCGCCCCCGGGAGGCGGAAAAATGGCCATGGACACGAACGAACTCGACACGCGCGTGGACGCCGCCCTGGAAGGGGCGCTGGAGGAGCTGGCGCAGTTGGTTGCCGTCCCGAGCGTCGCCGCGCAGCCCGATTCGCCCATGGCTGCGTGCGCGCAGCTTGTGGCCGACCAGCTGGAGAAGCGGGGGCTGGAAGCCCGGCTCGTGCCCACGGAGGGCGGGCCGCCCGTGGTCTTCGCCGAGGACCGGAGCGCGGGGGTGGACGCCCCGACGGTGCTCTTCTACAACCACTATGATGTGCAGCCCGCCGAGCCGTTCGAGTTGTGGGACTCCGACCCGTGGGTGATGCGCCGCGACGGCGACTTCCTGTACGCGCGCGGCATCACGGACGACAAGGGGCACATCGCCTGCCGCCTCATGGCACTGGACGCCCTGAAGGCTGCGAACGGCGGGAAGCTGCCGGTCAATGTCAAGTTCGTGGTGGAGGGCGAGGAGGAGGTTTCCAGCGTCCACCTGCCCGCCTGGATCGAGAAGAACGCCGCGGTACTGAACGCGGACGTGTGCGTGTGGGAGTTCGGCGGCGTGGACGACGCCGGGCGCCCCGAGATCATCTGCGGTCTGCGCGGCATCGCCTACTTCGAACTGCACGCGAAGACGCTGAACTACGACGCGCACAGTGGGGTGGGCGGCTCGCTCTTTCCGAATGCCGCCTGGCGGCTGGTCTGGGCGCTGAACACGCTGAAGACGCGCGGCGAGCGCATCACGCTGCCGGGGCACTACGACGCCGTGCGGATTCCCTCCGACTATGATCGGGAACTGCTCGCGGCGCTGCCCACGGAGAACGAGGCGTACCTGAAACGTGAGTTCGGGCTGGAGCAGTTCCTGGGCGATGCGGCGGGCGTGGAGTTCCAGCGGCGCGCGGTGTTCGAGCCGACCTGCACCATCTGCGGCCTCTCTTCGGGCTACGAGGGCGAGGGCGCGAAGACGGTCCTGCCCGCGCGCGCCGTGGCGAAGGTGGACTTCCGCCTGGTGCCGGACCAGGACCCGGAGGCGGTCCACCAGGCGCTGCGCGCCCACCTGGACGCGCAGGGCTTCTCCGATATCGAGGTGAAGTACCTCGGTGGCCAGCGACCCGCGCGCGTGGACCCGCAGCACCCCATGGTGCAGACCGCGGTGCGCACCGCCCGTGAGGTCTACGGTCAGGAACCCGCCGTGTACCCCCTGGTCGGCGGCTCCGGCCCGATCTACCCGTTTGCGGAGGGGCTGCGGATGCCCGTGGTCACCTGCGGCTGCGGTTATCCCGGCGGGCGGGCGCACGCCCCCAACGAGAACCTGCGCATCTCCGACCTTCTGCTCGGCGCGAAGCACACGGCGCGCTTCTGCGCCGCCCTGGCAAATCAGTAAGAGCGGGCTATTGCCGGCTGGAGAGAGGGTGCCCCCTCTCTCCAGCCGGTGTGTAGGCGACCGTCCGCGGTTTCTGAACGCTCTCCCCCTCCGCCCCGCTCCCCCCACTGCCGCCCGGCGCGCAAGAAAATCCGCGTTCTGTGTATTAATAGGCGAATTTGGTGTCTGAAGAGACCAACCGGAGGGGCTTTTCTCTTGTTAGTAGGCTAATGTTCTCTCTATTAGGCTGCTTTATGCAGACATAAAGTGTGCTTTGGTTCCGCCGTCTCTTCGCCTTCTGTGCATTATTAAACAGTATCTTGACGAATGCAGGGCGTTGTGTTACCATTCCTCCTGTCAGCCTGGTACAGGTACGTACGGGGGATTCCCTACGAAAATCTAATGGGTTGTCGCTCCAGGGCCGTGGTGTCGGTTCTCGTGTTTCTTGATTTTTGGACGCGGATAAGCCGCATCGACTGGAGGCGCACAGGCGAACATGTGGAAACCTGAGTTCGGTCCGTCAGGACCCGATGACAGCAACGCCTGGTCTTCGCCAACCGAAGCATACGGCGATACCCCCTCCGCGGAGGGGATCGGCGGAGCCTGGGGCGCGCCTCCTGAAAGCCATGCTCCCTTCGGAGGCGGCGGTTCGCGCGTCGTGTCCGCCTCCTCCTGCTTCGCGGTGGCGCGCAACCGGTCCCCGCGCGGTCTCAACGATGCCGCCGCAGCCGAGCGGCGGGGCGGCGCCGATGTGGCGCCCCGGAACCTGTACCCGCGTCCGGCATCGGTCCGCACCATCGGCGTGTTCCTGAACCTCTCGCCCCCCCGGGAAGGGCGGCCCGCCGCGTGCGCCTCCTCCTCCCTGTTCGGTGCCTACGCTCCCGGTATGCTGACGGAGCGGAGCGGCGCCGGGGACGCCGCGCTGCGCGGCATCCGGGCGATGGCGGACCGCCGCAACTGGCGGCTATTGCTCTTCCCTGCCACGGCGCCCTGGGTTCCTGACTCCGCCCGCATTCTCCATCGACTTCAAGAGCAGGGCATCGCCGGCCTGATCCTCGGGGAGGACTGGGCAGACGTTCCCGGCGCTGCGCATCTGGCTGAGGAGGCCGGGATGCCGGTGGTCCTGCTGACGCCGCCGGAGGACGCCCCGCCCGGCTGCTCGACCGTGAGCGTTTGCGAGGAGGAGTTGGTGGAGACGGCGCTTTCGCACCTCTGGGCGCGCGGGCACCGTCGCATTGCCGGTGTGTTCGACCTCGCGTCGGAGTCGGACGGTCGGTGCGCGCCGCACTCCGGCCCGGCAGACCGAACGCAGAAGCGCCGCTACCAGGCGTGGGGCCGAGCCCTGAGTGCGCGGGGAGTGGAACCCGGTCCGTTCCTGTTCCGCCGTGTCGAGGATGGCGGGTGGGCAGAAGAGCAGCTGGCAAGAGCGCTGGGGGAGTGGACTTCGGCGCCCAATGGGCCTACCGCGGTCTTCTGCGCCAGTGACGCCGCCGGACACGCTCTGCTGCGCGCGGCACGCAGCGCGGGGGTGTCCCTGCCGCGAGACCTTTCGGTGCTGGCGATGGATACCGAGGAGGGGCAGTTCGCCCGCACGGACACGCCGCTCAGTAGCGTCGTCTTCCCCGCTGAGCAGATCGGCGCCGAGGCGGTGCGCCTGCTGCGCTCCCTGCTGGCGCCGCCGGGCGCCACCGCGCTCCCGACGTGGTCCCGCTCTGGAAACGGCGGCCTGCCCGAGCATCATCACTACACAGTGCCGGTGAGCCGGGTGGCGGAGCGCGGCAGCGTCCGCACTCTGTAGAGCGTTCCCGGAAGCGAGGTGCGACGGTAAACAACAGAGCGGCCCCCGCGCCCAATGATGGGCGCGGGGGCCGCTTCTCTACGGGAAGGCTCCCGCGCGTTAGAGGTCGGAGTGACCGGCGGCCGTGGCAGGGGGAGCCGTGCTTTCGCGCACCGCGATCTGGGTGACCGGGATTGCGCGGCGCCGCTCACTCGGGTTGGACGCCGCGCCATCGATCATCCGCAGCAGCAGGCGCACCGCCTCGCGCCCGATCTGCTCTCCCGGAATCACAACACTCGTCAGACCCGACTCCGCTGCCCGGTTGCTGTCTCCCACGCCCACCAGCGACAGGTCTCCGGGTACCGACAGGCCCATCTTCTCAGCCGCTTCGCGCAGTCGTACGGCCAGGGTGTCGTTCGCGCAGAAGACCGCCGTTGGCCGCTCACCCTCCGGAAGTGCCCACCAGGTCGCCAGCGCTTCCGCGGCGTGCTCGCCCTGCCAGTCCGTTTCCGCCGCGTACGTCAGGCGCGGGTCGTACGCGCCGTTCTGGCGCATCCAGATCTCATAGCGCTCCAGGCGCCGGATGGCGATGTCGCTGGGGGTATGCCGGATCTGCGGCGCGCTGAGGGGGGCACTCTCCGCGGCGGTGCCCGGCACTTCCACCGGACCAGCGTAGTGCGCGATGCGCCGATGGCCCAACTCCCACAGGTGGTTCATCGCCAGCTCCACGGTATCCGACTCGTACGCGCAGACCGAGCCGCAGGTGTCCGGCACCGCGAGGAAGCGGTGGAGCACCACCACGGGCAGACCGGCCGCGGCGAGCTGCGCCGGGCGCGGGTCCGCATAGCCCGCATTCAGGATCAGACCGGAGATGGAGCCGTCCAGGAAGGTCTCGGTGTCGGTGGTCTCCCGCAGACGGGCCGGGTAGGACAGGAGGCAGAACTCCTCCCACTCCGCCACCTGCGAGGCGCCGTGCCATACCTGATCGGTAACACGAGAGGGGGCGGTGCCGTTCGGGTCCAGCAGATCGCCGGCATTCGGCAGCGCCATGCCCAGGGTACGGGTGCGGCGGCGCACAGTGGGGCCAGCGACCCCGGCGCCCGCGCCATAGGCGACGACCGGCGGCGCGGCGGTGACCGTCCCGGCTGTCGCCGCGGTGGGCAGGGTCGCAGCCGCGACGCTGCCCTGGCGCGAGCGCGTATAGTTCAGCTCTGTCAGGGCTGTACGAATGCGCTCCGCCGTTTCCTCCGAGCAGACGCCCGTGTTCCCATTGAGAAATAGGGAAATGGTCGTCTGGGAAACCCCCGCGCGGGCGGCGACATCTTTCAGCGTGACTCGATTAGACAATTCCGGCTCCTTCAAAACTGGTGGCGCTTCCGCTTTCGCGTCTCCCGCGGTCTCCCTCCGAACCCCCGAAGTGGGCGGGTGTCTGGAACAGCGATTTTGCCACTACCTATAATTGGTCAGAAACCGCTTTATCTTAAGCATCATCAAGTAAATAATTACTTTCTTTAGAAGCGGTCCACACCTCGGGATGGGGGGCAGGGTCAGGAGCCGGGCAGCAATTTGCGGCCCCGGGACTTCTCCTCTGCCTCCTTTTTCTTCTTATCTTGCGTCTTTTTCGCCCCCGGGAGCTCTCCTTTGCGGTTGACCTCCACCACCTTGGGCGCGCGCGGGGCCAGGATCGAATTGGCCCGATACCCCGAGGACGGGTTCGTTTTGCTCAAAGAGGTCAGGGGCACTGTCCTGCTCGCCACCGCGCCTTGCGTCCCGCTCTGGAGGAAACTGTGCTGCTGAAAGGCGCCGCCCCCGGTCTGCCGCGGGCCGGGCGCGGGCAGCGGCGCCCCGCCGGTCAGATGCTCTACCTTCCCCCCTTGCCGCAGCGGGGCGCGCGGCGGGACGAGGCGCGTTCCCCGCGCGGGCTGGCCCGGCAGCGAAGCCGGCGCCGATAGCTTCTTTTTCGGGATAGGCGTCATCCGGGGAGCGGGCTGCGGTTTCTTCGTCGGGGGTGTGCCCGGCTTCTTTCCCGGCGTGCCGGAGCCGTCCGCCTGGACCGCCGTCCCCGCCATGGCCACAAGCAGCAGGGCGCCCACCGTCCGAGAGATCGCCGCGCTGCTAAGGTTGTTCGTTTTCCGCCGCATCCTCAGTCCCCTGTGTCCGTTATTGCAACAGTATCGCCCGCCTCATGGTTTCGGAGTCGGGGCTCCAGAGCCGTCCACGCCTCCGCAGCGAACTGCATCAGGCGTTCGTGGTCCCGCTGCCGCAGCGCCGGGTCCGATGGGAGCGGTATGACAATCCGCAGGAAGTACACCGGGCGGTTCTTCTTGCCGATCACGGCGCTCAGGAGCATCTGAGTCCGGATCTGCGTTACCTGGTGAATCACCTTGCCGTCGACTACATAGAGATACAGAGTGTCGAAGCCCGTTTGTTTCTCGGCGTCTACCACATGGCAGACGCGGGCCTCGACCTGCGTGCCCGGCAGCGTCTCGGTATGATCGTTCTCGATGCGCCAGCCGGAGCCGACAAAACAGGAGCGCGGGTCGTGGAGGGCGCTGCGGTCGGTCCCGCCGATCAGCAGCAACTCCATTCCCGTGTCCCCGGCGCTGCTGCTGCTGCTGCTGCTGCTGCTGCTGCTGTCGGCATCCCGTCGGTAGTAGCGCGACACGATACTGCCCGACGAGAGCGCCGCGCGCACATCCTCCGGCACCGGGGAGTCACCCTCGGAGATATATCCGCCGAGGCGCGCAGGTACCTCATGCGCTTCCACCCCCCGGAAGGGCGTGGGCGGCGCGGGCTTCCACAGCAGCGCGGCGACGACCCCCAGGGCCATTATGAGGTTCAGAAGACCGGCTGCCCGGCGAATGTTCGACATCCCAGTGCCTTCGCGGTCCCGAACAGGGCCGCCATGCAGAGAACAAGCGACAGGAGACCGCTCCAGTCGTGGAACGTGTTGGCTGCGGACGCGCCCAGGCATTCGCCCACCACGCCGATCAGCGCGATTCGCACCGCGTTCACCGCCACGCTCAGCGGCAGGCTGAGCGCGAACAGGAGCCAGCGGCGCGTGGGGGAGGTGTCGGTCAGGTACGCAAACGCCGCGCTAAAGGTCAGCAGACGCAGCAGCAGACCGAAGCCCGCGCAGGGCACGTCCACGTTCAACGTGTACGAGTCCATCACCACAAGGTTGCCCTGCCGGACCGAAGAGAGGCCAATCGCCTTGAGGAGCAGGGCCGAGCCCTGCACGGAAAGGGATTGCAACTTCAGGGTTGCGTCGTTCAGTACCGGTCCCGGCAGTGGCGCCATTGTCCACAGAAAGGCCAGGGGGAACGCCGCCGCCCGGACAAACCGCGTCCCGGCGACGAACCAGACGCTGGCGGTAAGGGTTACCAGCAGGGCGGTGGACATGACCGCCTGCATGTCGGATTTGGTCGCCAGCAGCAGAAGGAAAACGCCCGGCAGGAGCAGCGCCAGTGCCAGGGGAGCGGGCCGCAGCCCGGCGTTACGCAGGGCATCGCGCCGGTGCCACAGCATCACCGCGGCCAGCACCGGCACGAAATAACCGTGGCCGTAGGGCGAGTCTGGCTTTGTAAATTCCCAGTGCCACCACTTCAGGACCGGCCAGGACAGAACCACCAGGAGCGCCGTGGCCACGCCACAGGCGAGCAGGAACGGCACGTCGCGCAGCGGTGCGGTGGCGTGTGCGGATGTTGCGGCATCGTCGCCGGGCGCGCCTTCGCGGGGTGTGGTCGTCATGGCGGGTCGTAGTGTCGTCACGGTAAGAAACTCCGGCGAAGCGCCGGCCGGGCCGGGAGGGGGACCGATTTGCCTCCTCCCGGCCCGGTAAGACCGGCGCCCTGTGGCGCCCGGTCACGCGGAGACGGCAAGCGCCTCCGCTTCCCCCCCTTGCCGCCGCCGCTGACGGGCGCGCACGACCAGGCCCAGAAGCCCGCCGCCCATCACAACGCCGAACGCCACCGCGCCCGGCTCCGGGACCGCCGTCGCGGAGAAGTTGAACCCGGTGCGGTCGTTGAAGTTGTTCTGGACGAAGAACGTCAGCGAGTGCTTGGTGCCCGGGTAGGGGTAGTCCGGGTGGGACCCGGTGGAACCGAACGACGAAAGGTACTGGTACGAAAAGTCCGGACCGTTGACGAAACTGATCTCCTGCGCGTAGCTGGTACCCCAGTCCAGCCAGATCGACTTAACGCGGTCGTCCGAGTACATCACCCCTTCGATAGAGAAATTCCCCCAGGCCTGGGCCGGGTTGAGTTCAAAATCGATGGTGTAGGCGAAGTCACCGGAGAGCATGTTGCCGACTCGCTCAGGCTCCTTGTAGTAAGCGCTGCTGGAGTCGGTTTCCACATACGCGGAGACCCACGACGATCCCGGCAGAGGGCCACTGTAGACCCACGGCTGGTTGTAACTGTCGAGGGCCTCCACGTTCTTTGCCGTACCGCTGGTGGCGAATGTCTTCCACTCGCCGTCTACCCATCCGCTGATCGTGGTGTCAGGGTGGGCGGACCAGGTCTTCGTCACCTCGTCATAATAGCCGTACGTGAACGTCATCCCGGAGTCCGCCCCTGCGTCGAACACCCCCGGCGTCGCCACCCCGCTCAGGCCCGCGGTGCCGGACTGGCCGCTTGTGATAACGGTCTGTCCTCCCACGTACGTCACGTCGGCGCGTGCCGCCCTGCCTCCGAGCACGGTTACCGTGGCGCACACGGCGGTTGCCACGCCGATACAACGCCAATCCATTTGCTTCGTTTCCTTTCTGGTCGCATCCAGAGAGGCGGACCGCGCCGCACCCGTGGGGCGACTCGCACCTCCCGCGTAAGGGCGCTTCCTCGCTCCCGCCGCGGATCGGGCCGCCTTGTAAAATTATACCATAATTTTACTAATAATTTAGAATGCGCGAAAGAAAACGAAGCCTGGTCGGTGCGGAATCAGCGGCCTGCGACGCGGTTGCCTTCTGCGGAAAGAGAGGCCGTGTCAGGCGACTTCGGAGCCTCCTTGTTCGACTTTTCGGAGTAGCTGCGGATGTCCTCGAAGTAGGCCGCGTACTTGTCCACCTCGAAGGTCACGCCCGCTTCGCGGTAGAGACGGGCTAGAGTCTCCTGCGCTCCGGGCGCCTTCTTGAGCTTTACGGCGCGCTTTACCTCCTCCTGCACGCTGGCATAGGAGGGGGTACCCCCTTCGGTGCGCCCGTCCATGCGGAGGATAAAGAAGTAGTCCGCGATGGGGACGATCGTCACCCCGCCCGGCTTCAGGCTGCGCGCAGCGGCGCCTAGCTTCTGCGCAGCTGCCGGCGGGAAGAGCGACCAGTCCGGGTCCCATCCCCCGACGCCCGCGACACGGATGCGGGGGCGGCGCGCGATCACATCCAGGGGAATCTTCTGACGGAGCATCTTCGCCGCGGCGGCGGCGTCCACCTGGTTCGGGGCCACCGCCAGCGTGGTGCGCACCTGGAGCGGTACCGCGAAGGTATTTGCGTTCTTCGCCAGGTGCGCCTTCGCCTCCGCGTCCGTCACGGTGACGTCGCGAATGCGCAGATTCTCCAGTGCCAGCTCCGTCAGTGTGTCGCTGCGAAGCTCCGCCATCCGGGCGGGGTCGTTCTTAAGGCGCTCCAGCACCTGCGGGCTGCGGCGTCGCACCCCCTCCAGGCGGGCGTCCACGTCCTTTTCCGTGGGCATCACGCCCGCCTTTTCGGCGGCGTGTCGGATGATCTTCTCGTAGGTCAGCTTGTTCAGCACCTGTTTGCCGAACTTATAGTCGATGATGTCCTGGTACTCCTTGCGCGTGACCTCCACGCCGTCCGCCGTTCGCAGCAGCGGCCGTCGCGAGGAGTACCGGTTATACAGGAGAACGTTACCTGCGATCGAGGCGGTGGTGACGCTGAGAAGCAGGGCCAGAAGTAGCTTTTTCATGGTGTCGTAATCGAATCTCCTGTTCGCGTGGACCTAGCTGCGGGCGTCCGCCTGGACGGGAGCGCCCTGGTCCGCGCCGCGTCGCGCCGCTGCGGGGGCAGCGCTTGCCTGAAGCGCGGACACGACGTTCTGGACCCAGTGGTCGAGCGTGGCGTGGGTCTCCACCCAGGCACGAGCATTATCGCCGAGCCGCTGGCGCAGCGCCTCGTCGCCGAGCAGGCGGCGCAGCGCCGCCCGCCAGCCTTCAACGTCGCCGGGCGCAACCGTGATGCCGTTCTCCCCGTCGGTCACGACATCGGTCTGGCCCGTGGTCTGGGTGACGATCACCGCCTTGCCCATTGACATCGCCTCCAGGAGCGTGGTCACCCCCGCCTGGAAGTCGTTCTCGTAGAGCGGCACCACCACCACACTGGAGCCCGAGTACAGCCGGCGCAGCGTCCCGTAGTCGTAGCGGCGCGCCTCCACATTCTCGGGCAGCTTTCGGTTGGCCGTCTCGTTGGTGTGCTTCGACCAGGGGGAGGCGGCGGCGAGGCGAACCGTCAGCTCCGGCATCTCGCGCACCGCCTCGATCAGCGTGGGGTAGTCGCGCCACTCCAGACCCGCCGAGGAGATCAGGTTCTCCTCCACATGGGCAGCCGGAAGCGGGCGCCAGAAGCGGTGGTCGGCGTGGAAGGCGATCCGCCGGAGCTTTTCCGCCGGAATCGCCAGCTGCTCACGGCCGAAGGTGTGCTGCGTGGTGGCGTACACGAAGATCGTATCCATCTCGCGGTGCAGCCCGAGCGTCTTGAAGAACAGGCGCTTCTTGCCGGTGGAGAGCCGGTGCCCGATGGTGACGTGACCGGGGCGATTGCGGCCCAGTGGGCGCAGCAGCAGCGCCAGCGGGAGCGCTACGTTCTCGCCGTTGGTGAAGATGGTGTCATAATCCTTGCGCCGCAGGAACCCCATCATGGCCAGGGCAGCGTCCTTGCCCCCGACGCGGCGCGCGAGCTTTACCAGTGGGTGCGTCTCCCGCTCCACCGCGCCGTAATCCAGCAGGTCCACCCGGCCCGTGGGCGAAGCCTCCCGCAGCCCCTCGGCCAGGGCGTAGTAGTCCATCGTGGGGTGCCGGTCCTGGGAGACGCAAGCCTCCACGCCGCTCTTCAGGACGCTCGGTATCAGCAGCAGGGTATTCATCTTCTTCGTCACAGCCTCCGGGGTAGGGCCAGGCGTGGTCCCTCGCAGCGCAGACGACGCAGGTGCCGTCTGCTGCCGCGGGGTCACCGCGCCACCCCCTTCAAGATCTCGATGATGCGCCGGTAGTTCGCCCGGGCGTCGAAGCGCTCCTCCGCGGTCGCGCGCGAGCAGGCCGACAGGCGCTGCCGCAGGGCGCCGTCCGCGGCGATCTGCGCGACCGCTTCGGCGAGGGCGTCCGGGGCATCCGGTGGCACGATCACACCATTCTCTCCGTGGCGCACCGCTTCGGGCAGCGCGGCCACGGATGTCGTAATCACAGGCAGTCCCGCCGCCAGAGCCTCCAGTACCGCCAGAGGCAGGCAGTCCGCCCGCGTAGGAAATACGAACGCATCGGCCCGCGCAAAGAGCGCGCGGAGCCGGTCGGAGTTCGGGGTCACGCCCCGGTGCACGGTCATCCGCCCGGCGGCCACGGCGGCGTCCGCCTCTGGCCCCAGGTCTTCCGTCTTGGTGACCGCGTGCAGGTGTACGCGGGAGCGCGCGGGCTCGGGCAAAAGGTCCAGCGCCTTCGCCAGGGTATCCCCGCCCTTGCGGGGGAAGTCCCCTCCCACGAACAGCAGATTGATGGTTCCGTCGGCGGCGCCGGAGGGGCGGGGCCGCTCCGCCGCGAAGTCCCACTGGTGCAGGTGGATGCCCGGCGGAATCACCGTCACCTTCTCGGGCGCCACGCCGTAGTCCGCCACCAGCGAGTCCTTGGCCCACTGTGACCACGTGATCAGGTGCCGCGCGGCGCGGAACGCCCGCTCGTTCATCCGCTTCTTGAATGCTTCCACCTTCGCGGAGCCGCTGGGGGCGTGCCCATAGGCGGCGCCGAGGGCGTCGTACTGGAGCGGGGTGGCGTCGAGCGAGACCACGGACGGGACGCGCCGCATAAAGCCGGTCGAGAGCAGGGAGGTGACCTGTGTGTGGAACAGAGCCGCGTCCAGATGGCAGGCGGCGCCGCGCAGCCCCAGGTACGCCCCGATCGACGCCCGCAGCGACCAATTCGAGCGGACGCCCGGAAGACGGGCCCATGCGCCCGGCGTGTCCTGGTAAGGCAGGTCCACGTAGGTCGGGCGCACCGAGCCATCCCCTGCGAGGCGCTGCTTCAGATTCTCCGAGTGCGTAATGTGGCCCAGGGAGTACTCCAGGGCGAAGCCCAGGGCGTAGGTGCGGGCGTCCGGTGCCGCGGAACGGCCGCTGCTGCGGGCCGCGCCGCCGCCGGACTGCTCCGGCCGCCGTCCGATCTCGGGGCGGTTCTCCAGGGTTGCCGAAGCGCTGCTCATGCGGTCTTGATCTCCTCTCGCCCGGGCGCAGCCGCTCCCGCGGGTGTTGCCCCTTCCGCGACACGAAGGGTGAAGCGCGCTCTGCCGCCGCGACCGCGGGCATTGGCCTCGTCGGAGCGCCGGGCAAACGCCGCCATCTCCTGCGGGGTGAAGAGCGACTCGGGCACCCGGTAGGCTCGCGCCTGCTCCTCGTAGAACGGCAGGCCGCGCCGGTACATTTCACTCCCCCAGAACTGGAAGGGCGTGCCGACATAGGAGACGCCCGCCACCTGCAGACCGCACCGGGCCGCCAGATGCCGCAAACTGCGCTCCGTGTGCAGGTAGAGGTGCCGGGGGGCGTCCAACTCGGCCCAATCGGTGCCGTACTCCTCCCAGGCTTCGCACCCGGCGACCGGCACCTCGATGTGGCAGACGCCCCCCGGCGCGAGCCGCTCGCGGACCGCCCGGAGCGTGTCCTCCTGCTCTGCGATGTGCTCCAGGGAGTGGTGGAACAGGATGATATCGAAGCGGGCGTCCGCGGCAGGAAGGGCGCTCAGGGAGCAGGCGTGGAGCGTCACGGATGGGTGGGGCTGGCCGGAAGCCGCCAGGTAGGGGTCAACACCCGTCAGGCGGCGGAAGCCCAGCGCGGCAAGCTCCTTCAGCAGGAAGCCCTCGCCACAGCCGACATCCAGAATGCGCGTGGTGAAAGAGGGGGAGGGGGCGCCTTCGAGCATCCGGGCGACCCACTCCAGGGACGGGCGCACGGCCGTCTCGCCCCGGCGGCGTCCGAACAGGGAGCCGGCTGAGAGGAGTGCCAGAGCCCGGGCGCGCAGCGGGTGGTCCTGGAACGCAGCGAAGCCGCGCTCACCGGACAGTGAGTAGTACCGCCCCGGCGGGTAGTACGATGACAGGTCCGCAGGGACATTCCGCAACTGAATGCAGCCGCACTCCGCGCACTCAAAGTAGACGAACGTGCCCCCCATGCCGAACATCCGCTCCGACGCAACGATCTCCCGTCCACGGTGACATCCGCAGATATCGCAGCCGTCCGTGGGGGACGGCAGCGGGGCGGGGCGGCGCGCCTTCGCGAATCGGTTCTGGTGTTCTCCTGCCATGAATCTCGTCCTGAGTCCCGTACGTTCCGTCATCCCGTCGCGGCCTGCGCTCGGAGGCGCGCGCCCGCCAGGGCATGGCGCAGAGCGCGCAGGCCGTAGCGCGCCGCCTCTGCGGGTCGCCCCGCTCCCAGGGCGCGGGTGCCCCAGGTGCGGCACAGAGCGGCGTCAAAGTCGTGCATGCCGAAGGGCATCGCGGCCCGCGCCATGGCAGCCACCGCCGCGCCCCCGGGCGCCGCCCGGTCCAGAAACTTTTCGTAGACCCGCCGCCGCTGCCGGCGGAGGGTCTGCTGGTCATGCGAGGCGTTCCCACCGTGCAGCCGCCAGCCCAGGAGAGGGGCGCCGCCCAGGGCGTCCAGATACCCCTTCCCGTCCGGCGAGAGCGACAGGCGCAGGTACAGGTCCCAGTCGTCGCAGGGCGCTGTCGCCGGGTCCAGTCCGCCCGCGGCGCGGACCGCTTCGGCGCGCATCAGGCACAGGCCGGGCGTCGGGATCGGGTTCATGGGAATCAGGTGGGCGAACGTGCGGCGCGTATCCGCCGACGGGACGACCCGGCCCTGGCGGACCACGAAGTTTACGGCGGGCAGCGTCTCCTCGGGCAGCGCGTTGCCGTGCGCATCGATCCGGCGGGCGGTGCCGAACGCCGCGCACGCCTCCGGGTGCGCCTCCAGATGGCGGAAAAGGCGCTCCAGAGCATCCGGCGTCCAGACATCGTCCTGGTCCAGAAAGATCACATAGCGGCTCGACGCGGAGGCCGCAGCCAGTCCCCGGTTGCGGGCGCGCGCCACGCCTCCGTTTCCCCCGCAGGCGGCAAGCGCACGGAGGCGGGCGTCCGCACGGGCGGCGACCTGCGCCATCTCCCCGGACCGGTCCGTGGAGCCGTCATCCACCAGGATGTGCTCCCAGTCGGTGAAGACCTGCGCGCGGACGCTGGCAAGCGTTTCCGGGAGGAACCGCTCCCCGTTGTAGAGCGGGGTGATAATGCTGATCGCGGGGAAGCGGTTCACGACGGCCGCGCCTCCTCCGCATCCTTCTTCACGAAGCAGAGGGTGTCAGGGTCCACGCCCCAGCGAGGCTGCCAGGCTTCGCGGAAGCCGCGCAGGAACCCGGTAATGCGGGCCGCGCCGCGCGGGGCGCGCAGGCAGAGCAGGTCCGCCACCGGCGGCCACACCGCCTTCACAAAGAACTCATAGGAGGCGATCCCCAGGAAGCCCCAGTGGCCGGCGCGCAGAGGCTTGGCCGCCGCCGCGCCCATGCCCACCCAGTCGCGCAGGGCGAGATCCCGCCCCTGCGTGTGGGCGCGGTAGCCGTGGTGCACCACCGATGCGACATCGGTCTCGAAGACATGCCAGCCATGCAGCAGGGCGCGCACGGTCATGTCGAAGTCTTCGGCGGAGGGGAAGTGGGCACCCGCGCCCAGGAACTCGTCGAACCCTCCGAAACTCAGGACTGCGTTCCGCCGCACCGCGATCCCCGCGCCTATGGCACGGGCGGTAAACTTCTCCCGCAGACCCGTTACCAGGCGGCTGCCGGCCCGCTCGTAGGCGGGGACAAAGCCCGTCGTGGGGTCGTGCGGCGCGGCGAGCACCGAGCAGTACGCCACGGCAACGCGCGGTCGCTCCGCAAAGACCCGGTCCAGCGTCTCCAGCCAGTGCGGAGGCACGGTGCAGTCGTCGTCGGTAAAGGCCACGACCTCGGCGCCGCTGCCGGCCAGCATCAGGCCAACGTTTCGGGCGCAGCCCAGGCCGCGTCGGGGGGCCCGGGTGTAAAACAGCCGCGAGTCGGCGTCGAGATATGGCTGCAGGGCACGCGCCGTTGCGTTTTCGGTGCTCTGATCCACCACCAGGACGGAAAAGTCCGGGTGGCGGTTGGCCAGGATCGATTCCAGCGTGGCGGTGATCCGCTCCCCGCGGTCGCAGGTGCAGACCACGGCCACCACGCGGGTCCGAATCCGCGGGCGTACCCGGGCGCGCCCGAAGCGCTGCGGCTGCGCTGCCGTAGCGGGGGGGGCAGTGGTGGCGGCGGCGGCGGTGGAGACGGTGTCCTCCCCGCGTTCGAAGTTGGTAAGGAGGGGGTTATCCGATGGTGGAAACGTACGCACGGTATATCAGCACCGCTCCCCGGTCGCGGCAGCAGGGCCCGGGTGGGCCCTACGCCTCCAGGTCGGTGTCAGCCTCCTCGAAGTTCAGCCGGGCAAGCGGCCGGTCCGCCGCCTCGTGGCCGTGGGTGCGCATAAGGTCAGAGATCAGGTCGGCGAGGCTGCGCAGGGAGTCCTGACGCGGAGCAAAGATAAACAGATGGTCGTCGATGCGCAGGGGCTGGATGCGCCGGCGCCCGTGGGTCAGTCCCAGATAGGTGCGCGGCGCAATGCGCATCATCACCATGCGCCCTTCGGAGATCATCTTCTGAAGAGAAACGCTCTCCGCGCCCCCCGAGGCGGCCAGCGCCTGTAGGGCTTCGGTGCCGATGTCCGCGGGGCCACCCTCCTCCCCGTCCAGGCGGATAGTCGTGGTCACCACGATCTTCTGCGGCGTTGCCTCCGTTACTGTGGTCTGACCCTGCACCTGCCCGCCCTTCCGCTGTGACCCCTGCTTTTCCAACTTTTCCAACCTCTCCTGCTGCTGCTGCTGCGATAGGTATTTCCGGCCGTTCACGATAGCGCTCCCTCCCACTCTTTACTGCCCTTCGACAGTGACTGCAGTATTGGCAGTGGTGTGCGCGGCGCGGTGCGCCACCCAGCAGCCCGGACCGGATAGAAACGTGGGGGACACTCCGACGCCTGAGCGGGTTTACTCCTCAGGCCGGGGGAGCGAGCCCCGCTTACGGCGGGTGGTCGGCCGGGCAGGGGCAGCAGGCTCGGCCGCAGCAGCGGGCTCCGCTGCGCTCTCTTCCGACGGCGCACCGACTTCCGCCGTGCGCCGGTTGGCCGGGCGCCCCTTGGTGCGCCCTCCTTTATGACCCGCCAGGGCGGGCGAGCCGCCGCGGTGCCCGGCGGCGGTTTCGGAGGCGATGGTGCCATCGCCGCTGGTGCGCGACTCGCGCCGCGCGGCGCCGCTGTCCTCGCGGCTGTGGGTCTGGTAGGCAAGGCGGCGCAGAGCGTCGTGGATGCGATCCATGGTCCCGTCCACGCTCCAGCGCTTCCAGCAGGCATACACGCTGGTCCAGTGAGGCAGGTCGTGAGGCAGGTAGCGCCAGGCGCAGCCGGTCCTGAGCGCATAGAAGATGCCGTTCAAGAGCTGCCGGTTGGTGTACCGCGGCGGACGTCCGACTTTGCCCTCCCCCCCTCGGGACGGCAGCAGTGGCTCGATGGATGCATACTGTTCATCCGTCAGGTCGGACGGGTAGCGCTGTGGTGAGTTCATTCGTGATCCGGACTTGGCTCCGTATAAGGTAAAGTGCCGAAGAGCTTTCAAGGGGCTTGCCTTCGAAGGGATGTGCGCCCTCAGGACGCCGGGTGACCTGTGGCGGGCTTGCCGCCGCTGTTGCCTCGTAGCGTCTGGAAGAGCAGGGTAAACAGGTACGGCAGGTCGCGACCCAGGTAACGCTTCCCGAGGCGGCCCGGGTCCTGCGCCATGCGGTATAGCCACTCCATGCCCAGGCGCTGGATCCACTTGGGCGCGCGCTTGAATACCCCCGCTGCCATATCGAACGATCCACCCACCCCGATACTTACCGGCACGCCCAGACGGTACCGGTTTGCCGCGATCCACTTCTCCTGCTTGGGGGCGCCGAAGCCGACCAGAAGGATATCCGGCTGCGCCTCGCGGATGCGGACGCGAATCCTCTCCTGCTCTTCCGGCGTCTCAAACGTGTCAAAGGGCGGGCAGTAGATGCCGCAAATCTCCGCACCAGGGTAGCGCTGCTGCATGACCTCGGCGGCCCGCTCGGCGGCGCCGGGCGCACCTCCCAGAAAGAACAGGCGCAGGCCCATCAGCGCGGAGGCGCGCCCCAACTCCCAGAACAGGTCGCTGCCCGCGACACGCTCACGCAGCGCCGGTACAGCGGCCTGGCGCCAGTGCGCCAGCCGCGACAGCCAGACGACCGGCATCCCGTCGGCCAGGACCAGCTCGGACTCGGCGTAGATGGCGCGAAATTCGGCGTCCTGCTGTAGCATCACCAGATGGTCCAGGTTGCCGGTGCACACCATGCAGGGGTGGTCCGCTTTCTGCACCATCATGCCGATGCGCGTCACAGCGTCCGCCATGGTCACGTTGTCGAACGCAATGCCTCCGACGACGGTTCTTTCTCCTTGTGTGATGCCCGGTTGGATGCCCATCATTCCAGCCCCCCACATTTGCTGCTGCATCGGCGGCGCCATCTGCGGCGCCGCGCCCGTATGACCGGGAAGGTCTGGCAAACCCGCCGCGGCGTCCGGCGCTCCGTAGGGCGTCGTCCGCTGCGGGAAGGTCGGTTTCTCGCTAGTAAGCACGTCAGTAGGCTCCCTCTGCCTTGAGGACGGCGGGGATGGCCCGCAACAGGATCTTGATGTCCAGCCACAGCGAGCGGTGGCGTACATACTCCAGGTCCAGAGCCACCCACTGCTCGAACGTCAGGTTCGAGCGGCCCTGCACCTCGCGCAGGCACAGCAGGCCAGGCGTGACAGATAGGCGCTCAGCAGGGTAGTTCGCGCACTGCTCAATCTCGCAGGGCAGGTGCGGACGCGGCCCCACCAGGCTCATCTCCCCGCGCAGCACGTTCAGAAACTGCGGAAGCTCGTCCAGAGAGTAGCGGCGCAGCACCCGGCCCACGCGGGTAATCCGCGGGTCATCCTTCATCTTGAAGATGGGCCCCTCTGCCTCATTCCGGGCAGCCAGCGTCGCCTTCAGGTCGTCCGCGTTACGCACCATGCTGCGGTACTTGTAAAACTTGAACTGCCGCCCGCCCCGCCCCACGCGGGACTGGGAGTACAGGACAGGGCCCCGGTCCTCGCGCCAGATCAAGAACGCGATCAGGGCAAAGATGGGGAAGCCCAGAAGCAGCACCAGAAGCGAGGCGGTTACGTCCAGGATGCGCTTGACGATTCCGTACAGGAACGGAGTGGGAGCAGGAGCCGTCGCGACGGTGGTCGGCGCCGTTGTCACCGTGGCTCCCACCGCGCTGTGCTCACCGCCGGAGACGGACGCGGACGCATTCGCGGCGGCAGTGGCGATCGGGTCACGAAAGAAGAGGGCGGGTGCGTGGTCCGCCCCGCTGGCGGCCCCAACCGCCGCGGCCGCTGTCTGCACCACCGCGGAACCCGCCGAACCCGCCTTGCCCTTGTTGTCTCTCCCCCGGTTCCGGGGGGACCTGTGGGAGGGACCAAACGCCGTTCGGCCCGCTGCCACTGTGGCCCGCCCGTGGGCCTGTGTGCTCGCCATTTTATTCACCATCAGGTCGCTGTCCGCGTTGCTTCGCTCGCGGTTCGATGTTTGAGTCCGCACCGCCCGTGGCCGAACAGACCGCTGCGAACCACGGTAAGAGTGCCTGCCGAGAACCACTATAACACAAGAGCTGGCGATTTTGTAAATTTTTTAGTGATTTTTCCCGTATGGTGGTTGTAACGGCGCATACCCCGGAATAATGACGATGTTTTCTGGCCGAATTTCCGTCTAAAAACGCTGAAGCACTCCCGCAGGTGAGGGGCGGCCCGGCGGCCGCTGGACGGGCGTTTAGAGGGTTGTTTAATAAAATTTTTGTGAAGTTATCCCCTGGTTTACTTTTTCGCCTGTATAATGGCGATGCATCCGGGAGCGAACAGGCGCACCCGCCTCTCGGATCTCCTTTCACAACAGAGTGTTGAGATTTCTGGTGCGCCCCCTGTCAGGGCGGGAGGCGGAAACGCGTTCCCCGGCAGGGAGATGCAGGGGCGATGTCCTGGAGATGTCCTGGAATCGTCCCGGGAGAGTAAGGAACTATGGGCACACCGATCCGTTCGCATGTTGACAAATCCGGCGCCCGCGCAGTCGTGGTCCGCTCCGGCGTACCGGGCCGCCGGCTGCACGTCGGCGTGGCGGCGCTGGCGGCAGCGGCGGCGGCGGTCTGCGCGGGAGTTCCCGCGGCGGTCGCACAGGGCGGCCAGGAGGGCGCTGCGCCTCCCGCCGCGCCGGTCGCGGACGCCGCCGCCTCCCGCCCCACCGTGCCGGCCAACTACAAGGTGCGGGCGGGGGACGTCCTGGAGGTGGTCGTCCTCCGGATGCCCGAGTACTCCCGCCCCTCCGTGCCGGTGCTGCCGGACGGCACCATCTCCTACCCGTATCTGAAGCAGGCCCGGGTGGAGGGGCTCACCCTTCCGGAAATTACCGAACTGCTTCTCTCGGCGCTGCGCAAGGAGCTGCGCTCACCCCAGGTCGTGGTGACCGTGGTACGGCGCAACATTCCTATGGTGGGGGTGCTCGGGGACGGAATCCGCACCCAGGGCAAGCGCGAGATGGGCGACGGCTGGCGGGTGCTCAACCTGATTATGGATGCCGGCGGGCTGGCGACCGAGCGGGCTGAGTGGACAAAAGCCAAGCTGATCCGGGACGGCGGTACCGAGATCCTCCCCATTGATCTGGTGCGGGTGTACGCCACGGGCGACCCCCAGCACAACGTGCTCCTGCAGCCGGGCGACGTGCTGATGGTGGAGCAGGTGGAGGAGTGGCGGACCCGGGTGCAGGTGCTCGGCGAGGTGGCGCGGCCCGGCCCCGTGCCGATTCCGGAGAACGGTTCCCTGGTAGCAGCGCTCACAGCGGCGGGGAATCCCACCCCCAAGGCGGCGCTGGCCCGGGCGATTGTCCGGCGCGTGGACGGGAAGACGGTGGATGTGGACCTGAGCCAGATCGCCACCAGCGGAAAGGTGCCGGATGTCCGCCTGGAGCCGGGCGACAGCCTGATTATTCCGAAGAACGAGCGTCTTTACGCCGTGACCGGCGCGGTCGGTCGCACCGGGACGGTCGAGTATCCGGAGAACCGGACGGTCACCGTGCTGGAGGCGATCACCGAGGCCGGCGGCCCTGGGAGTGGAGCGGATCTGAAGAACGCCCTGGTGGCCCGGCGTGACCCGCAGGCGGGCGGGATCAAGTCTATCCCCGTGGACCTGGAGAAGCTGCTCCGGAACAGCGCCAAGGGCGGGAAGCCGGACCCGAAGGTGGTGGACGTTCCGCTTGAGCCGGGGGACGTCGTGTACGTTCCCGCCAAGGAGGTTCGGCAGGGGCGTAACTTCCTGGACGACCTGGGGCGTGTCCTCCCCTTCCTGTTCCTGTTCTGAACCGTCGCACCCCATCCGACTTTCCCTGCGGCGCGGCTCGGGCCGTTCACGGCCGGAGTCGTGCCGCTCAGGGGCGGACGTTGACGCAAGCTGACACTAGCTGACGAGGATCTATGTACCACCGCTCCAATATGGTCTTCCGCATCATCGACTCGTTCTTCCGGCACCGGCGCCTGTTTCTGCTGTCTGTGCTCGTCATCACGACGACGGTCGTGTCGCTGCTGCTGACCCGGTCGAAGACCTACGTCGCTACCGCGACCACCAAGGTGATGGCGGACACAGAGCTCCACAATGCGCTGGGGTACTACCAGACCAGTTGGGTCACCCCCGCGCAGCAGAACGTCAACCGGTTCAACGACCTGATGCGGGACAACAAGCCCGGCGGGTTTGTGGATAAGTTCCTGAAGCGGGCGAAACTGGCACAGCCGATCAGCGTCGACCCGAACGTGCGCGACCCGCGGCTGGGCCAGCTCTACAAGAAGCTCTCAGCGTTCGCTGTGAGCGATGAGCTCTTCAGCATCACCCTGGTGTGGGAAGACCCCGAGGAGTGCAAGCGCATCGTCCAGGCGGTCCAGGCCCAGTACATCGAGGCCGCGGGCCACGCCAAGACCGCGACCGCGATCGAGACCTCCGAGTTTCTGGATCTCCAGATCAATAAGTACCTGAAGGAGATGCAGCAGGCGGAGCGCGCGCTCACGGACTACAAGATGAAGAACGCCGGGATGACGCCGGAGGCCCAGGCGGCCGAGATTGGGCGCCTCTCGGACCTCAAGCAGGAGCTGGACATCCTGAAGATTACGGCCAAGGACAACGCCCTGAAGCGTCAGGCCATCGAGGCGAGACTCAAGGACGTCAACCCGACCGCCATCCTGTCGCAGACCGTGACGCAGAGCCCGACCGCGCGGCACATAGACCGTTTGCTGGATGAGCGGGCAAACGAGTTGAAAACCCATCTTCCCGAGAGCCAGACGATCAAGGACATCGATGATCGGATTGCGGAACTCAAGGCCTACCACGAGAAGGAAATCCAGGAGGCGCTGAAGCGCCAGAGCGTCGCCGGCAGCGTGGAGGAGACCAAACTCCAGGACAACCCGGAGTTCCTGCGGCTCAGCGAGCAGTTGACCACGGCCCGGATCGACGAGCAGACCCACACGGCGCGGATGCGTCTCCTCAAGGAGCAGATCGCCGAGTACGAAGCGCGGGTCAGCAAGATCCCCGCGGCGCAGCGTGAACTGACCGAAAAGACGCGGCGCTACGAGATCAACCGGGATCGGTACCAGGACCTGGTCAAGAAGCGGGAGGATGCCCGCATCAAGACGGACATGGAATTGGTCGCGGCGACATCCACCTACGTCCCGATGGGCGTTATCCATCCCGAGTCCACGCTGGGGATGAAGAAGAAGGCGATTCTCATCGCTGGTTCGCTCATCCTGGGCCTGCTCGTGGGGACGATGCTGGTCGTCGCCAGCGAATGGGCCGACCCGACCCTCCGCTATGAGGCCGACGCCGAGCGGATGCTGGGGGTCCCCGTGCTGATGGCGCTCCCCGAGAACAAGGAGATCCTCAGCCTGCCCGAGCCTTCGGAACCGTCGGGGTGGCGGCGGCTGCTGCCCGGGCAGCGAGAAAGATAGGATTCACAAGCAATGCCGGATATGAATCGAAACGGGAGTGGCGGCGAGGCGTACCACCGCAACGGTAACGGGACGTCGGTGCGCCCCAGCGGGATATCCGCGCTCAAGCGCCTCGGTGGAAGCGTGCGCACCGCGCGCAACGCTGCAAGCAGCGACCAGGACATTCCGCTCGGGGAACGGGACGAGGCGGGGCAGCAGGGGGAGGAAGGGATGCCGCCCGTCGGTGGTGCCCCCTCCGGTCGGACACGTACCTCCCTGTTTACGTCCCCGGACCCCGGTGTGAGTCAGGAGCGCGCCACGGTGATTCCCCCTGCGGCGGGACGGTTCGTTCCCCCACCCGTTGCCAAGGACGTCTTCGACGAAAATGACCCGCTCGACTACGACGACGAGGACGAGGACTACGAGGACGAGGAGAGTGGCTCCCGCCTCCCCACGCAGACCTCAGTGACCGCGCCTGCGGACCGGGCGCTCGTGACGGTCCTGCCGCAGGAGTCTCTGGAGCGCGTATGCCTCTCCGCCGAGCGTACCGAGGGGCAGTTCGCGCACCTGTACGCCGCCCTGGAGCGCCAGATTCAAGAGCTCTACGACCAGGCGGTCGTGGACGCGGTTCACGACCCTGAGGTGACCCTGCCCACCGTGTTCGGGATCACCAGTGCGGTGACCGGAGAGGGCAAGACCTCCGTGGCATTGCACCTGGCGCTCACCATCGCGCGCAACTCCTTCAAGCGGGTCTGCCTGATCGACATGAGCCTGGGCGACGACGACATCGGCCGCTGCCTGGGCGCGCACGTCGAGAAGGGGGTCATGGACGTTCTGGAGGGCCGGGACTACATCGTGCGCACCATCCAGGTTGAGGAGTGCGGCGACCTGTCCGTGATGCCCGCGGGGAAGGCCCCGGAGAACGCCGTCCGGGCCGCGCGCTCGCCCTCCGTGCCGGAGGTGATTGCCGCGGCGCGCCAGATGTTCGACCTGGTGCTGGTCGACATGCCGGCGGTGTCCACCAGCAACGCCCTGCCGATCGCGGCGCACCTGGACCGGGTGCTGATGGTGGTCAACGCTGGCGTGACGCCGCGTGGCATGGTGGCCGAGGCCATCGAGCAGATCGGGCGCCACCGCGTCATGGGCGTGGTCATGAACAAGATCAAGCGCGCCAGTCCCAACTGGGTGCAGCGCCGCTTCGGATACTTCTAAGCCGGCGGCGGCGGTTTCGGCGGATGGGTGCGCACGCGGCCCCGGAGCGGGGCGCGTCGGTGGGGGAAAAGGATTCCAAGGAGAGATCATGTCGTTTCTGACGAGCCCCGCGTTCACAACGGCTGTCGCTGCGCTGGCGACGGCGCTGGTGAGTCTGGTGGCCCTGGCGGCGGGCGGCACGGTGCTATACTTCGTGACGCTCCTGCTGAACGCGGCGCTGGCCGCCCGGCGAAACCGCCGGGCCGCCGGAACGACCGGAACAACCCATAAAGGAGGCGCGCCGCGGTTCGTGGTGGTCGTGCCGGCGCATAACGAGGAGTTGGTGCTGGCCGGCACCCTGGCCAGCCTTTATCGCCAGGACTACCCCGCGGACCGCTATCAGGTCGTGGTCGTCGCGGACAACTGTACGGACACCACCGCCGCCATCGCCCGCCAGGCGGGGGCGACGGTATGGGAGCGCACGGACCCCGTGCTCCGCGGGAAGGGATACGCCCTGGACTGGGCGTTCTCTCGCCTCCTGGCTCCGGATGCGGACTCCCCGATGCGAGCCGCCGAGGCGTACGTAATCGTGGACGCCGATACCGAGGTCGATCCCGGCTTCCTCCGCGCAATGGAGGCACGGCTCTGGGAGGGGGTACCGGCGGACTCCCGCGGGACGCATCGGCGCGCCCTTCAGGGACGCTATGGGGTGCTGAACCCGGGCGACTCGTGGCGCGCGGCGCTGATGACCGCCGCCTTCGAACTGGTGAACCATGTCAAGCCGCTGGGGCGCGACCGCCTGGGCATGAGCGTGGGCCTGAAGGGGAACGGCATGGCCTTTACGCGCGGGGTGCTGGAAACCGCGCGCTGGCAGGGGCACAGCATCACCGAGGACATCGACTATGGTCTGGACCTGCTGGTGAACCACGATATCGTGGTGGGCTACGTGCCCGATGCGGTGGTCCGCGCGCAGATGCCGGTCACAGCGGAGCAGGCGGCGTCCCAGCGGGACCGGTGGGAGCGCGGGCGCTACCTCCTATTAAAGGAGCGCGCTCTGCCGCTCCTGGCCGCGGGGCTGCGCCGCCGCCGACTGCGCCTGCTGGAGGCGGCCCTGGACCTGATGACGCCGCCGCTGGCGGAACTGGCCGCGCTGCACCTGCTCTGGGGCGGGCTGACCGCAGGGGCGCTGTCTCTGGGACTGCTCCCGGGCGACGCCCGGGTGTGGGCGGCGCTGCCGGTGTTGTCGCTGCTGGGCTTCGTTGCCTACACCATTGGCGGCCTGATGGTGGCCGGGGCGCCGCCCGCCGCCTACCGTGCGCTGCTGTGCGCCCCCCTGTACGCGCCGTGGAAGTTCGCGCTGTACGCGGCACGCTTTGTGCGAGGCCGGAAGCGGGGCGGCGCCGGGACTTCCGCAGTGGAGTGGGTGCGCACCGAGCGCGCCCCGCTTGCTGCGGGAGGGGCGCCCGCAACGGCAGCGGCGCCGATCTCCTCCGCGGACCGCGGCGAAGCGGCCTCCCGGAAGCGTTTGTGAGGCGCTGCGAGGAGCTACGCCATGAAGATCGTTCTTCCCATCTTTTTCGCAGCGCTGCTGGCGGGCCTGTTCCTGCCGCGCGACGATCGCCGGGTCAAAGTCGCCCTCGGTTTCCTGATCGCCATTGTCATCGCGTACGCCTACGTAAAGGGCGTTTGAACCGGGGCATCCTCATGCGTTTGGCTCGAATAGCATTCGGAAAACTCCGGGTGGTCGCCGCGGCAACGCCCGCGGCATCGGGGGCGTCATGACGATGTACTCCGTGGACATGCAGCGGGCCCCCAGCGCCGAGGATCTGGCGCAGGAAGCCCGGGTGCGCGGTCAGCGCTTCACCGCGGCGGCAGTTGTGCTCAGCCTGGTGTGCGGCGCGTCCACCATGGCGATCCTGGGCGGGTCGCTGATTCCGCCGTTCATCATCCTGGTCCTGATCGCGCTCTGCTACCTGACCTGGCGCTTTCCCCGCACGGTGCTGTACACGACGTTCGCATCGGTGTGTCTGTTTGAGATCTTCCAGACGCCGTACCCGGACGCTCTGATGGACCGGGTGCCCTTCTTCTGGAACGTCAACAGCATTATCCAGGTGTACGCGCGGGCGAACTTCAAGGCGGTCCCGCTGAACCTGTGCGAGGTGTTCCTGATTGGCGCCGGGACGTGCTCGCTGCTCAAGGCCATCTACGAGCGCAACTTCTCCCTGCGGCTTGGCCCCCTGTTCCTCCCGATCGTTGCTTACATCGGGTTCGTGGTGCTGGCCTTCGGCATCGGCATGGCCACCGGCGGCGACTTCAAGATCGCGCTTCAGGAGACGCGGGCGCAGTTCTACTTCCTGCTGGCCTACCTGATGGGGCTCAACCTCGTGACCGACCGGAAGCACGTTCGCACGCTGTTCTGGATCACCGCGGTCACGATTGCCATCAAAGGGATTCTGTATACCTACCGGCGCTATGTGACCCTGGCGGGACTTCCCCTGCCGGACCAGGGGGTCGGCTCGCACGAGGAGGCTTTTCTGTTCGACGCCTTCGTGCTGCTCCTGGTGACACTGACGCTCTGCGCCGTCCATCCGCGGATGCGGGCGTTCATGTGGGCGCTGCTGCCCCTGGTCATCATAGGCAACCTGGCCACGAACCGACGCGCCGCGACCGCGGCCATGGTGGTCGCCATCCCCTGCCTTATCCTGACGGCTTATCGGTGCCTGCCGCGCCGCAGGACGGTCGCCGCGGTGATCGGCATCTTCCTGGCGATCACCGGCCCGATCTACTACCAGGCGTTCAAGAACAGCGAGAGCATCATCGCCCAGCCGGCGCGCGCCATTCGGTCCCAGTTCCAGCCGGACGAGCGGGACCTGAACTCCAACATGTACCGGGATGCGGAGAACGCCAACATCCTGGCGACGATGAAGGCGCACCCGATCTTCGGCTACGGGTACGGCAAGCGGTTCTACCATGTGGTGCCCATCGCGGACATCAGCGGGGCCTACGACTGGTGGGACATACTGCCGCACAACCAGATCCTCTGGGTGTGGATGCGCGTGGGCACCGTGGGCTTCTGGGTCTTCTGGATGATGATCGCGGGCATCGTGCTGTATCTGTGCGGCATGGTCCGCCGGGACGACCTGGACGATGAGGGCAAGGCGGTGGGCATCTTCGCCCTGGTCTCGACGGGCATCCTGCTCATCTTCGGTCTGCTCGACCTCCAGCTCAGTAACTTCCGCGACATGTTGTTCGTCGGCTTCTGGATTGGGACGGCGGCGGCGGTGAACGAGTCCGGGCGGCGCGCTGCCGCCGTGGCAGCAGCAGGGGAACTTCCGGGTGGGGACCGCGAGAGCGGAAGTGCGGTGATTACGGCAGGGGACGCGTCGCGGTGGCGGGGCGGGAGAAGATAACAGGAATGGCAAACGTCGCACGGGACAACGAGTTGGTTCTGCATCCGGCCACAGTGAACGGAGCGGTTCCTCCCTCCAGCCGGGGGGAGGAGACGGCGCCCCCGGCGGCGGCGGCGGAACATGCCCGCCCGACTAACCGGCGCCTGGTCGCCCGCAACGTCTTCGTGGTAATCGTCACGCAGATCATCTCCTGGGGGCTGGCCCTGCTGGTGACCGTCTACCTGCCCGGGTACGCCGGAGAGGCGGGCATGGGCAAAATGGCCCTCGCCTACTCCTATGTCAGTGTGTGCGGGGCGCTGCTTCCGCTGGGCACCGGGATGGTCATGATCCGCGAGATCGCCCGTGACAACAACCGGCTCGTCGAGATCATGCGCAACGCCTTTGCGCTGCGGGTTCCATTAAGCCTCTTGATGGCTGCGGCGCTTATGGGGATCGTGTCCCTGGCCGGCTACGACGCCGAAACGCGCCTGCTCGTCCTGATCGGCGCCATCGGGATGCTGATACTCAACGTCAACGATGTGCTCTCAGGCGCGTTGCAGGGATTGGAAAACCTGTCGCGCCAGAGCCTCAGCGTTCTGATCGACAAGTTCGTTGGCACCGGGCTGACCATCGTCTTCATCCTGCTCGGCCTGCCGCTCTGGGCCATCGCCGGCATTGCCGCCATCACCGCGGTTATCGCCCTGGGGGTGAACGCGACCGCCTTTCGGAGCGTCTGGTCCCTGGTCCGTGCGAGTAAAGCGCCTCTGCTGCCCCGCTGGCATGAGCTGCGCGGCTTCGTGCTGAGCGGCCTTCCGTTCCTGAGTCTGAGCGTCTTTATGACCATCTACAGCCAGGCGGACCCGATCGTCCTGCGGTTCGTAGCGAACGACGCCGTGGTGGGGTGGTACAGCACCGCGCTGCGCCTGGTCGGGAGTACCATGTTCATCCCCGCCGCCGTCCAGAGCGCGGTGATGCCGACGCTGGCGCGCCTCTACATGAGCGACCGGGAGAACTTCCGGCGGCTCGCGCAGCATGTGCTGCGCCTGCTGGGGATCTGTGCGGTGCCGATCGCGATGCTCTTCGTGTTCAGCGGGGACCAGATCATCCAACTTCTGTACAGGGACAAGTTCGAGGCCGCGGGGCCGGTTCTTCGCCTCGGGGGCGTACACGTCCTGCTGAACTTCATCACGATCGGGCTCGGGGCGATGATCTATGTGGCGGACCTCCAGAAACAGCTGGTTCGCATTAGCATGGGGGCGCTTCTGGTCTCGATTCCGGGCTGTGTCCTGTTCTCGTACCTGGGACAGCACTACTTTGGGAACGGCGCGGCGGGTGCCATCCTGAGCGACTCCGTGCGGGAGTTGTTCATCCTGGTGTGCTTCATCCGCATCCTTCCCGCGGGCGTTCTGACCCGCTCGGTGCTGACGAACTTCGGCAAGTGCCTGCTGGCCGGGGGCATCGCCTCGGGCGTTCTGGTAATGATCGGTACCGTGTGGAGCGGCCTGGGGCCGGTGGTGCCCGCTCTGGCGGTCTACCTGGTGCTGATCTTCGTATTCAAGACGGTGGACCGGCAGTACCTGTCGCTGCTGAAGGACATGATGCGCCGCCGCTGAGGCTGGCCGCACGAAGGAAAGTCTGCGAAAGTGTCTTCCACGGGAGTAAGCGTCTGGCAGCGTCTGCGGAACCCGGCGGGGGTCCTCCCGAAGGTGCGGGAGGCGCTGTGGGCGCGGTGGGCGCTGCGCCGCTGTACGTCGGTCGGGGCCATGACGCGGGTCCAGGGGAAAGTCGTCGTCGGGAACGGCGGGCGTATCCTCATCGGGCCGCGCGTGAAGATACGGGCGGTCCATGTCCCCGTGGAGTTGGGGAGCCTGGTGGGGGGGACGCTCTCGATTGGGGAGGGGACGTTCATCAACAGCGGAACCTCGATCTGCGCCCAGGAGTCCGTCACGATCGGGAGAAACGTCGCCATCGGCAACTACTCCCTGATTATGGACAGCGACTTTCATTCGGTGGGCGACCACACGCAGTGGCCCCAGGCGCTCCCGGTGGTGATCGAGGATGATGTATGGCTGGCGGCACGGGTCACGGTCTTGAAGGGCGTGCGCATCGGGCGCGGGGCGGTCGTGGCGGCCGGAGCCGTTGTGACCCGGGATGTCGCTCCGTACACGGTCGTGGGCGGGGTGCCGGCGCGCTTCATACGCCGCATCGATACGGACGGTGCCGCACGTAGTGCGGACGGTGCAGACGGCGCGTCTTCCGTAGCGCCCGCAGTAGTAGCCGCAGCAGTGAGAGAGTAGCCGGAAATGACCACAGAAACGACAGAGTCGCGCGGATTGAGGAGGATGGGGGGAGTGCCCCGGGTGAGTCAGGCAATGCGCCGCGAGGTTCACGGACTGGTGCGCGGCGGGCTGCCGCTGCGTGCTCGCCTGCTGATCGCTCTGGCACGCTGCCTGCCGGACTTCGCCGCGCCCTCGGTGCGCGCGCTGCTGTATCGCAAGGCCGGGTTCGGCCTGGAGCGGGGGGTGGCCCTGCTCGGATCGCCGCATCTGGTGGGTGCCGGGGACCTCACCGGCCACCTGACGATTGGGGAGGGCTGCATCATCGCCCCCGGGGTGACGTTCGGCCTGGACGGCCCCATCACCATCGGAAAAAACGTCTCGATCAGTCCGCGCGCCGTGCTGTACACAGCGACGCACGCCATCGGGTTCGGCTCCCGGCGTATGAGCCCGGCGATGACCCCGCGGCCCATCGTGGTGGAGGATGGGGTGTGGGTGGGCATGCACGCCCTGATCCTGCCGGGTGTGACCCTGGGACGCGGCTGTGTCGTGGCGGCAGGGTCGGTGGTCCTTCAGGACGTCCCGCCCAACACCCTGGTAGCGGGGAATCCGGCCACCGTGCAGCAGAACCTGCCCTTCGGCAACCGGTAAGCGGACGCCCCGATGCGCCTCGACAATCGGGGCGCGCACGACTTCGGAGAACGAAAACCACGGAATCATGGAAATCAACGGCACTCGGCGGGAAGTGACACCCAAGGACGCGGAGCTGGAGAACAGCCCCGAGGCGCTCCTGCGCCGCGCGCGGACCCTTACGCGGGAGGGGAACCCCGCCGCCGCCGCGGACCTGGCGCGTGAGTTGCTCGATCGCCAGCCGGACTCCCTATCGGCGGCGACGGAGCTGATTCGGGCGCTGGAGGCCGGCGGGGCATCGTCCGCGACGGCGGGGCGGGGCGAAGCAGAAGCTGCCCTGCGACGTTTGATCTCCGCAGCGCCCACCCCGGCCAACATCATGGCGGCGGCGCGCTTCTGGGAGCAGTGGCAGGAGGACGAACCCGCTACGCCGGGAGTGCGGACGGTTCGGGCCGCCCTGACCGGGCACGGGACGCTGCTGCCTTTGGGCGCACACCTCAGGGTTGCCTGCGCCCAGGCCGGTATGCATCCGTTCGTGTTCGTCAGCGACTTCGACCAGTGGATGCAGGACCTGCTCACGCCGAACAGCGCTCTGTATGCGTCTCGACCCGAAGTCATCCTGCTGCAACTGGACGCTGGGACGCTCTTCCCGCGCAGCATGGGAGAGGCCGAACTGTCGGCCGCGGCGTTCGATGCAGAGCGGACGGCGGGCCTGGCCCAGATTAGGCAGGCGCTGGCCGCTGCCGGGAGAAACGCCCCCGCGGCGACCCTGCTGCTTTCCACCTTTGCCACCCCCGACCACTCCCCGCTCGGCATCCTGGATCTGGGCGGCCTGTCGGACGGGCTCCCGGGGCAGCGGGAGCGCTGCGAGCGGATTAACGCGGACCTACGGACGCTGGTGCGCGCGGAGTTCCCGCGGACGCTGCTGCTGGACATGGAGCGCATCGAGGCGCGCCACGGCAAGGAGAGGGTGCGCGACGCGCGGCGCTGGTACCTGGCCAGCATCCCCTTCAGCGATTCGTTCCTGCCGGTCCTGGCGGGCGAGTACCTTCGCTACCTGCGCCCGCTCAAGGGGCAGACGCGCAAATGCGTGGTGCTCGACCTCGACAACACGCTCTGGGGCGGCGTCATCGGAGAGGACGGCTTCGACCAGATCAAGATCGGCGGCACGGCGGCGCCGGGCAACGCGTTCCGGGACTTCCAGCGGGCGCTCCTCGCCCTACAGCAGCGGGGCATCCTGCTTGCGGTCTGCTCTAAGAACAACCCAGAGGATGTGTGGCCGGTTTTTGACAAGCACCCGGGGATGGTCCTGCGCCGGGAGCACCTTGCTGCCTGGCGGATTAACTGGCAGGATAAGGCCACAAACATCCGGGAGTTGGCGCGCGACCTCAACATCGGGCTGGACAGTCTGGTATTCCTGGACGATAACCCTGCGGAGCGCGGCCTGGTGCGCCAGGAGGTGCCGCAGGTGCTCACGGTGGAGATGCCCACCGACCCGGCGCTCTATGTGCGGACACTCCTGGCGCTGGACGTCTTCGAGGTGCTCACGCTCACCGAGGAGGACCGCAACCGCGGACGCCTGTACCGTGAGCAGCAGGAGCGCAAGGCCTTCGAGGAGCAGTTAGAGCACGCGGCGGAGTCCGGCGGCGATCTGACCGACTATCTGCGCGGCTTGCAGATGCGTGTGACGATCGCATCCGCGACCGACTTCACACTGCCCCGAATCGCGCAGCTTATCAACAAAACGAACCAGTTCAACGTGACCACGCGGCGCTACACGGAGGCGGAGGTGCGTGCGCTGGCCGCGGACCGGGACCACTGGCGGATCTACTCGGTCCATGTGAGCGACCGCTTCGGGGACAGCGGCCTGACTGGGGTCGCGATGGTGCGTACGGAGGGGGAGGTCTGGGAGGTGGATAACTTCCTGCTCTCCTGCCGGGTGCTGGGGCGGGGCGTGGAGGATGCGCTGATGACGCACGTCATTCACGAAGCGGCGGCGGCGGGCGCCTCGCGTCTGCGGGGTGTCTTTATCAAGACGGCCAAGAACGCCCCGGCGGCTGACTTCTTCGAGAAACAGGGGTTCCTTGCGACGGGCGCAGGGGAGGGCGACGAGAGCTACTTCGAACTGGCGCTTGCGGGCGGCAGCCGCAATAATGGGAGCGGCGACGCGCCGACCGACGCGCCAGCCGCCGCGGACCGGCAGTACCCGGCCTGGCTGGCCGTCGAGATCGCGAGCGCGAACCCGGAGGAGAACAGCAGTGCGTGAGGATGAACTGAAGGCGCGGGTGCGGCAGGTGGTGGGGGACACGCTGAACGTCGATCCGGAGACGGTGGACGATCACTCCTCGCCGCAGACCATTGCAGAGTGGACGTCATTCAACCACCTGACTCTGATGGCGGCGGCCGAGGAGGCTTTCGGCATGACTCTGTCTATGGAGGAGATGAACTCCGTAAAAAGCGTGGGCGACCTGACTGATCTGGTCCGGCGGCACGCCGGCTGAGCAGTTGGGGACGGCGCCGGGCGGGCGCAGGGTGAGGTAGAGTGCGTTCGCGGCGGCTCGTTCTGGAAGGGACGGGCCGCCGCTGCGTTTGGGGGGCACCGGTCCCTCTCCGATGATAAACGTGGCGGTAAATATACCGGTTTGTCACGTCAATAGCGTTTTTGTCGAATTATTACAAAGCAGTATATCTGCCTCGTATTCCTGACATATAGGTGTGCTGTGTTTGTGACAGGTGTCACTTTATGTGCCCGGAATAATGCGGGGTTGGGTGGTATTGGGAGGTTTTTCTAAACACTAAACATGGGTTAATAGTTCGTTTTTTTCTTATATTTATCCGCTTGTGGGTGCTTAACGGACATAGAAGCGCAGTGGTCCAACGTTTTTCAATAGTAAAGATTCTTTTCTCTCTTCCGACAATGGCGGTGTGTGAATCTCATGGTATCCATCGCCTAGCCTACTTGAACCAACTCTGGTGGTAAGCGGCAGATGGTAATCTCGTGCATCAGATTGGAGTCAGCCGGAATGAGAGGACAAAAAAGAATCCTCCTCCCTGCGACCGCGTGCCTCGTCGGTCTTTTCTCATCAGGATCCGCCTTTGCTCAGGATAGTTTTAAGGATCAGGTGGGTCTGAAGGGTGAGTACTTCGCTAATAGGAACCTGTCCGGCAAGCCGGTACTGGTCCGCGCCGACCGCGTTGTTAACTTCGGGTGGGGGGATAACTCCCCGAAGAAGGACGTCGTGCCGGGCGATAACTTCTCTGTCCGCTGGTCCGGCCGCGTTATGGCGCCGGTGAGCGGCAGCTATACCTTTTACACGGTTTCCGATGACGGCGTGCGCCTGACGGTCAACGGCAAGCGCGTGATCAATAACTGGACCGACCACTCCACGACGGAGGATGCGGGTACGCCCATCACCCTTGAGGGCGGTAAGTGGTACCCCATCGTGATGGAGTACTTCGAGAACGGCGGGGACGCTGTCGCCCGCCTTCGCTGGCAGTACCCGGGGCAGAAGAAAGTCGTTATTCCCGAGACGATGCTCCGCGCCGATGGCGATGTTGGCAGTGGCACGCCGGTTGATCCCGGTATCCCCGCGCCCACCGGCGTCAGCGCTGTGGGCCTCCTGAGCGCCAATGCGCCCGTCATTGACGTATCGTGGGGGGGCGTGAGCGGCGCCGCTTCCTACAACGTCTACCGCGATGGCACTCAGATCGCTAACAAGCTGACCCAGCCCAAGTACCGGGATGCCGCGGTGAAGAGCGGGCAGACCTACACCTACAAGGTCACGGCCATCAGCGCCACGGCTAAGGAAAGCCCGCAGAGCGGCGCTGCCACCGCCACCGCGCCGTTCCCGACCACGACGGAACAGCCGGCGTCCACACTGATTCCGTTTGGCGCGCCCAGCAACCTGCTTGTGCAGGCCAGCGGCTCTACCGATGTCCTTTCCTGGACCCCGGTGAAGGATGCCGTTGCCTACAACGTGTACCAGTACGACACCCTGATCGCCCGGGGCGTGACGGGCACCAAGTTCACGGTTCCGACGAGCGTCTTTATGGAGGGCCTCACCTACACCGTGACCGCCGTTAACTCCTCGGGCAGCGAGAGCCTGCCGAGCGCTATGGCAGGGGCGGTGGGTAACCAGGGGTGGACTCCGCCCCGGCCGAAGGCGATGACCAACGTGCGCGCGGTTCCGGAGTGGAACGCGGGCGCTCCCCGTGTCCGCCTGGAGTGGAACGGCTCCCCCAACGCCTGGACCTACAACGTCTACCGGGACGGCACCCTGATCGCCAAGGGCGTCTGGGGCGTCACCTTCCTGGACCACAACGTCAAGCCCGGCGTCAAGTACTCCTATACCGTGTCGGGTGCGAATACCGCGGAGGGTCCCAAGAGCGCGGCTGCCAGCGTCACCACGATCACGGCGCCGCCGGCCAAGCTCAGCACTCCGGTCAAGATCACCAAGGTCGTCCCCAACGACGACAGCGTGCAGATTCACTTCGAGCCGGTGCCCGGAGCGGTGGATTACCGGTGCTATAAGGTCTCGGCGCCCGGGACCAAGAAGTACAGCGCGGGTGGTCTCGTGATCGAGATGAACGCGATCAACACGACGACCGGGGACGACCTGGTGGTTGAGGCTCTGGACAAGTTCGGCCCGTACCAGAAGATGGACGGCGAGTATGGCCCCGGCGCCATGCAGCACGATGGCTCGCTCCGTGCCGAGATCAACGGCATCGGCGACCCGTCGAACGTGCCGAACGTTATCGCGAAGTCGGCTGTGTTCAAGGCGACCTGCACCCCCGTCAAGCTGACGGGCTCCCAGGTCTTCTTCGACAACTTCCGCGGCTCGCAGCCGTTCAAGCAGGTGTTCCCGATCGATCAGCGTATCGTGGCGGCGAACGGCGGTGGCGCGAACGACGCGAACAACCCGTACGTCCGGGAGTACCAGAACGACAAGTGGGTGATCCGCAACTACTGGGGTGACATGGACAATACGAAGATCTTCGTGATGTCCAACCACTTCATGGACACCCTTTACGACGGTGGCACGCCGGGATCGAACATGCCCCCGCACAACAACAACGCGTCCCTGGTCATGATGCCGAAGGCGACCGCGGACATCTCCGGTGGCAAGGTCCTCCATGTCACGATGGAAGTTGATGGGCACTTCAACGGCCGCCGCTGGTGCGACATCTTCGTCGCTCCCGCCGACGACCCGCTCATCAAGCCGGGCAAGTTTGCGGATTCGGACGAACTGCCGAACATCTCAGGCAACATGTTCCGCTGGGAGATCCTGGAAGGGTCTCACGAGGTGCAGTTGTTCCGTAAGAAGGGCAACGGACTGGACCAGCTCAACCTGCTGAGCGTGTGGGGTGAGGCGCAGCGCTCGATCAATACGCCTCCGGGTCTGATCCGCAACGGCACCATGGCGGAGCTGGACAAGCGCCACAAGTACGACCTGTACCTGTCCGCGAACCGGTTCCGGGTTCTGGAGAACGGGGTCCTGATCGAGGACCGGGTCTTCCCCAACGGGCGGACGCTCCCCTTCACCAAGCTGAACGTCTACTTCGTGCACCAGCTGTACCACACGGCTAACGACCGGGCGGAGGTGCTGGAGTACACGCCGTACGAGACCTACTGGATCAACCACCGGCCCTGGGCCGACGAGCGTCACTGGGACAACATGGGCTTCGAAGTTCTCAACAGCTTCCCGGCCAAGTGAGTCCACGGGACAGGTAACCACGAAGAATCCCTATGCTATAACCCCCGGCAAAAGCCGGGGGGCTTTTTTTTAAGAAGGTTCGCCCGAGCACTGATATAATCTACGAGGCGTTTCCCGACGCTGGGCGCCGTCGTGGCAGCGGCGGGCTAGAGGCCGACGCTCTCCTCCCGTGCGATGCCAACACTACCCTGATTTACGCGTGGCCGCTGCGCTCGTCCGCTATGCTTGCCTGCTGTGACGAATTGATTTAAGGAGCATCACGACCGAATGTCTTCGAAGCCCCTCAATATCCTGGCTGTCAGCAGCTTTGACACCGTGGAGGGGGACGTGCAGACGATGCTCGTTGCCCTGCGCGGTTTCGACGCTTCGTTCAAGATCCACGCGGTCAGCAAGCCCCGAGGTGTCGTGTATGAGAGGCTGAAGCAGATTCCGGGGAACACCGTGTTTACCATGGAGATGGGCGGGGTGGAGGCGAGGCCGGCGGGCCGTGAAGGTAAGCCCGCCCAGATGGCGGATTTCCTGTCCGCGGTGCCGAAGGTGGCCTCCCTGGTGAAAAAGCACGGGATCGACGTCCTTTATACGATCGACCGGGGCGTCGCGCCGCAACTTGCAGCGCTGGCTTCTGTGCTCACGAAGCGGCCGCTGGTTCTCAATGTCAACTATCCCGGCTACACGCTCAACGGCTTTCCCGCAAAGTTTGTCCTCCGCCGCGCCGCGAAGCTGCACGGGCCCACGAACTACCTCCTGAACTATCTCAAGCCCCACCTGCCGCGCCCGGAGCGGTACACGATCGTGCCGCATGGCGTGGAGATCGAGCGCTACGACCTGGGGATTGATGGTCTGATGACGCGGCGCCACTTTGGCGTCCCGCAGGACAGCCCGATTATCGCCATGATGGGCCGTCTGGACAAGTGGAAGGGGCAGGACCACCTGATCGAAGCCTCGCAGACGGTTCTGGAGAAGTACCCGGACGCCTACTTCCTCATCTCGGGCCGCGGTCCGGAGGAGATACGCCTGCACCTCGAATCGCTCATCGCGCAGCGGAACGTGGGGCACCGTGTGAAGCTGGTCGGGTACGTCCCGAGCGTTCCCGACTTCACGGCTGCGGCCACGATGGTGGCCATGCCGAGTTGGGAGGAGCCGTGGGGCCTGGTTGCCCTCGAAGGCATGGCGATGGCCAAGCCCGTGGTCTCCACCCGCTCTGGCGGCGTTCCCGAGTTTGTCATTGATGGCGAGGTGGGACTGCTCGTGCCCCCGTGCGCGCCGCCGGAGTTGGCGAAGGCCATCCTCCGCCTGCTGGATGACCCTGTGGGCGCCGCCCAGATGGGGCGGAAGGGCCGCGCGCGGGTGGAGCAGCACTACACCGCGCAGCACTACGTCCGCGGTGTCGCCGACGCCATCCGGTCCGTCGCGCCCGCATAGGCTCCCGCCTGCACTCCCACGCCCGCGTCCCTTGGACGCGGGCGTGACCACATGGCGCGGGGGCAGGAGTTCCAGAGGGCGTCGGCAAAAGTGAGGAAGAACTACCAAGCGAGGGAACGAGATTCATGGGCAACGAAGCTGTCACCGGGCGGAAGGTCCGCATCGGGATTATTGGGTGCGGGCAGATCGCCCAGGCGCACCTGAGGAACTACGCCGAGATTCCGGATGCGGAGGTCGTGGCGTGCGCGGACATCGACCCGGAGGCGGCGGATTCGACCGCGAAGCGCTTTGGGATACCCAACGTGTATTACTCCGGCTGGGAGATGCTGAAGCGGGACGATCTGGACGCGGTGGATGTGTGCCTGCACAATAACCTGCACCTGCCGGGTGCGCGGGCGGTGCTGGAGTCGGGGCGGCACTGCTACTGCGAGAAGCCGATGGCCGGCGCGTACCGCGACGCCATCACGATGCGTCAGGTGGCACGGGATACCGGTAAGATGCTCCACATCCAGCTTGCGGGCATCTACTCGGCTGAGGTGCGCGCGGCGGAGGAGCTCATCCGGGGCGGCGCGCTAGGTGAGGTCTTTTTCGCGCGCTCCACCGGGCACCGGCGGCGCGGCCGGCCGTATGTGGACGGCTATGGCAAGATGCAGTTCGTCCAGAAGGAGGTCAGCGGCGGCGGCGCGCTCTACGACATGGGGGTGTACCACATCTCGGAGCTGCTGTACCTGCTGGGCAACCCGACGGTGGAGCGGGTGAGCGGGAAGACCTACCAGAAGACGGCCATCGACCCGAAGCGACGGGAGCTTTCCGGCTACAGTGTGGAGGAGTTGGGGATGGGCTTCGTCCGGTTCGCCGGGGACCTCTCGATGGATATTATCGAGTCGTGGGCCATCCATCTGGACTCGTTCGAAGGGTCCTACGTGGTCGGGTCGGAGGGCGGCGTCCGTCTGCGGCCGTTCGGCTACTTCCGCTCGGAGGGCGACCTGGACCTGAGCAGCACCGCGAGCATGGACAGCGCCAAGTACCGCTGGCGCAAGCTGCGCACGGAGGACGGCGACACGGATATGCGCGCCAGCTCGCAGGGGCACTGGGTCGCCGCGCTCCAGGGCAAGACGGAGCTACTGCCGACCGCGGATATCGCGCTGAACACAATGCTCATCTCCGAGGGCATTTACCTCTCCCAGAAGCTGAACCGTGAGGTGACGGCGGAGGAGGTGCGCGAAATGTCGGTTTCTACGGCGCTGGAGTTGTAGGGGGCGGTTGTTGCCGTGGACTGAAGTCCCGGCTTCTGTGATTCAAGCCCGCCTACGCGGGCTCCAGAGGGCGAAGGGCGGCTACGGGCAATCCGTAACAGCATCGTCTACCGGAGCCCGCCCCGACGAAGCGGAGCTTCGCCCGCGTAGGCGGGCTTGAATCACAGAAGCCGGGACTTCAGTCCACGGCAGCCACGTCCGCGGCGGCTCCATCAACCCGCGGCGAAAAAACGACGCGCGGTAAGTTCCGTTTCGAAGAACGCCACGGTGGGCTCATCGATCAGGACGAAGCGCAGGTCGCGCGGGTCGGCGTCCGGGTGGGCGGCGGCCCAGGCGACCAGGGCGTCCGTCAGCACCCGGGCGCAGCGGTCCTTTGGAAAGCCGAAGATGCCGGACGAGATGGCGGGGAAGGCGACGCTCCGGCAACTCTTCTCCCGGGCGATCTCCAGAGCGGAGGTGGCGGCGCTGGCGAGGAGTCTGTCGCTCTCCTCCTCGCTCTGGCCGCGCCAGACCGGTCCGACGGCGTGGATGACCCACTTCGCCGGGAGAGTGCCTGCGCCGGTCGCCGCCGCACTCCCAATGGGCACCTTCCCCAGCCGGTCGCTCTCCTCCTGAATGATGTAGCCCCCTTTGCGCACGATGGCGCCCGTAACCCCGCCGCCGTGTACCAGGCCCGTGTTCGCCGCGTTCACGAGGGCGTCCACCACCTGCTCGGTGAGGTCGCCGTGGTAGAGCGACAGGCGATGCCCGGAGGGTAGCGTCGTTTCGAAGCGAAGGACGGCGGTATCAGCCATGTCGTGCGCGCCTCCTTCTGCCTACAGGTCGTAGTTAGGGCTGCCGGGCGTTACCACGTCGAGCGATTCCCCCTGCTTCGTGGTCGGGTTCACCCGGATAACGACGCGCTCCCCGGGCTTGATGTCGGACGGAGCAACCGGGCGGCCGCTGCTCGTGAACCCCGCGCCGGCCCGCAGCGTCACAACCGTGCCATCGGTCAGGGTCGCGGTGTAGCCGGCGCCGTTGGGGAGGGGAGTGAGCGACTTCAGGTCGCCCCGGCGGGTGTCGGTGAAGATGGTCAGGCGCGTCCCCTTGCCCTCGCCGTCGCGCTCCACACGGACCTGCTCGCCGACCAGGGAGCCGCGCAGTTCGGAGAGCGGGCGGGGGGTGGGGGCGGTGCGCCCACCGCGCACGGTCAGCGTCGCCTCCGGCGTCAGTGGCACCAGAGTGTTCTGACCGCCCGGGACACGCACGGAGAGTGAGGTGGATTCGGGATAGTAGCCGGTAATCTGCCCGAAGACGGGGTTGGTCCCCGGCGCAGCCGGCAGGTTCGCCGCCACCACGGCGTCGGTGTTGATATTGACGGTCAGGTTCGGGCGGTCCCAGTCCACGCGCGCGCCCAGAGCCTCGGAGACGAAGCGCAGCGGGACCAGGGTGGTTCCGCCGATCACCTGCGGGGGGGCGTTCAGCGGCACGGCCTCGTTGCCCACCACGGCGATGGTATCTCCCAGGCGCAGAACGACCTGCTTGCCGCTCTTAATGGCGGTGATGGTGCGCGCGGCGGCGTCGAAGCGGACGGATGCGCCCAGACGTTCGAAGATCCCGCGCAGAGGTACGAGGATGCGCCCCTCCTGCTCTACGGGCGGCTGCCCCGCGAACTCCAGAGGCGTGCCGTTTATGTTGACCCGGATCGCCGGAGCCGGCGGCGGCGGTGTACGCCGCTGCGGGGCGGCGGTAACTGCCGTGGCAGCGGCGGCGACGGTGGCTGCGGCAAACGCGGTCGCGAAGGCGGCGATGTTCGGGTGCTGGCCCATGGTTCCTCCCGGGGGCGACGTGGGGTGTATTAATCCATTTTAACCCGGCAGAGGCGCAACCACATCCCCGAACCCTTCTGAGGCGGCGAACTCCTCGGCGGTAAGGCCGAAGATGACCTTATCGAAGAACTGTCCGTCGGTGTAGACCATGCGGCGCAGGCGCCCCTCCTCACGGAACCCGAGGCGCCTGTGCAGGCAGAGCGAGGCGTCGTTAAAGGCGTACACCTCGGCGTTCACCTTCTGGTAACGCAGTTCACCGAAGTAGAAGCGCAGCACCAGGCGGATGGCGTCCGTGGCGTACCCCCGGCGCTGATGCTCGGGCAGCACGGCGACGCCGTAATAGAAGGTGCCGCAGCGCGGGTCACAGTGGTGCGTGCTGATGCTGCCCACCAACTCCCCCGCGAGCGTTTCGATCTCGAATTGGAAGCCGTCCTTCTCGCCCTCCCCGGCGGCTGCGCGCGCGGCTGCCTCCTCCGCCCAGCGCCGCGCGGCCTGCTCGCTCTGGGGAAGGTACAGACGGTCTACCGCGCGGAGCATGGTGCTGTCGCGGTTCCACAGGAAGTGCGTTGGGCCATCCTCGGGGCGCACGGGCCTCAGGCGTACGCGCCCGCTCTCCCAGATGTAGCCGCTGCTCATGGCGGCGGTCCTTTCTTCCCTCGCGGTCAGAGCTCCTCTTTCTCGCGCTCCTGTTCAAGGACCACGGTCGTGCCCGTGGGGCCGGTGAGGAGGTAGACCCGGTCGCAAGACTGGAGCATCATCCAGAACCCCTGACCCTGAGTGCCCAGGGAACTCCACCCCCGCTTCAGGGTCGCCTGGTGCAGGAGATCCTCCATAATACCGCTGCCGGTGTCCTGGATGCGCACCTGGACGACGCCGCGCGCGGCGTCAGCGTGTACGGCGCCGATCCCGCCGCCGCCGTGGACCACGGCGTTCATGGCCGCCTCGCCTGCGCCTATCAGCAGGTCGCCCGCGCGCTCGAAAGGGAGCTTCGCGTGTTCGGTCGCGGCGCGGACCGCCCGCCGCAACTCCACCAGGGTCGCGCTGCTGAGAGAGATGAGGTGCTGCGGCGGATTCGCAGTTCGTGGGGGCTCCAGAAGCACTCCCGCGGGCGTGGCCGGCACGGCACCTTCGGGTACGGGGGGGAGGTCCTGAGCAGAGTCGCACAGGTGCAGCTTCCCCTCCGTGGCGATCAGCAGGACGTCTCGCACAAAGCGCCGCTGCCGCTGGGCGCTCTCCTCCAGGTCGGCGTTCAGGAGGCGCAGGCGCTCCTCGGTCTCCCGGCGCTCGGTGATGTCGGTGGTCACCCCGACCACCCGCCAGCGCTTACCCGCCTCCAGCGTTTCGACGTGCAACTCTTCGCGGTGCCAGTGCCACCGGCCATCCGCGCCGCGGCAGCGGAACTCCTGGGAGTAGTCCTGTCCGGCGCGGATCTGCGCGCTGCCGTAGTGGTCCGCCAGAAGGCGGTCCTGGGGGTGGCGGTGGCGGTAAGCGGCGTGCGGGTAGGGCTCGCCCGGCTCCCGTTCCAGGGGGAGGAAGCGCTGCGCCGCCTCCTCGTCGTAGTGCATATACTCCCACTCAAGGAAGTCAGAGTAGAGCTCAGTGACGATGGCGCTCCAGAGGAGGCAGCGCGCGCTGCGCATGATGGAGCGGCGCTCCAGTTCGGACCAGCGCCGCTCCGTAATGTCACGGGTGAGGCAGAGCAGACCGTCCACCCTGCCATCCCGTCCCCGTTCGAGCGCAATCCGCCCTTCGTAGGTGCGCAGACCCTGCGGCGACGGCTGCGTGAAGAGAACGTCCTGAACCTCGCCGGTCTGGAGGGCGGTCCGCATGGACTCCTCCCACAGGGCGGCGATCTCGGGCGGCATGCCCAGTTCGGCATTCGTCTTACCGACGACTTCGGCCGACAGGAGGCCCAGGGCGTTCTCGGCGGCCCGGTTGATGTAGACGTGGCGCAGGTTCAGATCGAAGCGCGCGATGAGGTCGGGGACGTTGTCGGCGAGGGTGCGCAGCTCCTCCTCCCGGCGGCGCGACTCCTCCTCCGCCCGCCTCCGCTCCGTGACGTCGTTCTGGACTCCGACGAGGTGGGTGATGGTGCCCTCGTTGTCGCGGATCGGCGCGATATGCAGTTCGTGGAAGAACACGTCACCGTTCTTGCGGCGGTTGCGCAGGGTGACCACAAGGGGACCGCCCTCCAGCAGCGCCTGCTGCAGCGCCGCGAGCATCGGCTGGTGCTGGCCGCCGCTCTCCAGGAAACTACAGTCGCGTCCCACCACCTCAGCGTACGAGTACCCGGTGATGCGCTCGAAGGCCGGGTTGACATACACGATGGGGAGCGCTGCCCGGCGAGCGTCCGCTACCAGGATGCCGTTGGTGGCCGCCTCCAGCGCGCTCTCGCGCAGGCGGAGCGTGTCCTCGGTGCGGCGGCGCTCGGTGACATCGGTAATGAAGGCGACGCGCAGGGACCGCGGGTCCGTGTCGCCCCGAAGATCGTCCGATCTGCCCCACATTCCGGCCGGGATGCTGGTCACGATGATCTCAACATCGATCAGCGTCCCGTCCTTCTTCCGGTGGCGCCAGACCCCCATTGCGCGGTGCCCCCCCGGTTCAGAACGCTCCGGGGCCGATTCCAGGGCGCGGTACAGCTTCGGCAGAGCCTCAACGGGACGGATATCCTCCAGCGTCATGGCGCGAAACTCGTCCCGGCTGTAGCCATAGTGCGCAATGGCAGCGTTGTTGACCTCCAGAAACTTAAGAGTCTGGGGGTCGTAGAGCCACATCGGGATGGGGTTGTAGAAGAAGAGCAGACGGAAGACGCTATCGTCCACCGCCGCGTCTTCCATAAGCCACTCGCGGGAGGTCGGGGGTAGCATTACGGTTTTCCAGAGGGTTTCCCGGCGCCAGGCCGTTTGCGTGGCCGAAGCCCACGGTCACAAGCCCGGTGTACCGCTTGCGCGAAGCCGTAGCCCTCTGTCCGGACAATACTGCACACTTCGTGCCTGTTTCCTTACACGATGGCGACCGGAGCGGAGGCGTGGACGATGACGAGAAGCGCCCGGGGCCTTTCCGCCCGGGCACAGCCCGGGAGCGGCACGGGGTTCCGTATGCCTGCGGATATGGTAACACATGTGTGCGCAAATGGCGACTCTGCACGGCGCGTGACCGGGTAGGGGACCTCGGAAGGGCCGCAGTGACGGCAGGCGCCTAAAATAGTACGCTCTCTTGCTACTGTGATTTACATCATGCCCTCCCCAATGTGCGTGGATTGACTATATAATCGTGCGTGTCGGGGTTGAATGACGGGTATGACCCGTGTTTAGGGCTTCCCAAGAGAGCCCGGCGGCTGGCCTGGCAGTGGTCACGCCGCCACCGCGTACCGTACGAGAGAAGGGGACTGACCGCTCCTTCTCTCGCTACGCCGCTCCGCCCCCACCTCCTTCCGCCGCTCCGCGCCCGATCCTGTGCGATTCACGGGTTTCCCTACGCCGGGATGCGGGGTTGCTTCCTTGTTGCTTTTTATGGGCATGGAAGATGCTCTTAATGCTATCCAGGAAGCAAGCAAGGTCGAATGCCTCAGGGTGACTTAAACGGGTGAGAAACGCATGAAGAACCGGGAAATAGTGCGCCGCCGCGAACTGTGTCCGATTCCAGATGATCACGGCCCGGTGATGCGCTGTGAGTTGTGTTTGGGCTTCATCCGCCTGAAGGCGCGCCGCCTGACCCTCATGCGGGAGGACCGCCTCCGGCGTCTCGAAGGGCAGCCGCCCTGCACGGACTGTGGGTTTCTGAAGGGACACGCGCCGGACTGTGATAACGCGGAGCGGTGGGAGGCGTTTGTCACCGAACCCGGCGAGCGCGACGCTGCGGTTCTGGGAGTGCGTGACCTGGAAGCTATGCGCGCCCGCCGCGGCGCCGTGGCAGAGGTGATCGAAGGCGCCCCGCGCCCGCGTCTGGCCTCCTCCGAAGAGATCGCTATGGCCGTCGCGCGCTTTATGGCGCGCACCGGGAATCCCTGAG
>CALEKU010000180.1 GCA_937902745.1 uncultured Armatimonadota bacterium
CCCGCCTCCGCGAGCGAAGCTCCGCTTCGTCGGTGCGGGCTCCCGTAGACGATGCCGTTACCGTGTCCCGGTAGCCGCCCCGGTTGTCGTTAGCCCGCGGAGGCGGGCTTGAATCACAGAAGCCGGGACTTCAGTCCACGGCGGCAATGGGTGACCTCAAACGGCGCCTTTTTCGGGCGATTCGCCAACCGCGGAACTTTCCGCGGCGACTGAACCGTTACAGAGAGTGGCCTGCGTGCGCCTGCGCAAGCCGCCTCACTCGCTGTCTGAGAGGAAATGCACCTATGAACAAGCCCATGTGGGTCGGCGCTGTCGCCGCTGTCGCTCTCGCCATCCCCGCTCTCGCCGCGCCCCTCGCCTCCGGCCTCAAGCCGGGCGAATCGGTCACCCCGTTCCACCCCAAGCACCTGGCCGGTCCGCTCGCTGGCACCACCAACTGCTTCCCCTGCACCTTCCAGAACCGCCCGCAGGTGCAGGCCTGGGTCAACAACGATGACCCGAAGAACGTGCTCGCCATCGCCACCACGCTCGGCACGGCGATGAAGAAGCACAAGGACAAGGAGTTTAAGGCGCTGGTGGTGGTCCTGACAGACGGCAAAAACGACGCCAAGGCCGAAGAGATGGTGCGCGTCGCCGCCAAGAACCCCGCGACCGCGGGCGTCGGCATGGCGCTGCTCCCGAAGACCGACGAGGCGGTAGGGGACTACAACATCAACACGGGCGCCGAGGTGAAGAACACGGTGATCGTGTACAAGAACTGGAAGGTCGCCGACAACTTCGTCAACCTGAAGCTCGATGCGAACGGCGAGGCCAAACTGACGAAGGCGATCGCCGCCGTTGCCAAGTAGCCCGGCGCGTGTTCGCGCACGGTGACACCGAGGACGACCCGGGGGCAGCTTGCTCCCCTGGGTCGCTCTTTTTTGCGTGTACGAACGTTCATGTTCTGTTCACGCGCCCCTTCTATCCTGTCCCTGAAGCCGCCGCGCCATTCACCACGATCTCCACCCGGCGCGAACGGCAGAAAGGGACATCATGCGCATCCAAAGACACCAATCCACCCTCTCGGCTCTCGCCCTCGGCGCGCTCCTGATCATCGGCGCTCCCGCCGCGCACGCCGCTATCGACCTTTACACAGGGAATGACCTGGGGGCGGGGGCGAGCGACCCGCGTCCGAACTCGGACGCCGCCGCGGCCGCATTCGACGCGGCCGTCGCCGCTCTGACGGGCACGGCCCCCGGCGTCGTCACGTTCGAGAACGTCGCCATCGGCTCGCTGACCGGCAACACCTCTGCGACGGTCGGCGCCGGCATTACGGCGACCGTCCTGAACAACGGCGGGGATGGCGTCCGCCTCACCTCCGGCGGGAGCGGCAGCACCGGCTACAACGTCACGCCGGGCGGTAATCAGTTTCTGGACCTGCGCGGGAGTAGCGGCGCCAACCCCTACGGCGTCAGTTTCGCCTTTGCCGATCCGGTACAGGCGTTCGGCTTCTACCTCGTCGGCCTGTCGGACACGCCCGCCTCGCCCCTGACCGTGTCCTTCGTGGCAGAGGGGACGAGCCAGTCCTTCACGCTGACGGGCGTGAACAATAATGGCGTCCAGTTCTTCGGCTTCACCGCCGGGGGCGAGAGCATCACCGAGATTCGGATTGAGCGCGCCGCCGGCTCCGGCGACTTCATCGGCCTGGATGATGTCCGGTTCGGCTACCGCTTCCAGGCAGCCGCAGTGCCCGAGCCGGGGACGTTCGCCCTGGCCGCCCCGGGCCTCCTGGCGCTGGTCGGCGTCGGCATGCGGGCGCGGCGTCGGCGGGCGTAACCGCGTCCGCCGCGGTACAATAGAACACAGATGTTTGCGGTCCCGGGGAGTCATTCCCGGGACCGCTTTCGCGTCGTTCGGGTATCCTTAACCCGTCGGGACGGCTCTTGAATCGGAGGGGCAAAGCATGGCGAAGGGCACCGGAAAGTTCGAACTCATCAGCAAGTACACGCCGAGCGGGGACCAGCCGACGGCCATCGCCACCCTTGTGGACGGCCTCCGCAAGGGCGAGCGCATCCAGACACTCCTCGGAGCAACCGGTACGGGCAAGACCTTTAGCGTAGCAAATGTCATCGCGGAGGTGCAGCGGCCGACGCTGGTGATCGCCCACAACAAGACCCTCGCCGCACAGCTCTGCTCCGAGTTCCGGGAGTTCTTCCCGAACAACGCCGTCGAGTACTTTGTGTCGTACTACGACTACTACCAGCCCGAAGCCTACATCCCGCAGACCGATACCTACATCGAGAAGGACTCGTCCATCAACGACGAGATCGACCGACTGCGCCACTCCGCCACTCAGGCGGTGCTGGAGCGACGGGACGTCATTATCGTTGCGTCGGTGTCCTGCATCTACGGCCTGGGGAGCCCGGACCAGTACAAGAGTACTGTGGTCTGGTTTCACACCGGGCGCGAGTACGACCGGGACGACATCCTGCGCCGTCTGGTCCATATGCAGTTCCAGCGCAACGATGTCGCCCTGTCGCGCGGCACCTTCCGCGTGAAGGGGGATGTGCTGGAGATCTGCCCCAAGGATGAGGAGATCGTGTTCCGCATCGACTTCGACTGGGACACGGTCCGGCGCATCAGCGTGGTGGACCAGTTGACCGGTGAGGTGCTGGAAACGCGCGAGGAGCTGAGCATCTTCCCGGCCACGCACTTCGTAACCGATCCCGACCGCGTGGAGACCATCCTGGCGGGGATTGAGGACGAGATGCGCCAGCAGGTGAAGCGGTTCCAGGCGGAGGGCAAACTGCTGGAGGCGCAGCGCATCGAGCAGCGGACGCAGTTCGACCTGGAGATGATCCGCGAAGTCGGCTTCTGCTCCGGCATCGAGAACTACTCGCGCTGGTTCGACGGCCGCGCGCCGGGGACGCCGCCCAACACCCTGTTTGACTACTTCCCGGACGACATGCTGCTGGTGGTGGACGAGTCGCACCAGACCATCCCGCAGCTCCATGCGATGTACGCGGGCGACAAGCGGCGCAAGGATACGCTGGTGGACTTCGGGTTCCGGCTGCCGTCCGCCAAGGACAACCGGCCCCTGCGTTTCGAGGAGTTCGAGGCGATGATGAAGCAGTGCATCTTCATCTCCGCAACGCCCGGCCCCTACGAGCGGCAGCACTCGGCGCGCATCGCGGAGCAGATTATCCGGCCCACCGGCCTGATCGACCCCGAGATCGTGATTCGGCCCACCAAGGGGCAGATCGACGACCTGATCGGGGAGATTCAGAAGCGCACCGAGAAGGGCGAGCGCGTCCTGGTGACGACGCTGACCAAGAAGATGGCGGAGGACCTGACGGAGTACCTGGTGGAGATCGGGACCAAGGTGCAGTACCTCCACAGTGACATCCACACGCTGGAGCGCACGGAGATCCTGCGCGACCTGCGCCTCGGCGTCTACGACGTGGTGGTGGGCATCAACCTGCTGCGCGAAGGACTGGACCTGCCGGAGGTGTCGCTGGTGGCGATCCTGGACGCCGACAAGGAGGGCTTCCTGCGCTCCGAGACCAGCCTGATACAGACCATCGGGCGCGCCGCGCGTAACGTCGGCGGGCAGGTCATCATGTACGCCGACAATATCACCGGCTCGATGCAGCGGGCTATCGACGAGACCAACCGCCGCCGCGAAAAGCAGATGGCGTACAACAAGGAGCACAACATCACGCCGCAGACGGTCATCAAGGCCGTGCGCGACGTTCTGGAGTCGAAGAAGGTCGCCGAGTCGAAGGCCTATTACAAGGTTGCCACCAACAGGGCGCCGGAGACGCTGCCCCTGGACCAGCTTATGCTTGCCATCGCGGACATGGAGAAGGAGATGAAGCAGGCATCGCGTAACCTGGACTTCGAGCACGCCGCCACACTGCGCGATGAGATCGCGCGCCTCAAGAAACTCCTGCCGCTGGAGACCAAGCGCAAGTAGGGTAGGGGCATGCCCGCTCCCCTTGACACGGGGCCGGTTCGGGGCCACAATGCGAATCGTGGCTCCGAACGCTTCTACCCCCCCCACTGACCTGCTGAGCAGCCTGCGTCAACGCATTCTCTCCGGGCAGTACCCGGCCGGCTCCTGGCTGCCCACCGAGCGCGAACTTGCCGCGGAGTTTGGCCTTCCGCGCCGCGCCGTGCGCCGCGCTATCGCCCGCCTCGCTGAGGAGGGTATGGTGCGCTGCCAGCCGCGCTTCCGACCGGTCGTGGAGTCCGTGCGCACGGCCCCGCATGTTCCCGGCGTGGCCGCCTCGCGTCTCGTCGCTCTTGTGATGTGGCATGGTGACCCGGAGGAGCGCGGCGCGACTGCGCAGCAGCGCATCTTCTGGGGCATGAATCGGCGCCTCGCCCGCGATGGCTTCCACGGCGTCTTCTTGGACCTCGGGGACAGTGTGCGCTCGGAGGAGGAGAACGCCGAGCGAGAAGCTGCCCATCTGAACTACGCCCGCGAGCAGGGCTTCGCGGGTGTCGTCTTCTACCCTTACGCCTATCGGCGGAACCGCGAGTTGATTCGCGAAACAGCCCGCGCTCTGCCGCTGGTGCTGATCGACCGGATGGTTCCCGGAGTGCAGGCCGATTACGTGGGCGTCGACAACCAGGGGGCGGTTCGGGAGGCGGTGCGGCACCTGATCGACCGTGGGCATCGGCGTATCCTGTTCGCCACCACCGCGGAGGCGGTGAACACCGTTCAGGATCGCTGGGAGGGATACCGCAGCGCCATGGCCGAAGCCCCGGGCGGGCCGCTCCCCGAGAGCGTGTTCACGCTGCCCACGGACCCGCCCCTGTCCGCAACGCCTCCGGTTTTCGCGACCCTGTTCGGTCTGGGACCGGAACGGCGCCCGACGGCGGTGGTGTGCGTGAATGACTTCGTGGCGCTGGACATCTACCGCCACCTGCGGGACCTGAACCTGCGTGTGCCGGATGATGTGGCGCTCTGCGGCTTTGACGACGTGATTCCCGAACTGCCGGGCGGTGTGGGGCTCACCACGTTGGCGCAGCCGTTTGAGGAGATCGGGAGCGCCGCAGCCGAGGTCTTCCTTTCGCGTCATGCCGCGGGTGGTGCGGATCTCTCCGCTCCGGTCCATGTGGAACTCCCGGCGCGTCTGGTGCGCCGGGACAGTAGCGGTGGGGCGATGGCACGCGCCCGGGTGCCTGCCGTGGTTCCTTGACACCCGTACCAAAGCGTGCCAGAATAAGGGCAGAACCCTCCCGGCTGCGCAACGAGGCTGCCGGGTGCAGAAAGAAGCCCTTTCGTTATTATGAGACGCACGTTCGAGCCGAAGACCTACCGCGCCCGGGCGGAGGCGGCCATGGACTTCATCCAGGAGCGGCTCTGGGACCCAAAGGTCGGCCGTTACCGCCCTGCATTCCCTCCCAAGCCCGGCGCGCTCCCCTATGACTTCATGTGGGGGAACGGGGTCGCCTTTTCCGCCCTGGTTGGCGGCACCCGCCTCAATCCCAACAAGTACAAGCCCCTCATGGAGGCGTTCTTTGCGGGCATGGAGGCGTACTGGGACAAGGACGCTCCCATCCCTGCCTACGACGCGTACTTCTCCTCTCCGGATAACGACGACAAGTACTACGACGACAACGAGTGGATGGTCATCACCTTCGTCGAGGCGCACGCCATTACCGGCGACGCCCGCTACCGTAAGCGGGCGGAAGAGGTGATGAAGTACGTGCTCTCCGGCTGGGACGACAAACTGGGTGGTGGCATCTACTGGCGGCAGGACCACAAGAGCAAGAACACCTGCTCCAACGGCCCCGGCGCCACGGCCGCGCTTGTGCTGGCCGAGCGTGGGAACGAGCGCTACTATCGCGACTGGGCCAAACGCATCGTAGAGTGGACGAACCGCACGCTCCAGCGTCCCGACGGGCTGTTCTGGGACAACATTGCGCTGGACGGCAAGATTGAGAAGACCGTCTGGACCTACAACGCGGCGCTGATGATGCGGGCCAACCTGGGCCTGTACAAGGCCACGAAGGAAAAGGCGTACCTGGAGGAGGCGAAGCGACAGGCGCGGGCCTCTGAAAAGGAGTTCGTCATCAAGGAGACGAATGCGTTCCGCGATGACGCCATGTTCTCGCACCTGCTGGCGGAGGCGTACCTGGAACTGTACGAGCTCACGCGGGAGCCGTATCTGCTGGACCGGGTGATCGCGAACGCCGACTTTGCGTGGAAGCACCTGCGCGACCCCCGCGACGGCGGGTTCTGGACCCGGTGGAGGATCGAGCCCGACCGTAAGGAAGAGCGCAAGAGCCTGATCGCGAATGCCTCCACCGCGCGCCTGTTCTGGCTGCTTGCCGCAGTTTCCTGAGAGTTGCTGCGACTTGCGCGCGGAGGCCGCCGCCCTATGGGGCGGCGGCCTCCGGCGTATTCCCCTCGACCAGGTTCTCGTCGAGGTAGGCAGCGGCCTGAGTGACCGTCCCCTTGTCCACGTCCACGATCTTGTTGGCGTTGCGCATGAGGTCGTCCGGAATCGAGCCGACAAGCGGGCGCAGGCTGTCGAGCAGGCCGGGTATCTGCGCCCCGCCCTTGGAAACGAGCAGTACGGCATCATACGGCGGCAGAGCCTGCTTCGTGTCCTTCAGCACTTTGAGGTCGTAGGCCGCAATGCGCCCGTCGCTGGAGAAGGCCGAGATGACGTCCACGTCGCCCGTCCGGATCGCCGGGTACATCAGGGCAGCGTCCATGCGGACCCGATTCTTGAACGTGAAGCCGTAGGCCGCACGCATCGCCTTCCACTCCGGGCGCCCGAAGAACTCGTAGTCGCCGCCGATGGTCAGGCGGCCCGCGTGCGCCACCAGATCACCCACCGTCTCGATGCCGAGCTTCTCCGCCTGATCGCGCCGCATCGCCAGCGCGTAGGCGTTTTCGAATCCGAGTGGCCCCACCAGCGTGATGCCGTAGCGCTCTTTCAGGGCGTCGGCGGTCTGTGCCAGGACCGTAGCGGGGGCGGCGGCCTCGTTCCGCTTGAGCACGTTGGCCCAGAGCGTCCCGGAGTAGTCCACGTACACCTGTACCGTGCCGTTGGCCAGCGAGTCGAAGAGGATAGAAGATCCCATTCCGGGCGTCGTCTGGACGTCGAAACCGGCGCGGTCGAGTCGCCTGCCGAGCAGGTCTGCCAGAATGTACTGCTCGGTGAACGACTTGGCGCCGACCACCACGCGCGGTCCCGTGGCCGCGTTCCGGTTCTGTCGCAGCGTGTTGCGCACGGTGGGCCAGAGCGCTCCACCGACCACCAGGGCAAGCCCCAGGCCAGCGGCGACCAGAAGGGGCCGGCTGTGCCGGGCCGCACCGGCCTCCGTGAGGCGGATCAGGCCGTCCAGCAGGAGGGCGAGCGCCGCCGCCGCGACGCAGCCTACCAGCACCGCAGTCGGATTCTGGGTCTGTAGGCCGGTAAAGATGTAGTTCCCGAGACTGGTTGCTCCGACCGGCGTGGAGAGGGTAGCGGTGCCCACCACCCAGACCGTCGCCGTGCGGACGCCCGCCAAGATGACCGGCATCGCCAGCGGCAGTTGGACGCGCCAGAGAGCCTGGGCGGGCGTCATGCCGACCCCGCGCGCGGCCTCCATCAGGTTCGGGTCAGTGCCCTCGATGCCGATTACGGCGTTACGCAGGATGGGCAGCAGGCTGTACAGGATGAGGGCGATGGCCGCCGGGACGAACCCGATGCGCCCGAGCAGCGGCACCATGAGCGCGAGCAGGGCGAGGCTGGGGATGGTCTGGATCACCGAGGCCGTGCCCAGCAGCGCGGCCTGTAGCGGCTTCCAGCGCAGGGAGAGCAGCGTGAGCGGGACGCTGAGCGCGATTCCGACCCCGAGCGCTGTCAGGGTGAGGAGCATGTGGCTGCCCAGGAAGTCGGGCAGACGTTGCAGTTGTTCGGCGAGGCGTGGGTTCATGGGGTGGCCTCGGTGGAAAGCGGGGGAGGGCCCGGCGCCGCACGGGCGGCGTCCCCGGCGTCGCTTTCGATGAGCTCTCTAAGCCGCTCCGCCTGGCGGCGCGGCGTTTCGATCAGCGAGGCGACGTAGGGGTCGCCGGGTGCGGTCAGCATCTCGTGGGGCGTACCCACCTGGAGCAGGCCACCTTGGTGCATCACGGCGATGCGGTCGCCGAGGAGCAGACCCTCGGTCATGTCGTGTGTCACCATTACGACGGTCAGCCCCATCTCCTGCCGGAGCCGCTGGAACTCGCTCTGGACATCCTCGCGGGTGATCGGGTCGAGTGCCCCGAACGGCTCGTCCATCAGGAGGACCTTCGGGCCGGCCGCCAGTGCGCGGGCGAAGCCGACCCTCTGGCGCTGCCCGCCCGAGAGTTCGCCGGGCAACCGGTCGCGGAAATCGGCCGCGGGCAGGTGTACCATCTCCAGAAGCTCGTCCACGCGCGGGGCGATTCGCGCGGGCGGCCAGCCGAGCAGCTCCGGGACCACGGCCACGTTCCGCCCGACCGTGAGGTGGGGGAACAGGCCGATGCCCTGGAAGGCGTACCCGATGCGCCGCCGCAGCTCCACGGGGTCCACCGAAAGAACATCCTGCCCGTCGACCCGGATTGTGCCGGAGGTCGGGTCGATGAGCCGGTTGATCATCTTGAGAGTGGTGGTCTTGCCACAGCCCGATTCGCCCAGGAGCACCAGGGTCTCTCCCTCCTCCACCGTCAGGGTGACGTCGCGCACCGCCGTCACCCCGCCGGGGTAGACCTTCGAGACCCGCTCGAAGGAGATCATGCCCCTGTGCCTATCTGGCGCATGAGCGCTTCCGGTATGTCCCGCATCTTACGGGCGACCATGGCAACGTAGTACAGCTCTTCTCCACTGATGGCGCGCCGGTGGCAGTAGCGCTTATAAGCCTGTACCTGAAGGACGCCCTGGTCCCAGAGGGCGCGAATCATGCGGAAGAAGCCGCTGTCGTCCGAGCGGGTGAAGAACGACTCCTTCAGATTGAAGGCTACCCACCCCTGCGGCTCGATAAGGTCGAATGCGCGGCGGAACGCCTCCGGGGGGATGTCGCCAAAGCCAAGCGCGGCCACGGTCGCCAGGCAGTTGAAGCGGCACTCGCGCAGGATGTCGAGATCCCGGGCGGGCGGGTCGCACAGGTCCGTAATCAGGTACCGGTCGTACAGTCCGGGGCGGTCGCGCTCCAAGGCGCGCGCCGCCGCCGGCTCAATGTCCACGCCGCTGACGTGCGCGACGCCCAGCGTTCGCAGCACCTCGCCAACCATCCCGTTTCCTGCGCCCAGGTCGAGCACGCGCAGCCCCGTGGCCGGCTCGCCCTCGTGGGCGAGGGTCTCCGCAAGGAGCCCCGCGACCGCAGCGGGGGACGTGCAGCGTAACGTCTGATAGAAGAGGTGTTCGTAGAGGCCGGGGATGCTGTAGATAGCCCCGTAGTCATGGAGGCGGATGCGCCGCCACTCCGTGTCGAGGTAGACCTCGCACCACTCTTCGTCCTGGGAGAGGCCATCCTTTCCTTCGGGAAAGCGGATCGCATAGGCGGGGGCGGGTGAGGGGGTCGTGGATACGACGGGGAAGAGTCCCAGGGGGACACTGCTGCTGTGGAACAAATTCGCACTCCTCTCTTGTCGTGAGCGGCAGCCGTGGCGAAACAGACTGCCGTTTTCTTAGGGATCGGAGGCACCAAGCCTGAGGGCAGGCACCGCGGACGCAGCCGGCGAGGGAGATCGCCCGACGAACATCCGGTGGATGAACGTCTGCTACGTCCGGGATAAAGTATACCGCGTTCTGGGCAATATTAAGTCATGCGTATAACAAGTCATGCTTATAACTTCGGTGGTACCCGGGCGCTCTCGCCCCCTCCTTTCGCGCGTTGGAGGATGTACGGAACACTGAGGCCGTAGTCCTCGTCTAAGTAGTGGGGATGTTAT
>CALEKU010000181.1 GCA_937902745.1 uncultured Armatimonadota bacterium
ATGCAGCCCGCGGAGGCGGGCTTGAATCACAGAAGCCGGGACTTCAGTCCACGGCGGCACGAACCCGGCAACAACCCGGCGGCGCGACGGCTACTTCTTCCCGCTCTTCAGCCGCTTAAACAGCTTGCGGTGCGGCTTATACCCGATGTCCATGACGGCGCCGAGGGTGCGATTAAACGTCGGCCAGGCGTCGCGGCCCACCTTCAGTTGTCCAAGTAGCGACGGGCGCGCGTAGCCGTCCTTTACCGCCTTCTTTAACTCCTCCTCAGTCACGTAGCCGTCGCGCAGGGCGTCGCGCAGCGCCTGGACCCACAGGTCCCCGTTCTTGTTCTTACGGCTCACCCAGGGCTGGGTCGGCATGTCTGTATAGTGGATCAGGCAGGTCTCGCCGGGGATGTACTCCTCCAGCGAGTTCCAGTGGTGCGACAGACCCTCGCGCACCTGGTCTCGCGGCACGATGCAGAACTCCTTCATCAGGGCGTCGTAGTCGTACTTGCCCTCGTCCAGGCCCCGGACGATCGTCTCCAGGTCCCAGTCGAGGCGAGCGCAATCCATCAGCATCACTGCGAACTGCTTTGGGCGCTTCGGGTCGCTGGTGGCGCAGTGGAGCAGGCTCGCCCCGCCGAAGTCGGTGTCCCAGAGGCCGCGAAAGTCCTTGAAGACCTGCATGTCGGCGTCCACGTACACCGCGCGCCCCTGGTAACCCGCGAGCTTCGGGATGGCGAAGCGGTTAAACGAGAACTCGGTGCGCGGCTGGTTCTTCGGGTCCTTCGGCATCGGGGCGTTGACGTGCAGCATCGTGTCGAACTGCGACGAGATCGAGGAGCAGCGCTTGATCGTGTACTCCAGCACCCGCGCGCCGAGAAGCTGGGAAACGTCGGTGCCGATGAAGATGCGCATCGGGACCTCGCTCACGAGCGGGCCGCAGTCCAGATCGTACTTCCAGATGGCGCGCCCGATGCCGCGCGACTGGGCATCGAACGAGGTCAGGCCGTTCGCGAGCAGGGTCTTGTCCGCAAGATCGGTGAACGTCGGCGCGTAGCTCGCCCCGCCGTCCACACCCAGGAGGCGGAGCTTTTTCGCCCCGAGCATTGCCAGAATCGTCACGACCACATCGCCGCTGAACGCGCCGAACGGGATCTGTGGCTCTGCCTCCGGCGCGCCCTTGTGGGATGCCAGATCGTAGACCACGAGCCGTCCCGCATCACTCAGGCGCTGGAGGACGGGTATCTCGGTGAAGTAGGCGTCAATGCGCTTCTCGCCGGCGTGCGCGTACTGCCGCGCGGCGCCCGGGGCGGGGGGGACATGCGGGTAGCGCGGCACGAGGAGAAACTTCGCGTTCTTCTCGATAGCGTCCGCGCAGTCGCGCACCACGTCGATGTCCACCGCACTGGCGACATCGGCCGTTACCTCCCGGATGACATGGTTCAGGGCGACGGTGCGGTACGGCGACAGGTCGAACTCGTGCCGCCGCTCGAAGGTCGGCCCCTTCCCGATCACGAGCCACGGCCCGGCCCCGCCGTTGATGCCCGCCCACCACTCTTTCAGGGTCTTCATCGTGCCTATAGTACACGCTGCCGCCATTTTTGGGGAGGGGGCGGGCGCTTTGGCCCTTCTGAAGCCCGGATGCGGCAAACTTTCTCGGCACGGAATTGGCAGCGCGAGGCGTCTAAGGATAGGGTAGGAGCGGGTCAGCCGGACGGCAGCCCGCCTTCACCAAGGAAACACCATTGATGCTTCGACCCGACTGGCATATGCACACTCCCCGCTTCCGCCGCCGTCCCGCGCCCGCTCTCGGCACGGTCGCGGCCCTGTCCTTCGCCACTGTTCTCGCCATGGGCGGCCGCGCGGTGCCCGCGGCCCCCGTGAGTGCCGCCTCCCCGCGGCAGGCGCAGGGCAGCGGCGAAGCGGCGCTCCCGCCCGGCGGGACGCCCGTGGTGGGCGCCGACGCCCTGCGCATCGTGAGCGGCGCCGCGGACGGGAAGTTGGAGAAGGTGGCGGTGGCGTCGGACACCGCCACCGGGCAGGTTCCGGGGGGGGAGGTGCTGCGCCTGACCACCCTGCGCAAGCCGGCGAATGCCTGGGAAGTCCAGGCCGGCGCGCCCACTGCTGCGCCCGTAAAGAAGGGGGACGTTCTGCTCGCCCGCTTCTACGTCCGCGCCGTGAAGGGGCAGGCGGAGACCGGCGAAGCGCGTACCCAGTTTATTTTTGAGAAGAACGGCCCGCCGCACAACAAGTCTGCCGCGCTCGACATCCCGGTGCCGCGGGAGTGGAAGCGCATCCACGTGCCGTTCGTGGCGGACGCGGACTACGCGGCGGGCGAGGCGCTGGTGGCCCTGCGGATGGGCTACGGCGAGCAGGTGTTCGACGTCGCGGGCTTCGAACTGCTGAACTTCGGCAAGATGGTCACGCTCAGGGACCTGCCCCGCACCCGCAGCGAGTACCTCGGCATGGCGCCCGACGCTGCCTGGCGCAAGGAGGCCGAGGCGCGCATCGAAAAGATTCGCAAGGGCGACCTGGTGGTGGAGGTCCGGGACCGGGCGGGCAAAATCGTGCCCTCCGCCACCGTGAGCGTGGAGATGACCCGGCACGCCTTCCCGTTCGGCTCGGCGGTCGTGGCCGACATGCTCCTGCGCGAAGGCCCGGACGCCGACAAGTACCGCGCGTTCATCAAAGAGAACTTCAACCAGGTCGTACTGGAGAACGATCTGAAATGGCGGCAGTACGAGGAGAACCCGGAGCGGGCGCGCAAGGGCGTGGCGTGGCTGCGCGAGCAGGGCATCACGGTGCGCGGGCACACCCTGGTGTGGCCGTCGTGGCGTCGCCTCCCGATGGACCTCCCCGGCCTGAAGGAGGACAAAGCGGCGCTCTCGAAGCGGATCGACGACCACATCCGGCAGGAAGTCACCGACATGCGGGGGAAGGTGGTGGACTGGGACGTGGTCAACGAACCGTTCGCGAACCACGACCTCATGGATATTCTAGGCCGCGACGCGATGGTCCACTGGTTCAAACTGGCCCGCCAGTACGACCCGGGCGCGGTGCTGTACCTGAACGACTACCCGCCGCTTAATGGCGCAGCGAAGACCAACGAGCACCTGAACCACTTCTACGAGACGGCGGAGTTCTTGAAGAAGAGCGGCGCGCCCATCGGGGGGATCGGGTTCCAGGGGCACTTCGGCAGCGGGGTGATCCCGCCCGAAAATGTCCTCTCCGGCCTGGACCGCTTCGCGAAGCTGGGGCTGCCCATCGCTATCACCGAGTTCGACATCAACACCACGGACGAGGAGATGCAGGCGGCCTACACCCGCGACTTCCTGACCGCGGCGTTCTCGCACCCGTCCGTGAGCAGCATACTGATGTGGGGCTTCTGGGAGGGTAGGCACTGGCTGCCGGACGCGGCCCTGATCACCCGGGACTGGCGCGTGAAGCCGAACGGCAAGGCGTGGCTGGACCTGGTGAAGGGGACGTGGTGGACCCGTGCCGAGGGCCGGACGGCCGCGGACGGCCGGTTCAAGACGCGCGGCTTCTACGGCGACTACACGATAACCGTCCGCGCGGGCGGCGTCACCACGACCGTCCCCGCCAAACTGGTCAAGAACGGCAAGCCGATCGTCGTGACACTCAAATAGCGCCGGGCCCGCGGCCTGAGCAGCAGCGAACCCCCTGACGCCCGCCTGTCTGGGATGGGTTTTCTGTTGGGTACGATTCCCTGTGGCGCCTCCGTAGCAGGCGCCCTAGAAGGGGATTGCAGTCCATGAGCCAGAAGGATGAGGCGTATCAGTCCCTCGACGATATCGATTTCGACGCGCTGACGAAAGAGCGAGAGTACTATCCCTCCCCAGTTGCCTGGGAAGACCTGGTGCTCTACTTCCTCCTCGTGGACCGCTTCAGCGACGGAAGCGAGACAAACTACGTGGGGAATGACGGTAAGATTGTTCGGGGCGGCGAGGGGCGGCGCACCGGGCGCTACTCCGACACCTACTACCACAACGCGGTGAAGAGCGCGCGGTCGGCGCAGGCGTGGCGCGAGGCCGGTGACCGCTGGGTGGGCGGGAACCTCAAGGGGCTGACCACGAAGCTTGGCTACCTCAAGCGAATGGGCGTCACGGCAGTGTGGCTGAGCCCCGTCCTGAAACAGCCCCCGTGGGCGGAGCACGACTACCACGGCTACGGGACCCAGGACTTCCTGCGCGTGGACCCGCGCTTCGGCACGCGCGAGGACCTGCGCGACTTCGTGGCCGCCGCCCACAAACAGGGCATCTGCGTCATCCTCGACATCATCGTCAACCACGCCGGGGACGTCTTCGAGTACGACGCCGACCGCTACGAGGAGAGCGGCCCGGACGGCACGAAGTTCATGGACCCGCGCTGGGACGGCGAGGAGTACGCGGTGAAGGGCTGGCGCGACGGCTACGCGCAGCCGAACCTGCCGTTCGAGACGCTGGACCTGAAGAAGTACCCCTTCGCGTATCCGGACTGCGCGGTATGGCCGCGGGAGTTGCAGACTCCGGGCGCGTTCCACCGTAAGGGGTACATGTGCGACTGGGACAACTTCCCGGAGTACGTGGACGCCGACTTCTTCGGGCTGAAGGACTTCGACCTGGGGTGGGGCGACGAGACCGACTTCCACCCGTCCCCCGCGCTGGACGCCCTGGTGCGCGTGTACCAGTACTGGATCGCGTACGCCGACCTGGACGGCTACCGCCTCGACACAGTGAAGCACATGGGCGTGGGCGCCGTGAACTACTTCGCCGGGAAGGTGAAGGCGTTCGCCCGGGAGCTGGGCAAGCAGAACTTCTACATGATCGGCGAGATCGCGGGCGGGCGCGGCGGCGCGGTGGACACGCTCCGGCGGACCACGCTGGATGCGGCGCTCGGACTGGACGAGATCCCTGAACTGATTCGGGACGTGGTGATGGGGCGTCGGGGCGCCGAAGACTACTTCCGCATGTTTCGCAATACCCGGGAGGGCGACGAAGGCGATGACCCGACGTGGTGGAAGCAGCACGTGGTGACCTTCTTCGACGACCACGACCAGGTGGGGCGCGAGGTCAAGGGGCGCTTCGCCTCGGAGTTCGGGGACGACGGCGACCAGGCGCGGCGCGCGGTGCTCCGGGCGCTGGCGCTCAACACGCTCACCCTGGGGATACCCTGCGTCTACTACGGGACCGAGCAGGGGTTCAATGGGCACGCGTTCGACCAGAACGGCGGCAACCGCTACCTCCGCGAGGCGATGTTCGGGGGAGAGTTCGGGGCGTTCGGCAGCAAGGGGAAGCACTTCTTCAACGAGGGGACGCCGCTCTACGTCGAACTCGCGAAGCTGCTGAAACTGCGTGCGGAGAACCCGGCGCTGCGGCGGGGACGGCAGTATCTGCGCGAGATCTCGCAGGATGGGGAGCGGTTCTACTGCCCCGAGGTGGTGGGCGACCCCTACCGGGGGATTATCGCCTGGACCCGGATGCTGGACGTGGACGAGTTCGTGTGCGTGCTGAACACGGACACGGAGAACGAGCAGGCGGTCTGGGTGAACGTAGACGCGGACCGCCACCCGCCCGGGAGCGGCCCCTTGACCTGCGTCTACTCCACCGACCCGGAGCAGGTCGGCTCCGAGACCAGCGGCGGCCCCGAGGAGCGCTACGGCAGCGCCGTCTGCGTCACCGTCCCCGCCGGCGGCTTCGCCCTCTTCCGGTAGTCTGCCCGCCCGAACGGACCCCACAGCGGGGTCCGTTCGGGGAACCGGGCGGCCTCGCGCCGCGGCGGCCGGTAGAATAGGGGTATGCACGATTCCCCGTCCCGTCCGTTACCCGACCTGACCCACTCTGCCACGCCGACGCGCCTGAGGCTGCGGCCCTGCATCGATCTCCGGAACGGCCGCGTGGTGCAGATCGTGGGTGGCACGCTGGGGGAGGGGGAGGCGGGCGCGAACGTAGTGACCAACTTCACCTCGGAGCGCCCCGCCGCCGTTTACGCCCGCCGCTACCGCGCCGACGGCCTGACCGGGGGGCACATCATCTCCCTGGGACCGGGGAACGAACAGGCGGCCCTGGCCGCGCTCTCCGCCTTCCCCGGCGGCATGCACATGGGCGGCGGCATCACCCCGGAAAACGCCGGCCGTTACCTGGACGCCGGGGCGAGCCACGTAGTCGTCACGTCGTACGTCTTCCGCGAGGGCAAGCTCGACCAGGGGCGCCTGGACGAACTGGTGCGTGCCGTGGGCCGGCAGCGTCTGGTGCTGGACCTGAGCTGCCGCCTGCGCGACGGCGAATACGTCGTGATGACCGACCGGTGGCGGCAGTTCACGACCCTGCGCGTGGACCGCGAGACGCTGGAGCGACTGGGCCAATTCTGCGACGAGTTTCTGGTGCACGCTGTAGATGTGGAGGGGCGGAAGGCCGGCGCGGATGTGGCCCTGGTGGAGCGTCTGGCGGCGTGGTCGCCGCGCCCCGTGACCTACGCGGGCGGGGTGGCGGGGTGGGACGACGTGGAGCGGGTGCAGGCAGCGGGTGGCGGGCGGGTGGACCTCACCATCGGGAGTGCGCTGGACCTGTTCGGCGGCACGATGCGCTACCGCGACATCGTGGCCTGGCAGCGGCAGGAGCGGTAAGGGCGGCGTCCTTACCGCTGTAGCGCCCGCGACTCTCGCGCCCGGGCCAGGGCAGCGTCGAAGCGGGCGGCGAGGGCGATGAATTCGTTCCCCCAGCCGCTGCTGAGGCTCACCTCCTGGAGCGGGCCGGTCGGCAGAAAGAGGACACTTATGCCCGGAGGGATATGGTTTTCCCGCAGGCGCGCGAGAATCGCGTCCACCTCCTCCAGCGCGGACTCCTGGTCGGCCCAGGAGGACCAGTCAAAGTTGGCGTCCGGCACCGTCAGGTACTCGCGGGCCGCTTCCATCACGGCGATCAACTCCTGGATGGGGCTCTCCACGCCCTATTATGGCACGCCACTGCCGCGCAAGGTCTGGACACCGGGCCGGACAGGCAGTAGAACGGTAGCGGAAGTTACGAAGAAGGGTCTAATTAGGAAGATATGCCTGCCATTACCATTCTCGCCGGGGACGGAATCGGCCCCGAGATCGTCGCGGAAGCGGTCAAGGTCCTGCACGCTGCGGATGAGCGCTTCGATCTGGACCTGACGCTGACCGACGCGCTGATCGGCGGGGCGGCGTACGACGCCACCGGCCATCCGCTGCCGCCCGCGACCCTGGAGGCGTGCCGCGCCAGCGAAGCCATCCTGCTGGGCGCGGTCGGAGGGCCGAAGTACGACGCCATCCCCGACCCGGACCTGCGGCCCGAGCGCGGCGCGCTGCTGCCCCTGCGCAAGCATCTTGGCCTGTTCGCCAACCTCCGGCCTGCCATCCTGCACCCAGCGCTCGCCGCCGCGTCCCCGCTGCGCCCCGACATCGTGGAGGGCGGGCTGGATGTTCTTGTGGTGCGTGAGCTGACCGGCGGCCTCTACTTCGGCCAGCCGAAGTCCAATGACGGCGAAAAGGCGCTGGACACCTGCGTCTACTCCCGGGCCGAGATTGAGCGCATCGCGCGGGTCGCCTTCGCGGCAGCGCGCACCCGCCAGAAGCGCGTCTGCTCCGTGGACAAGGCGAACGTGCTGGAAACCTCCCGTCTCTGGCGCACGGTCGTCCATGAGGTGGCGAAGGAGTACCCGGATGTCGAGGTTACGGACATGCTGGTGGACAACTGCGCCATGCAGCTTGTGCGTAACCCGCGGCAGTTCGACGTCATCCTGACCGAGAACCTGTTCGGCGACATTCTCTCCGATGAGGCGTCCATGCTCACCGGCTCGCTCGGCATGCTGCCGTCCGCATCACTCGGCGCGCGGGAAACGGCGGGCGGGAAGTTCGGGCTGTACGAGCCCTGCCACGGCTCCGCGCCGGATATCGCGGGGAAGGGGATCGCCAATCCGCTCGCGACCATCCTCTCCGCGGCGATGCTCCTGCGCCACTCGCTCGGCCACGACGAGGCCGCTCTCGCCATCGAGGGAGCGGTCGCCCGCGTCCTCGAAGGCGGCCTGCGCACCGCGGACATTGCGACGCCGGGGCAGGAGACCGTCACCACGGCCGCGATGGGCGATGCCGTGGTCGCCGCCCTGGAACTGCCGCACCAGCCGCGCGACTGAGCGTCATGGAGGTCCGCATGCCCGTGCGTCGGCTGATCCGCTTGTACGTCTGGCTGGGGCTGGGGGCGAATCTGGTTCTGTGCTGGCGCTGCTGGCCTGCGCCGCCGTGACGTCGGCGGCCTGTGCCGGTCATTTGAGCCGGGATGGTAGGAGAACGGGATGAGCCCTTCGGAGGCGAGGACGCCCGACGAAAACGCGCCGCTGCTGGCGCTCTTCAAGTACCTGCGGGTCGCAGATGTGAGCGACGCGACGGACGCGCCAGCAGACGCCGATATGCTGCCGGGCGCGGGGTAGGGCCATTATCCCGCGCCGTTATCGAGGTGGCGGAGGTGCAGGGCACGATTGGCGGCGGCGGCGTTCAGGAGCGCCGGATCGTCGGTTTGAGGATGCCCGCTTTCTCTTATAACCATCCGCGGGAAAAGTGTGAATAATTTCACGAAGTCCCCGGGAAAACGCTTCTCTTCCTCACGGCAATGATGTATCATAGGGCGAGTGTCGTGCACCCGTCCCTGAGGGGACGCTTTGGCACGTCTCCCCCTTTGCCATGTTGTCCTCACGCGAACAATCAGTGACGGACGAGACGACGGACGAAGGCCGGCCGCCCAGCCCGCTCTACGCCGCGTTTGCCTGGTTCGTACTCTACTATAACCTCTTCGTGATCCTGGTCGGCACCGTGGTGCGCGCGACCCGCTCCGGAGACGGGTGCGGGAGCCACTGGCCGCTCTGCGACGGCGAGGTCATTCCGACCGACCCCAGTGTCGCGCGGATCATCGAATGGACGCACCGCCTGGTCAGCGGGGTGGACGGTGTACTGGTGCTGGCGCTGGTCGTCGGCGGCATCTGGCTGTTCCGCCGCCACCGCCGCCATCCTATCAAGGGTGCGCTGCTCGCCACGCTGGCGCTCACGGGGATCGAGGCGTGGATCGGGCGGCACCTGGTGGTGCAGGGATTGGTCGCCGGGAACGCCTCGCCGGAGCGCGCGGTGTGGATGGCGCTTCACCTCACCAACACCTTCCTGCTCCTGACCGCGCTGACGCTTTCGGCGTGGTGGGCATCCGGCCGGGAGCGGCTGCGCCTGGCGGGGCAGGGGGCGGTGAGCGTTGGCCTGGCGCTCAGCTTCCTCGCCATGATTGTGCTCGGCGCATCCGGCGCGGTCACGGCGCTAGGCGATACCCTCTTCCCCGTGCGCGACCACGCGGACGCCGTGGCGCAGAGCCTGTCGCCGGGGGCGCACTTCCTCCAGAAGATGCGCATTCTGCACCCGTACATCGCGGGCTCGGTCGGCCTCTACCTTTTGCTGATCGCGGGGCTTACGGCGCACCTGCGCCCGTCGCCCCTGACCCGGCGCTACGCCTACGCGGTGGGGTACCTGTTCCTGTTCCAGTGCGCGCTCGGAGGGCTGAATGTCTTCCTGAAGGCGCCGGTATGGATGCAGGTGGTCCACCTGCTCGTGGCGGATGTGGTCTGGATCTACGCGGTGCTGCTGGCTGCCGCCGCTCTGGGGAAGAGCGTTCCCCAGGTAGAGCTCGCCCCGGTGTTCGGGATGCCCGACGAGGAGGCGCGGGCGGCACTCGGCCGGCCGACGTGGAAGGACTACGTGGCCCTCACCAAGCCGCGCGTCATCAGCCTGCTGCTGTTCACCACCCTGACCGCGTCTGTGATGGCGGCGGGTGGCTGGCCGGGCACGGGATTGTTCCTGGCGGTGGCGCTGGGTGGCTACATGGCGGCAGGGGCGGCGAACGCCATTAATATGGTGATCGACCGCGACATCGACGGGCGCATGAAGCGTACGGCGACGCGCCCCACGGTGACGCAGCGTATCCCCTCGCGGCACGCCCTCCTGTTTGGCCTTGCGCTCGCCTGCGGGTCGTTCGCGCTGCTGTTTGCGGCGGCGAACCTGCTCACGGCGATGCTCTCGCTGGCAGGGCTGGTCTTCTATGTGCTGGTCTACACGCTGCTGCTGAAGCGGCGCACCTGGCACAACATCGTGATCGGCGGTGCGGCGGGGGCGTTCCCGCCCCTCGTAGGGTGGGCAGCGGTAACCGGTTCGCTCAGTCCGCTGGCCTGGTACCTGTTCGCCATCGTCTTCCTGTGGACCCCGGCGCACTTCTGGGCGCTGGCTCTGCTGATAAAGGATGACTACAAAGACGCCGGAGTGCCCATGCTCCCTGTGGTGATGGGGGAGCGGGCCACGGTGCTGCAGATCGCGCTGTACGCGGTGCTGACGGCGGTGGTGTCGATGCTGCCGCTGGCGCAGGGACTGGTCGGTCCGTACTACGTAGCCACGGCGCTGGTGCTGAACCTGGTCCTCTTGGCGCGCAGCGCACAGCTCTTCGTACGCACCGAGCGGCCACAGGCGCTTTCGATGTACAAATACTCGATGCTGTACCTGTTCCTGCTGTTCCTGGCGCTGGCGGTGGACAGCGCCTCGGCCTGGGCTTACGGACTCGGGGGAGCCGTGGCCATGGTGGTTCTGGTAGGGCTGCTGGGCCGGCTGCGACGGGGTCCGGCCGCCCCGGCGGCGACGGCAGGTTAGCCGGGTAGAATAGAGGAAAGAGTAGATACGGGGGCTACGGCGAGCGGGTTCCCAGCCTGCTTGTCAAACATCGTGAAATACTGTACAAAGTAGGAGTTTGCCCGGAGCCCCCCTGGCCCTCCTCCCGCCGCCCGCACGGCGTCGCGTGCATGTTTGAGGAGGGGAGCGACCGCGCCCCCGCGAGAACCCGAAAGAAGGATTGCGATTCCGCTCGTGGAAAAGTAGACCGAATTCGCTATGGCACAGATATTTCGACCCAGTCACAACACCCTCGCGTTGCTGAGCCTCGCCATCGGGGCAATTGCCCCCCTCGGCCTGATCGTGGGGACCTCCCAGATTACCCGCTCCAGCTACGGAACCAAGGTGGGAGTGCCTTACGAGCAGCCCGTTCCCTTCAGCCACGAGCACCACGTGAACGAACTGGGGATTGACTGCCGGTACTGCCACACGTCGGTCGAGAAGTCGGCGAGCGCGGGCTATCCATCGACGCACACCTGCATGTCATGCCACTCCCAGGTCTGGACCAATAGTCCGCTGCTGGAGCCGGTGCGTGAGAGCTACACCAAGAACGTGCCGCTCAAGTGGGTGAAGCTGAACCAGGTGCCGGACTTCGTGTACTTCAACCACAGCATCCACGTCAAGCGCGGCATCTCCTGTAACAACTGCCACGGGCCGGTTCAGGCGATGCAGATGGCCTACAAGGGCAACCCGTTTGAGATGCGCTGGTGCCTGGAGTGCCACCGCAACCCGGAGAACTACGTCAACAAGCCGGAGTTCGTCTGGGAGCTGTACCAGAAGATTCAGCGCGGCGACAAGCTGACGCCCGAAGAGGCGTCGCTGGCCGCGGGCAAGCAGTACAAGCGCAATCGCCAGGAACTGGCCGCGGGCGAGAAGCTGGCGCAGGAGTATCGCGTGCAGAAGAAGGCTCTCTCGGACTGCAACATCTGCCACCGATAGCGCACCCGCGCCCCGAACCGCCTACCGGACCCGGACACAATCGAAACGATGCACTCTGATAACGAAGCACAGTCCCAGAATAACGGCATTTCCCACCTGAAGGCGCGCCTCCAGGGCAAGCGCGGCAAGCAGCTCTGGCGCTCCCTGGAGGAGATCGCGGGCACGGAGGAGTTTCGGCAGTGGGTCGAGGACGAGTTCCCGAACCGCGCCTCGCTGCTCTCCGTAGACCGCCGCCAGTTCCTCACGCTTGGGGGCGCGGCGCTCGCGATGGCCGGGCTCTCTGGCTGCCGCATCATTACCAACAGCAAGGCCGTTCCGTATGTGCGCTCGCCTGAAGACCTGGTGACCGGGCGCTCGCTCGCCTACGCCACAACGCTGCTGCGCAACGGCTACGGCGTGGGCGTGCTGGTGAACTCCTTCGAGGGGCGACCGATCAAGGTGGAGGGTAACCCCCGCCATCCGGCGAGCCTCGGGGCCACCGAGGTCTTCGAGCAGGCGGACGTACTGAGCCTGTACGACCCGGACCGCGCGCAGAGCCTCACGGACCGCGGGGAGTTCTCCTCGTGGGACCAGTTTGTGGGCGTGCTGCGGCCCGTGCTGCGGGAGCAGCGGGCGCGGCGCGGCGCCGGGATGCGCATTCTGACCGGCACCGTGACCTCGCCGACCCTCGCGGCGCAGCTGCGCGACATCCAGACGCAGTTTCCTGAGGCGCGCTGGCACCACTACGACCCGGTGAACAACGACAACGCCCACGCCGGGGCGGTCACCGCGTTCGGCCGGCCGGTGTCCACCGTGTACCGCCTGGAGGGCGCGCGCGTCATCGTGTCGCTCGACTCCAACTTCCTGCACGGCGAGCCCGGCAGCACCCGCTACGCCCGCGCCTACGCCGACGGGCGCCGGGTGCGCCAGAACGGCGGCAGCGCCGCGGACATGAACCGCCTGTATGTGATCGAGTCGAACACCACCCTGACGGGGGCGTCCGCCGACCACCGCTGGCCGGTGAAGCCGAGCGAGGTGGAGGTCGTGGCGCGGGCGCTGTGGCAGCGCGTTACCGGCGACTCTCCGGACGCCACGCCCGTCGGCTGGTTCGAGCAGATGGCGGCGGACCTGGAGGCGAATCGCGGCCGCTGCGTCGTGATCGCGGGGCGCGATGCCTCCCCGGCGGTCCACGCCTACGCCTACGCGATCAATGAGGCCCTCGGCAACGTCGGCCGGACCGTGACCTACACGCAGCCGGTCGAGGCGAGCTCCGCCTCCCATCTGAACTCTCTGCGCAGCCTGACCGAGGCGATGAACGCCGGGCAGGTGGACCTGCTGTTCATCCTGGGCGGCAACCCGGTCTTCAACGCCCCGGCGGACCTGGACTTTGCGGCGGCCCTTAAGAAGGTGCGCCTGAAGGTGCGCCATGGCCTGTACGAGGACGAAACCAGCCTGCTGTGCGACTGGCACCTGCCGGCCGCGCACCCGCTGGAGTCGTGGAGCGACGCCCGCGCGTTCGACGGCACGGCCTCGATCGTGCAGCCGCTGATCGCGCCGCTTTACGATGGCCGCACGGAGCATGAGCTGCTGGCAGAGATTCAGGATCAGCCGCGCCCCGCGCTGGATATCATTCGCGACTACTGGCGCCAGAACGGCCCGGCGGGCGGCAGCTTCGAAATGTGGTGGAAGACCGTCCTGCATGATGGCCTGATCCCCGGCAGCGCGCTGCCGGCGCAGGCGCTCACGGTCACGGCGGGCGCGGTGGCGGGGCTCCCGGCGCCGTCCACCCCCGCGGCGCAGGACAAGGTGTTTGAGCTGAACTTCCGGCCGGACGCCACGATCTGGGACGGCCGCTACGCGAACAACTCCTGGCTGCAGGAGCTTCCCAAGCCGATCACGACCCTGACCTGGGATGCCGCCGCGCTGATCTCGCCGGTGACGGCGAAGCAGATGGGCGTTCTCCCCACGGACGGCAACTCGGACGCCGAGAACGCCGCGCAGATCAGCGGTAAGGCGGTCGTCACGATCACGGTGGGAGAGCGGACGCTCAAGATGCCGGTGATCATCTACCCGGGCCACCCGAACGGCGTCATCAGCGTGCCGCTTGGCTACGGCCGCTACGCCGCGGGGCGGGTAGGGACGCAGCAGACCGCGCCCGGCGAGGCATACGAGGGCTGGTTCGACGCCTACCGGCTGCGCACGGCGGACGCCATGAACTACGTGACGGGCGTTACCGCTCGGCCCAGCGGCGAAGCGTACCGCCTCGCCACCACGCAGGCGAACCACCTGATGTTCGGCGCGGATATCGAGAAGCACGAGAACCGTGACGTGGTTCGGTTCGCGTCGTACCAGGAGTTTACCGAGAAGGGCGGCCGGGTCGGTCCCGAGCGTCACCACGGAGGCGGGGACCACGGCGACGAGCACGGCGCGGAGCATGGCGCCGAGGCGCACGCTAGCGAGCACAGCGACGACCACGGCAACGCGCACGGCGCCGAGGAGCAGGGCGAGATAACCGCCGACTGGTACCGCAAGGAGTGGAGCTACGTCGAGAAGAGCAAGGCAGACAAGGAAAATCTGCCCTCGCTGTACCCCAACTACTCCTACAAGGGCTTCAACGCCTGGGCGATGAGCATCGACCTGACCACCTGCATCGGGTGCAATGCCTGTGTGGTGGCGTGCCAGGCCGAAAACAACATCCCCACGGTAGGTAAGGAGCAGGTAGGACGCGGGCGCGAGATGCACTGGCTGCGCGTGGACCACTACTTCTCCGCGGACGCCGCTGACCCGGCGGGTCTGGAGCATCCCGAAGAGGTGGAGTCGCACTTCATGCCGGTGCCCTGCATGCACTGCGAGAAGGCTCCGTGCGAGCCGGTCTGCCCGGTTGCAGCGACCATCCACAGCCACGAAGGGCTGAACCAGATGATCTACAACCGCTGCATCGGCACCCGCTACTGCTCCAACAACTGCCCGTACAAGGTCCGCCGCTTCAACTTCCTGAAGTGGAGCGCGGGCAAGGGCGGGCCGCGCACGGTCAACTACGATCTGCCCGTGCTCAAGCTCTCCGCGAACCCGGATGTCACCATCCGCGGGCGCGGTGTCATGGAGAAGTGCACCTACTGCGTCCAGCGCATCAACGGGGCGCGCATCGAGGCGAAGAAGGAAGGCCGCGAGATTCGCGACGGTGAGATACAGACCGCGTGCCAGCAGGCCTGCCCGACCCGCACGATCATCTTTGGCGACCTGAATAACCCGGACAGCCAGGTGTCGCGGCTGAAGCGGGAACCGCACGACTACGCCCTGCTGGCGGAACTGAACACGCGCCCGCGGACGACGTTCCTGGCGCGCATCAAGAACCCGAACCCGAACATCCAGACCACGCCCGCGGCGGCGGGCGGAGCGGAGTCGCACGCGGGCTGAAGCCGCGAGGAACGGAAAGAACATCAGAGCGATGGCCACGACCAAACCGACATCCACCTCCCCGAAGGGAGCGACCGCCGCCGCCGCGCCGCCGCCCGCCCCCGTGCCGGCGGAAGCGCGGGCGACGCGTCCCCCGCAGGAGGTCTTCATCGACGGGCGGCACTCCTACGCGACCATTGACCAGGTCATTGGCAGGGTCGTCCTGTCGCCGCGCCCGCCGATCCAGTGGATCCTGATTACGCTGCTCGCGTTCGGCCTTCTCAACGTCCTGCTGATGACGATCACCTGGCTGGTGCTCAACGGCATCGGTATCTGGGGGAACAACCAGCCGGTCGGGTGGGGCTTTGACATCATTAACTTCGTGTGGTGGATCGGTATCGGCCACGCGGGAACGCTGATTTCGGCGATTCTGCTGCTGCTGCGTCAGTCCTGGCGCAACTCGATCAACCGCTTTGCAGAGGCGATGACGATCTTCGCCGTCGTCTGCGCCGGCCTCTTCCCGCTGCTCCACACCGGGCGCCCGTGGCTGGCCTACTGGATGTTCCCGTACCCGAACATCCTGGGGATGTGGCCGCAGTTCCGCTCGCCGCTGATGTGGGACGTGTTCGCCGTTTCGACCTACGCCCTGGTGTCGATCATCTTCTGGTTCGTGGGTCTGATTCCGGACCTGGCGACCCTGCGCGACCGGGCGAAGACCCCCTGGGTCAAGGCGCTCTACGGCATCGCGTCGATGGGGTGGACCGGCTCGGCGAAGCACTGGTTCCGCTACGAGCAGGCGTATAACGTCCTCGCGGGCCTGTCTGCACCGCTCGTTCTTTCGGTGCACACCATCGTCTCCTTCGACTTTGCCGTAGGTATCGTGCCGGGCTGGCACACCACCATCTTCCCGCCTTACTTCGTTGCGGGCGCTGTTTTCGCCGGGTTTGCGATGGTTATGACGTTCGGTATCCCGCTGCGTAAGCTGTACGGGCTGCAGGACTTCATCACCGACAAGCACCTGGACTGGATGGCCAAGATCACGCTGGCGACCGGCCTGATCGTCTTCTACGGCTACATTCTGGAACTGTTCTACGGCTGGTACAGCGGCAACGTCTACGAACTCGCGGTGGTCAACAACCGCCTGTTCGGGCCGTACGCCTGGTCGTACTACGCTCTGCTGTTCTGCAACGGCTTCATGCCGCAGGTCTTCTGGAGCAAGAAGGCGCGCTACAACACGTTCACCCTGATGACCGTGTCGATGGCGGTGAACATCGGGATGTGGCTGGAGCGCTTCGTGATCATCCCGGTCTCGCTGCATCGCGACTACCTGCCGTCGAGCTGGGGCATGTACTCGCCGACCGTGTTCGACTGGTCGATGTTCATCGGGACGATGGGACTGTTCACGTTCCTGCTGTTCCTGTTCATCAAATTCCTGCCCATGATCAACATCTTCGAAATGAAGGAACTGCTGTACCGCTACACCCACAAGCCGCACCCCAAGAGCGGCGACGAGGACTTCCACGGCGAGGCCACCTCCGGCGACCCGGCGGCCACGGCCGGGGTGGCGGCGGCCGCGAAGGGGGCGCACTAGCACCATGGCTGGAGGATCTGCACACGCCGGTGACGGCGGAATCCACGGCGCCCGCGGCGCGCACGCCCATGGCCACGGTCACAGCGGCCACGGCCACGGCCCGCACGGCGGCGAGGTGCTGGACCCGGTCTTCGGCATCGTGGGGGAGTTTTCGGACGCGGACGCCCTGATGCACGCTGCGCGTCTCGCCCGCGAGGCCGGCTACAAGCGGATGGACGCGTACTCCCCGTTCCCGGTGCACGGGCTGGCCGAGGCCATCGGCTTCGAGGACCCGAAGGTGCCGTGGCTGGTGTTCCTGGGCGGGCTGGCGGGCTGCGCCGCGGGCTGGAGCCTGCAGTACTTTACGGCGGTACTGGATTACCCGTGGAACGTGGGCGGCAAGCCGCTGCTCTCGTGGCCGCAGATGATCCCGATCGCCTTCGAGTGTACGATCCTGCTTTCCGCGCTGAGCGCGGTGGGGGGGATGCTGGCGCTGAACGGGCTGCCCCGGCCGTATCAGTCGATCTTTAACGCGAAGAACTTCGAGCGCGCTTCGCAGGACAGATTCTTCCTGTGCATCGAGTCCGCCGACCCGAAGTTCGACCCGGAGGCGACGGCGGAGTTCCTGCGCCGCGCGGGCGCGGAGGATGTCTCGGAGGTCGAGCGGTAGATGCCGAAACGTATGATGCTGAAATTCGGTGCGGGTTTCCCGCGGCCCGGCGCCCGGCCCTTCCTGGCTGGGGCGGCGAGCCTGGCGGTCGCCTGCGTCCTTTCCGGGTGCCATGTCGATATGTGGCGCCAGCCGAAGGCGAAGGCGAACATGGAGAGTGACTTCTTCTCCGACCGGCAGGTGAGCCGGCCGCTGGTGCCCGGCACGGTGCCGGTGGGCGGCCTGGACATGGCGGACCCGTATCACACGGG
>CALEKU010000182.1 GCA_937902745.1 uncultured Armatimonadota bacterium
CCTCTTCGTACTGCGGCTGCGGCGCGGCGGCGTTGCCGCCACCGCCTATGTGTCTCCTGTTGCCCATCTTCCGCTTGTTCTTCATGTCAAGCGTATGTACCGTTAGCAGAGGCGAGAGTTGCATACGACGCCGCGCAAAAAAAGGCGGGCGTACCCCATTCTGGGTACGCCCGCCTGCCTGTCTGCGGCCTGCGTCAGTCCTTCCGCGGCGCCGGACCGGACGGATCGCCCGCCGGGGGCGGCGTGGTCGGAGGCGGCGTGGTCGCGGGCGGTACCGTGGCCGGGGGAGGTGTGGCCGGATCCCCGGCCGGCGCACCGGTGGGGGCGTCGAGGCGGCGCGACTCCTTCAGGCGGTCCTGCGTCCGCTTCTCCAGCTCCTTCTCTGTCTCTTCCCGAATCTGGCGCGCCTGCTTCTCGTCGCGCACCACGCGCGGCGTGAGGAAGACCAACAGCTCGGTCTTGTTCTTGGTGGTCCCCTTGGACTTGAACAGGTTGCCGAGGATCGGGATGTCGCCCAGGATCGGGACCTTGTTCACGGTCGCCGAGACCGAGTTGCGGATGACACCGCCCAGTACCACGGTCTCGCCGTCCTTCACGCTGACCGTGGTCTGCGCCTCGCGCTGGTTGACCACCGGGGCGTTGAAGTCGGTGTAGCGCACGAAGTCGTTCGCCGTCTGGGTCACGTCCATGGTGACGTAGCCGTTCGACGTGATGCGCGGCGTGACCGTCAGGACGATACCCACGTCCAGGAAGTCGTAGGTGAAGATCAGGTTGCCGTTGTTGTCCGTGCGCTGGTTGGTAACGTACGGAAGGCTCTGACTAATGTTGATCTCCGCCGTGGAGTTGTTGCTGGTGAAGATGCGCGGCGTACTGAGCACGTCGAAGCGGCTGTCGCTCTGGACCGCCTGCAGGAACGTCGAGTACTGCGGGCCGGTCAGCGTGTAACGCAGCCCCTGCGGCTGCGTCGTGTCGCTCTGCAGACCGAACGAACTGGCGCCGGCCCCGGTGGTGTTGCGGTCGAACCGGTTCGGACCGAAGCTCCACTCCACCCCCAGCTTGTTCGTGGTGTCCAGGCTCGCCTCCACGATCAGCGTCTCGATCATGACCTGCTCGGGGATGCGGTCGAGCTGCTTCAGAATCTGCTCCAGGATGGCGCGATTCTCAGGCGAGGTGACCACGATGACGCTGTTGGTGTTGACGTCCGGAATCGCCACGACCTGCCCACTGAGGTCGCGGACATTCACCACGCGTCCCTGCGCATCCAGCCCGGTGGGGTTGGCCTGCTGGTTCTGGGGCCGGAAACCGCCCCCACCGCCAAACGGGAACTGCGCGAACGGGCCGCCCTGGCGCACACGCACCTCGGTCGCCAGTTCGCCGCTCTCTGCGTTCGGGTCCGCCAGGTTCAGGGGCAGCGAGTCCGTCTCCGGCACATCCTGCGCGCGTCCGCCGCCGCGGTTCTGCTGGTTCCGGTTTTGCTGGTTGCGGTTCTGCTGATTCCGGTTGCCGCCGCCGACCGCCCGGGTGCCGCCGAAGTTGCCGATGCCGCCGCCCCGGTTGGTCCCGCCGAACGACTGGTTCAGGAGCGTGGCAATCTCGTCTGCCCGCGCGTTCTCCAGCGTCAGGACAAAGGAGCTCTCCTCGAAAGCGATCTCCTTGTCCAGCTCCGTGATGACCTTCTCCACCACAGCCAGGTTCTCTTCGGTGGTGGTCACCACAAGGGAGTTCGTGCGCACGTCTGGCACTACGGTGCCCAGCGCCTGCGCTGCGGCGGCGAACCCACCGCCCGGCCGCTGGAACTGCTGCGCCCCTGTCGTCGCCCCGAACCCGCCGCGCCCGCGCGGGGCGTTGCTGACCAGGACGTTCTGGACCACGGTTGCCAGCTCCGCCGCGCCGGCGTACTGGAGGCGGAAGACCCGCGACTGCTGCGGCTGCTCGGTCTGCTTGTCGATCTGCTCGATCAGGCGCGCCACCTGCTCTAGTTCGCGGCGCGGCGCGTTCACGATCACCGAGTTGCTGAAGTCGTCCGCGGAGGCGCGCACAACCGACGTGTTGCTGCCGCCGCCCCCACCGCGCCGGTTACCGAAGTTGAAGTTCCCTCCGCCGCCAAATGGGTTGCCGCCGCCGAACTGGCCGCCGCGCCCGCCGCCACCACCGCCGCCGAAGCCACCGCGCTGGGCCGCCTGCTGGACGCCCGGCGTCGGCGGGGCTGGCGGCTGCTGCCCGGAGTTGATAAACACCTCGTTGACCACCCGCGCAACCTGGCTGGCGTTGGCGTACTTGATGGCAAACACCCGCAGTTCCGTGGCCGTGCCGCCGAAGTCGGCGCCCCGCGGGAAGTTGCGGAAGTCCATCCGGCCGGCATCGCCGCCGCCGCCGCGCTGCTGCCGCCCGCGGATAATCAGGAAGTTGCCTTCCTTGCGGATCTCGAAGTTCTTCAGCCCCAGCGTGGCGTTCAGCATCGCGAAGGCATCGCTCAGGGGAACCGGCTTCGGACTCTGCAGGGTGATACCGCCCGTAAGCGCCGGGTCCTTAACGATAGTGACCCCGCTGGCCTGGCTCAGCATCCGCAGCACGGCATCCACGCTGGCGTTGCGGAAGTCGAGCTGCACGCGCGTCTTCGAACTCAGCGAGAACTGCTCCCAGGGTGGCGGCGGCGGCTCGTCGTCGTCAAACCCGAACTGGGCAAGCGCGACGGACGGCACCGCGGCGACCACAGCCAGAGTGGCAGCGAATCGTCGTATACTCATTTTCTGTCCTCGTTTGTTCGATCTTCGGCACGCTGGCCGGCGTCGGCGGCGGCTACGGCGGCCACGATCTCTTCCCGCGTGCCCCTGCCCTCGCCCGTGTTACTCTCAAATCCCAGATTCTGCCCCCGAAGGACGGGCCCTTCGCCGGTCGCCCCGGCGTCCGGTTCCCGCCGCCGGCGCCGTCGCTCCGGTTCGGGCGCCGCTTCCGGCGCCGGAGCCGCCTGCGGCGGTTGCTGCCGGGTAGTCGCCGCGCCCGCGGGCGAAGCGGCGCCGCCCGTACCATCGGTCGGCCGGGCAATCACCACCGGCATCGGCGAAACGCCGGACGGCAGGCGACCCGGCAGGGCGCCCGGTGCGGGCGCGCCCGGCGCCCTGGCACCCGGAGCATCATCCAGCGACTCCACGAAGCCAAGCCGCGAGATACGCCCATCGGGCGCAGCCATCAGCACCGCGTTGGTCTCGATGCTCGCGACGCGCATCCCGCCCCACTGGTCGCCCACCTTCAGGAACCGGGAGTCGCCGGTCGCGCCGTTCTCCACCAGCGCGCTGCGCACACCGTCCACTGCGGTGATGCCGGTCAATACCCAGACGCCATTGGCAGACGCAGCGGCAGCCGCCGCCTGCGCCGCGGCGGCGTCCGCCTGTAGTGCCCGCAAGGAGACGACCTGCGGTTTGAACGCATCCTTGCCCTTACTGACGTAGCGTTCGAACTTTGCGTTCAAATCTTCTTCGGTAAAGCCCTTGGGGGTGGCATCGGCGGTACGCGCCGTCGTGCGCGCCGTCGGCTTCTTCGCCGGCTTCTCCGGCTCGGTCAGCAGCACCGCGGCGTATGCCACAACCCCGAGAGCCACCACATACATAACGGGACGACTGATCTTAGCCACGTGACACTCCTGTTGCGGTACCACCACTGCTGGTGCTACCGGTGCTGCCGGCGCCCCCGGCGGACCCTGCCGCCGCTGCTGCGGGCCGCGCGGCGGCAGCCGCGGGCGCGGCCTCCTCGTTCAGGCGGAAGGCGGAGATGCCGAGCGTCGCGGTCACGGCGCTGGACTTGCCATCCGCCGCGGCGATCTGCACCGAGCGCAGCGCCAGGCGGCTGTTCGCCGAGTCGAACGAGGTGAGAAACTTGCGTACTGCGGGGTAGGGGCCGGATACCTGCACGCTGAAGGGCAACTCCGTCAGCCCTTCCAGCGGCTGCACCCTCTGCGGCCGGAACGCCCCCATCTGCAAGGCGCTCTCGTTCGCCCGCTGCGTGACCTGCGCCAGCACCGACGCCGTCACGGTCTCGGCATCGCCGGTCCATAGCCGCGTGAGCGCGGCGGCGCGTGCCTGCTTCTCCCGCTCCTTCGCCCGCTCAATCTCCTCACGAATCTGCTGGCGGCTGCGCTCGCGCCCCTTCGCGATGCCCGCGGCGGAGGGCTTCGGCAGCACCAGGAAGACCAGCGCCCCGATCAGGATTGCGATGGAGAGCAGGATGAGCGTGCTGGGAAGCACATCCTCTTTCGTCTTGAAGGTTATCACGGCTGCTCTCCCGCGTTCTGCGTCGTACTTCTGCTGGCGCTCGCGACTTGCGAGGCTGGCCGGGTCGTCTTCTTATTCTTAGCCGGGGCCGGCATGGGCAGATTGCCCACGGCAGTCGCCGTCAGGCTGAACTGCACCACCGGCGTCTGGTCGACGCGCGCGCTGTTCGCGAAGACCAACTTCACATCACGGAAGCGCGGGCTGGCCCCCAGTGTGTCTACCAATCGCGCCACATCCCCCGCATCCACCGCCGTCCCCCGCATCTGCACCGGCTTCCCCCGCTCCACGGTCAGGCCGCTGAGCCAGATGCTCGCCGGCAGGGTGTCCCCCAGCACCGACGTCACATCCGCCAGCGGCTGCGCGGGCCGGAACGCGGAGTCCAGAGCGCTCTGGATTGCGACGGCGTGCTGCGCCTTCTTGGTCTCGGTGTCACGGATGGAGCGCAGTTTGTTCAACTCCTTCGCCCAAACACCCTCTGAGCGTCGCACCGCCGCCCGCGCTTCGCTCCGCTCCACCCACACCAGACCTGCCAGCAGGAGCGCGGAGAGCATCATCAAGGTAGCAAAGCGGGTGCGCGCCGCCACGCGCCGCTTCGTTTCGCGCTCCCGATCCTCCTGCCGCTCCAGGGCAAAGTGGGGAGCGGTCGCGCCCAGCAACTCCAGCGATGAGTGAGCAACCGTCCGCGCCCCCGGCAGCGTCACATCCTTAACGGCGATCAGGGGCAGTTCGCCCGCCCCCGCCGCGGCCAGCGTCCGCCGGGCCTCCGACAGAGGGTCGCTGCCCGGGGCGACAACCAGACGGCTAAACCGCACCACGCCACCCTGCACCACATCGAACGCCAGCCCGGCGGGTGTCCGCTCCACCACCAGCGCATCCTGTTCGCCCGCCTCCGCCGCCACGGCGGCCGCTCCGAGCGCCACGGGCAGGACGCGCGCGGGGCGCAGCCCCGCCTTCTGGAACTCCTCATTCAGGGCCGCCAGATCCTGCGCCCGCACCGCGGCAACCACCGTCAGGCAGCCGTCCGCATTCACATCGTCGGTCTGGACGAAGTCAAACGCCAGCTCCCCCGGCGGCAGCGGGAAGAGTTGCCCAATCTGAACGGTCAGAATGCGGCGCAGGTCGTCCGGTGCGGCCTTCGGGAACCGGGCAGCCTTCAGGAAGACGTGACCGCGCCCCACGCCCACCAGCGCCGCACGGTGCCCGGAGAGCACGGAGCTGACCTCCGCAAGCGACTCTCCCGCCGTGCTGTGGGACGTGGTCACGTCCACGGCGCGCACGGCGCCCGGCGACCACTCGATGTGCAAACCCGGTGCGATCACTCGACTCATAATCTCAATCTCCCGCCGCCCGATCTTCCGGCCGCGGCCGGCGGTCCCTCCTGTACGTCCGTCGGCTCCGTCTCCCAGTCCCACCACCCGGGGATTTCGGGATTGTTCAGCCGCTCGTACGTCAGGATTCGCGCCTGTTCCCCGCGCAGGCCGACCGTCGCCTCAATGGCAACGCCCACCCCGCCACTCTCGCCGTAGGCACGGACGATCCAGGTGTCGCTTCCGACCCCCACCGAGTCCGCGATGAGTGCGATCTGCGGAGTCGTCAGCCCCGGCACCGTCGTGATCTCACCCAGGCTCAGCAGCCCCGTGTCCTGCCGCGCGGCGAGGGCGCTCGCCACATCCGGCGCCAGGCCAAGCACGGTCTCCAGCACGGCCTCCGGCGCGGTGTTCAGGTTGATCTTCCCTTCCATTCTATTTCCCGCCGTGACGGTGGCGGAATCGAGCAGTATCCGGACCGCATCGGTCGTCAGCCCCGGGACCGACAGCAGGTCGCGCCACGTCGTATAGGGCGCACGCTGCACAATCGCCTCCGCCACCGCCGGCGCGATACCCAACTGCGTCAGCGCGTCCACGTTCAACTGCCCCTGCGACAGGTTGGTCCGGCCGCCGGTCCCGTCCGCGCGGGAGTTCGGCATTCCGCTCTCGACGGTCAGGAGGCTCGCCAGCGGCAGCGGATTGCCGTCCAGTCCCTCCGGCATGCGCGCGGTGGTGACAATGCCGTCCTCCGAGGGCGGGCTATACAGCGTGCGTCCGGTCCACCCCTTCACGAGCAGCAGCTCGCTTAGCGTGGTCAGACGCCCCAGCCGCGCATTGTACGGCTGCGGCATCCCGTTATAGTAGTCATCCTTGGCCCCCAAGGCGCGCGGCTGCAGCGACGGCTCGCGCCAGTCCAGCAGACTGTCGATCTGCTCCTGCGTCAGCGGCAGCCGCTCCAGCTGATCCTCCGTGGCCGTATTGACGTTGACAAACGCCCCGGCGTCCACGATCTGCAGCCGGTACGTCGTGCCCGCCGCATCCCCCACCTCGAACGCCTGGCTGCCATCGTCGCCCAGCACCGCCCAGTCATCGTTCTTGGTCACCAGGTCCGGGTTCGCCGTCTCCAGCGTCGCCACCGCCAGCGCCAGCGCCGATCGCGCCGCCACCTCTGCCCGCCGCTGCCGCAGCTGTGCCTGGGACGCCTCCAGCGTCACCCGCTGGTTGTTCACCACCACCGCCAGCAGCGCCAGCAGCAGCGCCACGATCACGAGCGCCTGCACCATCACGAAGCCGCGCGCCCGAAGGCGTATCGACCGCTGCCTACGCCTCATAGCGACGGCGGCCCCCCGACCGCCGGGTTCTGCTCGGTCACATCGCTGGTCGGGAGGGCCACCAGAAAGCTGCGGACGTCGTTCTCTCCCGCGTCCCGCAGCCGGTAGCTCACCCGCACCGCCGCGGGGAGGCGCCGCTCCGGCCCGGTCACCGTGTCCCACGTGTTGACCCACTCTGTCCCGTCGTAGAACTGAAAGCCGATGACCTCTACCCGAGTACTGATCAGCCCCTCCATACCGCCCTGCGTCGGATCGCCGTCACTGGGGCGCTGCACCCGCTCGAAGACTCCGGTGCGTCCGGCCGGGTCACCTACCGCGGTGGTGCTCAGCGACACCTCCGCGATCCCGCCCACCGGTCCCTGCGCCTCCTGCTGCTCCTCGAAATCGTCCTCGCTCACCTGCGCCGCCAGCGAAACGGTGGGCGCAACGGTAGTGAACGTCAAACGGTCGCATCCCAACTCGCCATCGCCGCCGACCTGCTCCCCTATGAAGAAGGTGGTCAGGTCGTCCGGGTCGTCGATGATCTTCGCGCCCCGGAGCAGCGTCGCGATGCGCTGCTCAAACGCCACGGTCCGGTCCTGCTGCGCCCGGCGCGCCGCCTGGGCACGCTCGATATCGAGGCCGGACGTCAGCGCGTACCCCAGGGCCATAGTCAGGATGGCCATCAGGGTCACCACCACCAGGACCTCGATCAGCGTGACGCCCGCCGCACCACCGCGCCGCCGCGCCGGATAGCTCATCCGCCCGCCCCCGACGGCGCGCCGGTGGAGAGCGGGCGCAGATAGACCAGGCCCGTCAGCGCCTGGGCGGCATCGCCGCGCCTGGCCGTAACCGTCACCTGCTCCACGTTCAGCGTCTGCGTGGACTCCGTCTCTATGGTCCACTCCACATCCGGGTGCCCCTGGTCCGCGAAGTCCCCGCTGGTCTCGGACGTGCGCGGGTCCAGAACCACGCCGACCTCGTTCATCTTCTGCAACGCCAGCCGCTGCAGCAGGTCCGCGTCGCGCGCCTTCGCCTCGGTCCGAGATGCCGCGCCCATGCCGCCGAAGATGCCGACCAGCGCCAGGCTGACCAGCACGATGGTCACCAGCATCTCCACCAGCGTGAAGCCCGCGCGACCCGCGCGGCGTCTACCCGCCCGCACGGCGCTCCACCTCGCCCGCCGGCCAGAACTCCTCCTCGCCGTACTCGCCCAGATCTTCCAGCTCCTCGCTGCTCACCCAGCGCCCCTCCCCGTCCGGGGGCAGGAGCAGCGACTTGGTCGCGTCGCCCTCCCGGATATCCAGGTGAGCGCGCTCAGCGGACCCATCCGGGTAGACGATCCAGAACCAGGACGCCAGGTCCACGCTCTCGCTCCCCTTGCGCGCGGCATCCACCCGGAGGCCGTCGCCCAGGGTCAGGCGCTTGATCTCCTCGGGGTCGTCGTCGCCGTCCCGGGCATCGCGCGCCTGCTGCCGGCGCCGCTCCATCACCAGGGCGTCGCCGTCCACCCGCAGGACCACCTGCGAGTTGAGACGCCGCGCCTCGGTGCGCGCTTCAGCAGGCAGACGCACCAGCGACGCCTCCAGAGCACGCAGGTCACGCGAGCGCTTCATCGCCACCAGGTTCGGCATCACCAGCGCCGCCATCAACGCCACTACCGAGATAACGACCGTCATCTCGATTAGCGTAAAGCCTGCCGATGCCGACGCGCCAGCCCGCCGACGCGCTTTAATTGGCGCTGTCCAGGTCACTGGCATCGCCCTCCCCACCAGGAGCCCCGTCCGCTCCGTAGGAGATGATCAGGAAGTCCTCGCCGCCCGGCCCGGGCGACTCATAGATGTACTCGTTGCCCCAGGGGTCGGCCGGGATCTCCTTGCTGGTGTACGGCCCGCGCCAGTTTGCGGCGTCGGCGGGCTGCACGCGCAGGGCGGTAAGCCCCTCCTCGGTAGTCGGGAACCGGTCGTTGTCGATGCGGAACTGCTGGAGCAGGCTGCTCAGCGTCGCAATGTCACTGGAGGCCTTCGCGCGCTTGGCGTCGCTGGTCCGGTTGACTACGCGCGGCACAATCAGCGCCGCCAGGATCGCCAGGATCAGGACGACCACCAGCATCTCGATAAGGGTGAACGCGGCGTTTCGCCGCTTCCGCGCGCGGAGTCCGGGAAGGAAAGAGTTTGCGTTCATAGAGTTCATTTGCACCGTTACTACCGTTTGACGACTACTTGATGGTTTGCTGCGCCTGGAAGATAGGCAGCATAACCGACAGAACGACGAATCCGACGAATCCGCCCATAGAAAGAACGATAATGGGCTCCACCAGCGAGATAAGACGCCGCATGCCGGTGTCCACCTCGAAGTCGAGGCTCTGAGCCACACGCTCCAGCATACGCGGAAGGTCGCCGGTCTCCTCGCCGATGGCGACCATATGCGTGAGCACCGGCGGGAACGCCCCCGCGTCCCGCATCGCATCCGCGATCGGCCGTCCGGCGCGCACCTCCTCCTCCACCGCCCGCGCGCTCACCTGGAACATCCGGTTCCCCGCAGAAAGCCCCGCGATCTCCAGAGCCTCCAGAATCGGCACCCCACCGTAGACCAGGGTGCCAAGCACACGGGCAAACCGTGAGACCGTCGCCTTCTCAATCACCTTACCGATAACCGGGGCTTGCAGCACAAACTTGTCGCGGGCGAATGCCCCGGCGGAGGTCGCCAGGTACAGCCGCGCCGCCACCACCGCTCCTACCAGGGAGGCGACGACCAGAATCCAGTTCTTTGTCACAAAGTCCGTGCTGCTCAAGAGCATCTTCGTGGTAATCGGCAGGTCGTTGCCCAGGTCCTTGAAGACCCCCGAAAGGCGCGGCACCACGAACGTCAGCAGGAAGATAACCACGCCGATTGCCGTGAAGGTCAGGACGCCGGGGTAGACCAGCGCACTGGTGATCTGGCTGCGGCGCGTGACCTCGGTCTCCTGAAAGTCCGCCAGGCGACCGGCGACCTCGGCAAACTGGCCGCTAGCCTCGCCCGCGCGCAGAGTCTGCGTGAAGACCTGGGGGAACATCTTCGGATGCCGGGCCAGCGCCTGGCTGACCGGCATACCGGAGCGCACATCGTTCAGCGCCTCCTCGGCCACTTCCTTCAGCGTCAGGCTTTCGGACTGCTCCGCGACCACCTGAAGCACGCGGTCCAGCGGCAGACCCGCCGCCGACATGTCCGCCATGCGCCGGGTGAATAGAGCGATGTCCTGCCGCGAGGGCATCCGCCGTCGACCACCGGCCGCCCCGGAAGCCGCGGCTGACGCCGCCGCGCCCTTCGGATGGATCTCCAGGACGTAGCGCCCCTCGGCGGAGAGCTGCGCCACGGCGGCCTCGCGCGACTCGGCCTCGACCACCCCGGAGCGGCGCGCCCCGGCGGCGTCGAGCGCGGTATAGGCGAAGGCGATCGTCTGCGCCATTTAGAGCGCCTCCCGCTGGCAGACGCGCAGCACCTCTTCCGGCGTGGTCCGGCCGTCCAGCACCGCCAGGCGACCATCGCCGAGCAGGGTGCGCATCCCGTAGGTCTTTATGGCGTGGTCCTTCAGCGTCGAGGAGCTGGCCCGGTCCACTGTCAGGCGCCGTACCGTCTCGTCCACCACAAACAGCTCGTACAGGCCGACGCGCCCCTTATAGCCGCTCTGCTGGCACTTGTCGCAGCCGCGCCCGCGCCGGAACGGCGGGTCCGAGGCCGACCACTGGTCCGGCGACAGCCCCAGCGCCTCCAGCACCTCGGGCGTCGGCAGGTCCGGCTCGCTGCATGCCGGGCAGACCCGGCGCACCAGACGCTGGGCGACCGCCCCGATCAGCGAGGACGCCACCAGATACGGCTCCACCCCCATGTCCAGAAGGCGGGTCACCGCGCCCGGCGCATCGTTGGTGTGCAGGGTCGAGAACACAAGGTGCCCGGTAAGCGCCGCGTGGATGGCGATCTCCGCCGTCTCATGGTCGCGGATCTCACCGACCATGATGACGTCCGGGTCCTGGCGGACGATGGAGCGCAGCCCGCTGGCGAACGTCAGACCAATCTGCGGGCGCACCTGAATCTGGCTGATGCCCGGTACCTGGTACTCCACCGGGTCCTCAATTGTCAGGATGTTGGTGGTCGGCGACCAGATCTCCTGAAGCGAAGCGTACAGGCTCGTGGACTTGCCCGAACCGGTAGGACCGGTCGCCAGGATGACGCCGTAGGGCACCCCGATGATCTGGCGGTAGCGTGCCAGCGTATCCGGACGCATCCCCAGCTCTTCGAGGCCGAGCATGGCCGTCCCCTTGTCCAGGATACGCATAACCGCGCGCTCCCCGAACACGGTGGGGACGATGCTCACGCGCACGTCCACCGGCCGCCCCGCAATCACAATCTTGATGCGCCCGTCCTGCGGCAGACGGCGCTCGGCGATGTTCATCTCGCCCAGAATCTTCAGGCGTGAGATTACCGCCGCGTGCATCCGCTTGGGCGGGGTCATGACATCGCGCAGCATGCCGTCCACGCGGTAGCGTATCTTCACCTGCCGCTCGTACGGCTCGATGTGGATGTCCGAGGCCCCGTCGCGCACCGCCTGAGCGAAGATCAGGTTGACCATCTGCACCACGGCGGTCTCGCCTGCCATCTTCTGCAGGTCGGCCAGATCCGTGGAGTCGTCGATCTCCGCGATGTTCGCCTCATCCGCCGCGGACGAGCCGGGCAGGCCCGCGAGGATCTTCTCCAGGAAGATCTCCTCGATCTTCTCCCGGATAATCCCCGGCGCGGCGAGCACCGCACGCGTCGGCATCTGGAGCAGGATGCCCAGTTCATCCACCGCACCCAGCGACTGCGGTGCGCCTACGGCCACCACAAGTACGCCGTTCTCGAAGCGGAGCGGCAAAATCTGGTGCTTGAGGGCGAGGTCACCGGGTACGGCGGCCACCGCCTCCTCAGTAGGCTTGGTCTCTTCCAGGTCCACCCGCTCGAATCCGTCGGCCGCGGCGGCGGTCGTGGCGGTGGGCCCGTTCAGGCGTGGAGAATCAATAACGGTCATCGGAATAGTTAAGACGTAAATCGTTTGGGAAAGTTCGCGTACAGTCGCGCCGCGGCCAGGAAATCTCGGCGGATCGTCACCTATCCGTATAGCGCCCGTAAATGAAGAATTGATTAAATAGTGCAGGAAGCGCCCCCCAGGACTGAGAAATTCCCTGGTAATGGCCTCAACACGGCGAGATTTCCTCCGAACGGCGGCACTTTCGGCCACGGCAGTAGCCGGCGCCGGCGCCAGCGCGCGCGCGGCTCGCCCGCAAGAGCCCTCGCCCCGGAGGACTGCCCCCGCCATGCCCACTCCTTCTGCCGTACAGGACGACCTTTTGACCCTGTGGTACGACCGCCCCGCCGCGCAGTGGGTGGAAGCTCTCCCCATCGGGAACGGGCGCCTCGGCGCCATGGTCTTTGGAGGCGCCCCGCGCGAAACGCTTCAGTTGAACGAGAATACGGTGTGGGCGGGTGGCCCGCACAACTACGACAGTCCGGAGGGACGGGACGCGCTGCCGGAGATTCGCCGCCTCGTCTTCGCCGGCGCGTGGCAGCAGGCGCAGGAACTCATAAACGCGAAGTTCATGAGCCGGCCCGTCCGCCAGTGCCCCTACCAGACCGTCGGCAACCTGAGGCTCGCGTTCGAGAACCAAGCGGAGCCCGCCACTGACTACCGCCGCCTGCTGGACCTCGACACCGCCATTACCCAAACGACGTTTACGGCGGGCGGGATACGCTTTACGCGCGAAGTCTTCGCCAGCTACCCCGACCAGGTCATCGTCGCCCGGCTCACCGCGGACCGACCGGGCGCCCTTTCGTTCACCGCCACCTTCGACTCGCCGCAGAAGGGCGCGGCGGCGAGCGCCGCAGGCCCGGATACGCTCCGCCTCGCCGGCATCAGTGGGGACGGTAGCGGCCCGGAGATCAAAGGAGCCGTCCGGTTCGAGGCGCTCTGCCGCGCGGTCGCGGAGGGCGGCACTGTCCGTGCCGATGCAAACGGCCTGACCGTCACCGGAGCGAACGCCGTCACGCTCCTGATCTCCATCGGCACCAGCTACGACGACTGGAAAAGCGTCCGCGGCGACGCGGCGGCGCGTGCCCGGAAGCCGCTGGAGGCCGCCGCGCGGAAGAGCTACGACGCCCTGCGCGCGGCGCACCTGGCGGACTATCAGCCCCTGTTCCGCCGCGTGACGCTGGACCTCGGGGTCACGGATGCCGCCCGCCGCCCCACCGACGCCCGCGTGGCAACGTTCCAGAACGGGGACGACCCGCAACTCGCGGCGCTGCACTTCCAGTACGGGCGCTACCTCCTGATCGCCTGCTCGCGCCCCGGTGGAAAGCAGCCTGCCAACCTCCAGGGACTCTGGAACGACAGCCTTTCGCCGCCCTGGGGTTCGAAGTTCACGGTGAACATCAACACCGAGATGAACTACTGGCCCGCCGCCCCCGCGAACCTCCTGGAGTGCTACGCCCCGCTCTTCCGTATGATCGGGGAGCTTTCCGAGGCGGGGCGGCGCACTGCGAAGACGCTCTACGGGGCCGGCGGGTGGGTCTGCCACCACAACACCGACGCCTGGCGCGGCACCGCCCCGGTGGACGGTGCGTTCTGGGGGATGTGGCCGACCGGCGGCGCGTGGCTATGCAAGAGCCTGTGGGACCACTACGAGTTCACGGGGGACCGGAAAGCCCTGGAGCAACACTACCCCTGGATGAAGGGCGCAGCCGAGTTCTTCCTGGACGCTCTGGTGGAGGAGCCAGGCGGAAAGTACCTGGTCACCTGCCCATCCGTGTCGCCGGAGAACGCCCATCACCCCGGGGTCTCCGTCTGCGCCGGCCCGGCGATGGACAACCAGATACTGCGCGACCTGTTCGACGCCTGCGCAGCGGCATCGAAGGCTCTGGGCAAGGACCCGGAGTTCCGCGCCCGCGTGACCGCGGCCCGCGCCCGGCTCGCGCCGGACCAGGTGGGCAAGGCCGGGCAGCTCCAGGAGTGGCGGGAGGACTGGGATGGCGGGGCGCCCGAACCGCACCACCGGCACGTCTCGCACCTGTATGCGCTGTACCCGGGCGCGCAGATCACGCGGCGCGGGACGCCGGAACTGTTCGCCGCCGCCCGCAAGTCGCTGGAGATGCGCGGCGACATGGCCACCGGCTGGAGCCTGGCGTGGAAGATTAACCTCTGGGCGCGCCTGGAGGACGGCGACCGCGCGTACGAACTCCTCAAGGGGCTGCTGACCCCGGCGCGCACCGCGCCGAACCTGTTCGACCTGCACCCGCCGTTCCAGATCGACGGCAACTTCGGAGCGACCAGCGGCATTTGCGAGATGCTGCTCCAGAGCCACGCAGGCGAGATCCACCTCCTGCCCGCCCTCCCCTCCGCCTGGCCGGACGGCTCGGTGCGCGGGCTGCGGGCGCGGCGCGGCATCACCGTGGACCTGGCGTGGAAGAGCGGCGCGCTCCAATCGGCAACGCTCACCGCCGCGGCGGCGCAGTCGGTCCCGGTACGCTATCGGGAGGCGGTCCGGAAGCTCGAACTGCCGGCCGGAAAACCGGTCACCTTCCGCCCCGGGGAGTCCGCCTCGTGAGCGGCAGCAGCGGCGGCGACGCTTTCACTATCGGCCTCTTCAGCACGGGCCTGGCGGCGTACTGGCCGCAGTTCCCTGGCCTGCGCGAGCGCCTGGCGGGCTACGGGGCGTTTGTCGCCGAAAAGCTGCGGGCCGCGGGCGCCCGAGTGGTGGACGTGGGCATGGTGGACGACCAGCCCGGCGCGGCAGCGGCGGGCGAGCGCTTCGCGCGCGAGGGCGCGGACCTGATCGTCTGCTACGTCGCCACCTACAGTACCAGCAGTCAGGTCGTGCCCGCCGTTCGGCGCGCGGGGTGCCCCGTGCTCATCCTGAACCTCCAGCCGACCGCGCAGTTGGCGTACGCCCGCACGGGCACCGCGGAGTGGCTCGCCAACTGCCAGGCGTGCTGCGTCCCCGAGATCGCCTGCGCCTTCGAGCGGTGCGGCGTCGCCTTCCACACCGTCACCGGCCTGCTGGGCCTGCCCGAGCAGACGCCCGGCGCCCTTGCGAACGAGGCCACGGCCTCCCACCCCGCCGCCGTGCGCGCGTGGGCGGAGGTGGCGGACTGGCTGGCCGCCGCGAAGGTGAAACGCACCCTGGAGCGCGCCCGCGTCGGGTTCCTGGGGCACACCTATCCCGGCATGCTGGACATGTACAGCGACTTCACCCAGCACACCGGCGCGTTCGGCCTGCACGTCGAGGTTCTGGAGATGGACGACCTGGAGGCGCGCGTGGAGGCGGTCACGGACGCCGAGGTTACGGCGAAGCGCGCCGAAGCGGAGCAGATCTTCACCCTCAGCGCGGACAGCCCCGGCGACCCGCTGGCGAAGGCGCCCGCCCCGGAGGAGATGGAGTGGGCCTGCCGCGTGGCCGCCGGGCTGGACCGCCTCGCCGCCGACTTCGACCTGCACGGCCTCGCCTACTACCACCGCGGCGTCGGCGGCAACGCCTACGAACGGCTCGGCGCGGGCCTGATCCTCGGCTGCTCGCTGCTTACCGCGCGCGGCATCCCGTGCAGCGGCGAGGGGGACCTGAAGAACTGCGTGGCCATGAAGGCGATGGACACGCTAGGCGCGGGCGGCAGTTTCACGGAGCTGTACGCCATGGACTTCGAGGAGAACTTTCTCCTCATGGGTCACGATGGCCCGTTCCACCTGGGGATCGCGGAGGGGAAGCCCATCCTGCGCGGCCTCGGCCTGTACCACGGCAAGCGCGGCGCGGGCGTATCGGTGGAGGCACGCGTCAAGCAAGGTCCGGTGACCATCCTGGGCCTGACCCAGACCCGCGACGGTCGGCTGAAGTGGCTGTGCGCGGAGGGGTGGTCGCTCCCCGGTGAGGTGCTGCACATCGGCAACACCAATTCGCGCCTGCGCTTCACCCCCCACCCGGACGCTCCCTTCGACGTGGCGGACTGGATGAACCGCTGGGCCGCACAGGGCCCGACGCACCACGTCGCGCTCGGCGTCGGCCACCGCCGCCCCGCCCTGGAAAAGCTCGCCTGCCTGCTCGGGATGGAGTTCGTGGCGGTGTAGAGAGCAGCGGTTAGCGGACGAATAAAGCCGTGGGCGTTGCCGCCGTCGGGTGTGTGCCGCCGTGGACTGAAGTCCCGGCTTCGTTGATTCAAGCCCGCCTGCGCGGGCTCCCGTAGACGATGATATTACGGATTGCCCGTAGCCGCCCCTGCATACCGGAGCCCGCGCAGGCGGGCTTGAATCAACGAAGCCGGGACTTCAGTCCACGGCAACCAGGGGGCGGCGACCACAACCACGGCGACCAACCGGCCTCTACACCCCGCCCGGCGGGGGCGGGCCACCAGGATCGCCGCCACCCGGGAAGCCACTGCCGCCCGGCCCGCCGCCGGGGAAGCCACCACCGCCGCGGCGACGACCGCCACCGGGACCACCCGGGCCAACACCCGGCGGAGGCCCGGGCATCCGGTAGCTCTCCGCGATCTCCAACTGCTTCTCATCCAGCGTGTCCTCCGGCTTGCGGCCGGCAGACAGGCGTGAAAGCTGGTCATCGGTAAGCTTCAGGGCCGGCGCGGCCTGCGGCGAGATACCCGCGTTCTGGAGCGTCTGCACCGCCTTCAGGAGCATCGTCAGACGGGTGCGCTGCTCGTCCGTCAGCAGAGCGCGCACCGCACTCTCCGCCTTCCGGTCCGCCGCCTCAAGGCGGGCCTGCATCTCCTGGAAGTTGGGGAAACCGCCGCCCCCCGGGCCACCACCGGGGTTGCCGCCGTCTCTCCCCGGGCCGCCGCCCTGCGGCCGGCGCGGCGGCGGCGCCGGCCGCATCGACTCCTGCGCCTCCTCCCGAGCGAGGGCGATCTTGGCCGTCTGCGACTCGCTCAGGCCGAGGTACGTCACCAGCGTGCGCAGCGATATGGTCGTAGCGGTCACGGCGCGTGGGCCCACCATCCCCATGCGCCCCCCTCCGGGGCCACCCGGGAAGCCGCCCTGCCTGCCGCCGCCGCCGCCACCGCCCCCCGGGAACCCCCGAGGCGGCCCACCCTGACCGCCCGGGAAGCCGCCGCCCGGCCCCTGCTGCGGCCCCGGCTCCTGCGCCCCGCAAACGGCCACGGCCGACAGCGCCACGACCGCCGCTGCCGCGGCGGAGAGTACAGCTTTCTTCATCGGATTACTCCTCCTGTGCCGGAAGTGTACCCGAGCAACCTGAAGAAATCCTGAAGACGCTCCCGCAGGGCCGGCAGCGGCAGCCGCAGCGCCGCGCTACGGGGTGACCGTGGTCGCCGGCTTCTTCAGCTTGAAGAGGTAGAAGTCGTTCGCGCGCACCTGCCGGTACGTCCGGAACTTGGCGGAGCCGTCGCTCATCACGTAGTTCGACCCGGTCCCGCTCGCGTGCCCCACGGTAGGCAGCTTGTTGCGGTTCCCCGAGCAGGAGTTGGGCAGGGAGTCCGGAGACGTGAGGTCCGAAACTCCGGGGATGCGGCCCGCCAGCTTCCAGAGGTCGCAGCCGACGAAGCCCGAGCCGTGCGAGCTGCCCACGTAGGCCGAGTTCGCCCAGTCCGACTCATCCTTTGGCCAGTTCTCCACGACCACGATGGTGGACGACGGTTCGTCGATCTGCGAGAGCGAGCGAGCGGTCGGCGGCGTCCCGTTGATGCCGACGTTGCCCGTGTAGGTGCTCATGCCGGTGTTGGCATCCCGGCCGTTCGCCTGCGCCGTGTCGATAGTGGCAACATAGGAGTAGGAGCGGATGAGGCCCTTGGCGCGGTAGCTGCCGTCCCAGAACTGGATGCGGCTGTCCGTGGGCGGCACGCGCACCTCGTGGTCGCTCGGGCAGGCGAAGATTTCGTCGCTCTTCGTGTAGGGGAAGATCTGCCGGTCGAACGGCATACGCGTGTCGGACGTGCTGCCGCCGTTGATGGTCGGCACACACAGCAGGCAGCCGGGGAACGTCTCATCAAAGTCCTGCACATACATCATGAAGCCGAGGCCTATCTGCTTCATGTTCGAAAGACAGGCCGTTTGCCGGGCCTTGTCGCGCGCTTGCGCGAACACCGGGAAGAGTATAGCGGCGAGAATGGCAATAATGGCAATGACGACGAGAAGCTCGATCAGCGTGAACCCGGCCCTGGGGCGGGCGGCGGAGCGCTTCGAGACGGCGGTGGCTCGGACGCGGGCGTCCGCGTCGGAAAAGCGAAGAGGCATAGTGACCCTTTCCTGAATGACTCCGGGCGGACGCCTGCGCGTCCGCAGAGAGCGAGCGGAGCACGGCGACAGCGCAGCACAGCCTGCCACCTTTGGTCTAGACCAAACACACTACTATCTTTCTGGTCTACTCCAAACTCCGTTACCCCCTTACAATACCACCTATTTGCCCGCTTCTATGTTAACTGTCAGTTAAATTTCGTGGGGGCAGATAGCTCTGGTATAATCCCGCTATACCAGATATGGGTAAGAGGAGCGGTCGTGCCGCATGTGTTCCGTTATGAGGAGATAGCCGGGGAGCTGCGCCAGCAGATTCTCGCCGGAGATTTCGCCGAGGCGGCGGGGCGTCTGCCCTCCGAGCGCGCCCTGCGGGAGCGCTACGGCGTCCAGCGGAACACGGTGCGCCAGGCGCTCGCGCTCCTGGAGGCGGAAGGCTGGGTCGTCACCCACCCCAAGCGCGGCTCGTTCGCGTCCCGCCCCGGGGAGGGCGTCCCGGACGCGCCGCCCTCCCCGGCGCCGTCTCACCTTCCGGCGGGTACGGTGCTGGTCGTGAACACCTGGAACCGCATTTCCACCGCCATGGACAGCCTGCTGCGGGGCCTCGGCGGGGCGCTCGCCGCCGCGCCCCTGACCCTCCAGCGCTTCGACGCGACCCCGCTCGCAGGGCAGATGACGCCTCGCCTGCCATCGCCGGAGTACCTGCGCGAGAACAACGTCGTGGGGGTGGTGCTCTGGCCCCCCACTCCGACCACGCCGGAGGTGCTCACCCGGCTGCGGGCGGCGGCGCCGCTGGTTCTGGTGGACCGCCGCGTCCCCGGGTTCGAAGCGGACTATGTCGGCTTCGACGATGTCGCGGGCGGACGGCTGGTGACGGAGCACCTTCTCGCCCAGGGGCACCGCCGCATCGGCTACCTTGCGGACGAAACGTTCGCGGAGACGGTTCAGCGGCGGTGGCTGGGCTACATCCAGGCCCAGGAGGCGGCGGGCGTCGCGCCCGACCCGGCACGACAGGCGTTCTTCTACGGTACTCCCCGACTGCTCTTCCACGAATACCTGCGCCTCTTCCTCGACGGCGGCCCGGGGGGCGAGCCACTTACCGCGGTGGTCTGCTCGAACGACGCCACCGCGGTCACTCTCTTCGGCTACCTCCAGGCGGAGGGGCGCCGCGTGCCCGGCGAGATCGCTGTGACCGGCTACGGAAACCTGCTGCCGGACTACCTGGACGCCCTGGCGCTGACCACCGTGGCGCAGCCCTTCGAGGAGGTCGGGCGCGTCGCGGCCGAAGTGCTCCTGCGCCGCCTTTCGCAGCGGGCGGCGGCCCCGGACTGCTGGCAGATCGAGCTGCCGGTACGCCTCATCGTCCGCAGCTCCAGCGCGGCTCCGGCATAAGGAGGAGCGTGGGCGCTACAGCGCCCGCCCGGCCGAAGCGGCGATGCAGGAGCGGCCCGCCCGCCCGCCGAACCTGAGGGAAAGCCAGTACAGGGGGACCTACCAGACGATGCGTCTGTGCGTTGAGGGACGGAAGCGGGGTTCGAGCGGCGGCGCCGGCGGCTATACGCGGCGCGCTCTCTTGAGCGGGCTATCGGCGGGGCTGCTGCTCCTCCTTGCCACGGCAGGGTGTAACACGGCCGGCGGGGGCGGCACCGCAGCGAACACCGGCGGCGCGGACGCGGCCGGTGGCGGCGCCGCGGGAAAGCGCTATAAGATCGGCTTCGCCAACCTGACCGAGGACATTCCGTTCGCCGTGCGGGTGCGCGAGGGCATCGAGAAGGCGGCCAAGGAGGCCGGCAACGTGGACCTGGTGACCGCCGACAACAAGCTCGACGGCGCCACCGCGCTCGCCAACGCTGACAACTTCATCACGCAGGGCGTGGACGCCGTGATCGAGTTCCAGACCGACGAGAAGTTCGGCAAGGCGATTATGGAGAAGTTCGAGGCGAAGAACATCCCGGTGATCGCCATCGACATCCCCATGCCGGGCGCGACCTTCTTCGGGGTGAACAACCCCGTAGCGGGCCAGATGGCGGGCGAGGGTCTGGGCAACTGGATTAAGAAGAACTGGGACGGCCAGGTGGACGCGCTGATTATGCTGGAGCTGCCCCAGTCCGGCCCCATCCCCGCCGCGCGCCTGAAGGGCCAGCGTGACGGTCTGGAGAAGATCGTGGGCAAGATCCCTGAGGACAAGGTCAAGCACCTCGATAGCAAGAACACGCTGGAGGAGGCCCGCAAGCTTGTTGCCGACACCCTCACCACACTCCCGAACGCGAAGCGCATCGCCGTGGTCTGCATCAACGACGACACGGCGCAGGGCGCCATCGCCGCCGCCGAGGCCGCGGGACGCCAGGACCATATCGCGGTGGTCGCGGTGGACGCCAGCGAGCGCGGCCGCGAAGCCATCCGCAAGCCCAACAGCCGGCAGATCGGCTCCACCGCGTCCTTCCCCGAGAAGTATGGCGAGAAGATCATCCCGGCGCTCCTGAAGAAGCTGCAGGGCGAGGAGCTACCGCCGGAGATCTATACCGACCACGTCTTCCTGACTAAGGAGAACGTGGACGAGTACTACCCGAACGACCCCAAGTAGCCGCCGCGTGACCGCCATCGGAAACGACACGCCGCTGCTGGAGATGCGCGGCATCCGTAAGTCGTTCAACGGCGTCGAGGTGCTGCACGGCGTGGACCTCGCCCTCCGCCGGGGCGAGGTCCTGGCGCTGCTCGGCGAGAACGGCGCGGGCAAATCCACCCTGATGAAGATTCTCGGGGGGGACTACGCCCGGGACGGCGGCGAGATCCTGCTGGACGGCCGCCCGGTCACCCTCCGCTCCCCACGCGACGCCGAACGGCACGGCATCCGCATCATCCACCAGGAGCTGAGCCACGCGCCGGACCTTTCCGTGGCTGAGAACGTCTTCCTGGGCCGCCTGCCCCGCCGCCCCGGCCCGCTCCTGGGCGCCATCGCCGTGGACTGGGACGCGGCGCACCGGCGCGCGGCGGAGGTGCTGGCAACGCTCCGCGCGGACATCGACCCGCGCGAGCGCGTCGGCAGCCTCAGTGTGGGTCGGCAGCAGCTTGTGGAGATCGCCCGTGCCCTTTCCGGCGAGGCGCGCATCCTCGTGTTGGACGAGCCGACCGCCGCGCTCACCGCGCGCGAGGTGCGCCGCCTGTTCGAGACCATTGCCATGCTCCGCGCCCGGGGCGTCGCCATGGTCTACATCTCGCACCGGCTGGACGAGGTGGAGGAGGTGGCCCAGCGGGTCGTGGTACTGCGCGACGGCACCGTCGCGGGGGATCGAGCCATGGCGGACGTCACCCGGGCCGAGATCGTGCGCCTCATGGTCGGCCGCGACATCGCGGCGGGCAGAGACGCCGCGGCTAGCCGTCAGGAGGACACCACCTCCGACATCTCCGAAGGGGCAGCGCCAGCGCGTCTCGACGTGGCGGGGCTGACGCGCCGCGGCGCCTTCGAAAACGTCTCGTTTTCCCTCCGGGCGGGGGAGGTCGTGGGCCTCTACGGCCTGCTCGGCGCCGGGCAAAACGAGGTGCTGCGCGCCCTGTTCGGCCTGTCCCCCGCCGGAAGCGGTGAGGTCCGCGTGGACGGGCGCCCCGTGCGCCTGCGCACGCCCGCGGACGCGGCGCGGGCCGGCATCGGATTCGTGCCCGAGGACCGCAAGACCGAGGGGTTGGTGCTCGGTATGAGCGTCGCCGAGAACCTGACTCTGGGGCGCTGGCGGTCGGTGGCGCGCGGCGGCGTGCTCCTCCCGGAGCGCGAGCGCGCGCGGTCGGCGTTCTGGATGGAGCGCCTCGGCGTCCGCGCGCCCGGCGGGCCGGGGCAGGCGGTCGGCACCCTCAGCGGGGGCAACCAGCAGAAGGTGGTGCTGGGCCGCTGGCTGGAGGCCGGGCCGGGCGTGCTGCTGCTGGCGGAGCCGACGCGGGGCGTGGATGTGGGCGCGCGGGCGGACATCTACGCCGTGCTGGAGGAGCTGCGGGCCAAGGGCATGGCGCTGCTGGTCGCCTCCTCCGACCTGGAAGAGATCGAAATGCTGGCCGACCGCACGCTGGTCTTCGCGCGCGGCCGTATCGTGGCGGAGATCCCGCGGGCCGAAGCCACGCAGGAGACCCTGCTGGCGGCCGCGGCGGGAGAAGAGGTCTTGTAGCAGGCAACGCGGGTTCGGGCTATTTCACCGGCGCACCGCAAGGGTTATTTATGACGGATTCTGGCACAACGAACGCGACAACGGAACCCACCGCAACAGGGACGGTGGCGGTGGCGGCGGCGCCACCGCCGCCGCGCGCCCGGCGCGGCGGCGAGTGGAAGGAGTCGCTGGGGCTCCTCCTCATCTACGCCCTGCTCCTGGTAACGCTCAGCCTCCTTTCGCCCTACTTCCTGAGCGTCAACAACCTCCTGAACATCCTGGTGGCGGTCTCAGTCATCGGCATCATCGCCGTGGCCATGACCATGGTCATCGTCTCCGGCGGCATCGACCTGTCGGTTGGCTCGGTGGTCGCCTTCACCGGGGTCGCCGTCGCGCAGTTATCACACTCGGTCCCTCTGTGGGTCGCCGTCGCCGCCGCGCTCGGCATCGGCCTCTTTACCGGGACACTGAACGGCCTCGCGGTCACCCGCATCGGCATCAACCCGCTCATCACCACGCTCGGGACGCTCTCCATCACGCGCGGCCTTGCCCTGGTCTTCTCCGGCGGCCTTTCGCAGACCATCTCGCACGAGGGGTTCAAGTTCCTGGGCCGCGGGTTCGTGCTCGGAGTGCCCTTCCAGGTGCTGCTCATGGCCGCCCTCTTCGCGCTGGCGGCGTGGGTCATGCGCGCCACCGTCCTCGGGCGCTCGTTCTACGCCATCGGCGGCAACGCCCGCGCGGCGCGCCTGGCGGGGCTGCCGGTCGCGCGCCTGCGCCTGCTCACCTACGTCATCTCGGGGTTCAGCGCCGCGCTCGGCGGCCTGGTGCTGGCGTCGCAGCTCGGGGCGGGCGCCCCCGCGGCGGCCAGCGGCATTGAGCTAAGCGTCATCGCCGCCGTCATCCTCGGCGGCACCAGCCTCAGCGGCGGCAAGGGCACCATCGGCGGCACGCTGCTCGGCGTGCTCATCCTCGGCACCCTGAACAACGGCCTGACCCTGCTGAACGTTTCCAGCTACTACCAGGAGGTCGCCCGCGGCGCGGTCCTGCTCCTCGCCGTCGCCCTCGACCGCCTGCGCCTGCGCTT
>CALEKU010000183.1 GCA_937902745.1 uncultured Armatimonadota bacterium
AGGCGGAGGCGGAGGCGGAGGCAGCGCCGGGACGTATCTGTACGGCCCGGCGGACTTCGCGCTCTGGGCGCGCGACCTGCTTTTCCCCTGAAGCTCCCGGCTCAGGGGCACGACTCCGCGAGCTTCTGCCGCTGCGCGAGGAGCAGGCACAGGTCGTCGCGAAACGCGCCGCCCGCAAAAGCCCGCGCTGCCGCCACGGCCGCGTTTCCGGCCTGCTCCAGCCCACCGGCGCCGGTCACCGCCGGCGTCAGGCAGCGCCCCAGCCGCTCCAGCCCGAACTGTTCTGCGCTCCCGGGCGTGCGCGCCTCGGTGAGCCCATCCGTCGTGATCGCGAGAACATCGCCGGGCCCCAGAGTCACCTCTTCCGCCCGATATTCCAGATTCGGCGCCGCCCCCAGAATCATCTCGCTGGCGTCCACCAGTTCCACGCGCGCCGCGTCTTCCCGCTCCTCCCGGCTCCCATTGCCGCAGGGAGCGCCGCCCGCGCGCAGCACCAGCACCGGCTCCATACCCGCCGCTGCAATACACACGCGCCCGCTCTCCAGGTCTACCACAGCGAGCGTCACGGCCACCAGGCGCAGGCGCTCACCCGCCCCCCGCGGGAACCGGCCCCGGGGCAGCGCCTCCGAGCCCGGGCTGGCCCCAATCCACCGCGACTGGAACAGGAACCGATTCAGCCGCCGCAGAGCGTCCGCCGGCTCCGCGTGGGCGTTCTCGAACAGGAACCCGCGCAACGCGAAGCGCACCTCCGAGATGGAGAGCGCCGCGGCGAGCCCCTTGCCGATCACATCGCCGACCACCAGCGCATGCCGGGTATCGGAGAGCGGGAACACATCGTAGAAGTCGCCCCCCACGGCCGCCTCATCCGAGACCGGCAGGTGGAACGCGCGCACGCGCAGTTCCGGCGTCACCTCCTCGGGAATCGCGGGCAGAACCGTCTCCTGGAGGACAATCGCCGTGCGCCGGTCGCGCTCCGCCTGGATGCGCCGGGCCTCCTCCGCCTCCCGCCGCGCGTCGATATCTGTGGCCGTGCCCACGAAGCGCTCCGCCCGGCCGCCCGGCGTGAGGATGGGGACCACACGAAACAGGTGCCAGCGCCACGCACCATCGAAGCGGCGGAGCCGCGCCTCATACTCGAAGGGCTCCGTCCGCTGGCCAAGCTGGTCCCAGAGCACCAGGACGGCGGGAAGGTCCTCCGGGTGAATCGTCGCCTCCACGTCGAGTTCGGCCAGCGGCGTATCCAGGGCGACCCCCACGTACTCAAAGTAGCGCTTGTTGAAGTACCCGAAGACGCTGTTGGGGTCAGAGTACCAGGCGATCTGCGGAATCAGGTCCAGCGTCTCGCGCAGTTCGCGCTCCCGGTCGGCGCGCTCTCCCTCGATCCGCCGCATCTCCGTGACGTCCTCGATCGCCCCGACGTAGCCCAGGCGCGCACCGTCATCCGCGCGGAACTCCGCGGCGCGCAGGTGCGCCCAGCGCACCGCTCCGTCCCGGTGCCGGAAGCGAAAGCACATGTCGAAGGGTGCCCCCGAGCGCACGTTCGCCTGCCACTCGGCCGTCACGCGCTCCCGGTCTTCCGGGTGTACGCTGGCGCTCCAGCCGGTCCCCCGGGCCTCACCCGCCGTGATGCCAGCCATAGCCTCCCAGCGGGCGTTGACGTACTGGCACCCGTAGTCAGGATCCGTCACGAAGATGCCGAGCGGCGCCGCATCCGACATCGCACGGAAGCGCTCCTCGGAGACCCGGAGGCGCTCCTCGGCCTCCTTCTGCGCGGTGACATCCTGCACCGTGCCCTGCAGGTGTGTTATCCGGCCCCGCTCATCCCGGCGCCCCCGCCCGATCACGTGCATCCAGCGCACTTCGCCCTGTTCCGGGTTTGTCCGCAGATCAAACTCGCAGGGAACGTTCTCGGCCAGCGTCCGCTTCACGAGCCGGTCCAGCAGGTGCCTATCTTCCGGATGGAACAGGCGGAGGGAGCCCCGGTAGTCGGGTTCTCCCTGGGCCGGGTCGCAGCCGAGGATGTCAAAGGTGACAGGGGACCAGGAGATTCGGCTGCTGGCGACATCGTACTCCCATGAACCGATGCGAGCGACGTGCTGGGCGTCGTTCAGTCGGCGCTCGCTCTCCCGCAGCGCCTCCTCCAGCCGGATATGGACGCTGACGTCCCGCAGCAGAACTGCCGAGAAGCCCTCTTTCAGGCTCTCCGAGTGCCGAACCTCAAGCCACACTCCCGGGCGAAATTCGACGACATGCGGCACACCCGGGCAGGTAGTTGCCTCTTCCGGAAGGAGTTCCCGGTGGGGGCGCCCCATGGCTGTTCTCGGCTCCAGAGCGAGCAGAGCCTCCGCGCGGGCGTTCGCATATCGACAAATGCCGTTCGAGTCGTACACCAGAATGCCGTCCCCCGCCCGTTCAACGGCGCTTGCCACGGCCTCGGTGACGCAAAGTGATAACGGCGCAGACTTCATCGACACTTTATTCCCGGGTCCTGGTGTATCTCCCTTCCCTTCCTGGGGCACCAGCCCCCTCACGGGCATAGCCTCACATTATTACCCGGCGCCGGGGGGGCGTAACGCGCGCGAACGGCCCGTCCCTCAGGCCGGGCAGGGCCAGAGGAACGAGCCGAGCAGACTTTATTGGGCTGCGTCGCGGGAAGAAGCAGGCGGGCGGGGCTCCTACCGGGCGGGCTCGTAGCCGGCATTGCGGTAGCCGGGGAGGGCGTCGGGGCCGAAGTCCAGTTGCCGCCGCCGCTCGCGAAACGCCGCGACCGCCCCCGCATAAGCCGGTTCGGCGAGGACGTTCCGCTTCTCGCCCGGGTCCGCCTCCAGGTCGAAAAGTACCTCCGGGGCGTCCTCCCCGTAGTACTGGTACTTCAGCGCCCCCCGCTTGATCATAAGGTTCGTGCCGCCGCACTGCGAGATCGTCTCGTCGTCCCAGCCCTCGGCGGTGTCCCCCTGCTCCAGAAGCGGGAGGAGGCTCCGACTGTCCAGTCCCCTGCCGCCCACCGTCTCGCCGGTGTCCGGCAGGGGCGTGCCGGTCAGCGCACACAGAGTGGCAAAGAGATCGCACAGGTTGACGTTGCGCGTCACTACCCGGGGCGCAAACCGGCGGGGCCAGCGGACAATGAGCGGCACCCGGGCCGAGCCCTCGTAGAACTGCGTCTTCTCCCAGAGGCCGTGCTCACCCAGCATCTCGCCGTGGTCGGACGTGTACACGATGATCCAATCGTCCAGGTCTTGCCCGCAGTGCTCCAGCGCCCGGAGAACCCGCCCCAGGTACTCGTCCACCAGTTCCACCATAGCGTAGTAGGCCGCGGTGGCGCGCCGGATGTCACGCGCACTCGCCCGAACGTTCGGGCCGTACTGCGTCTTCCCGAGTTTGGGGTGGTCCACCGCGTCCTCCAGGTACAGCGGGACGCGGTTCAGGTAGCGGGTGAACCGCTCCTCCTCGGCGAAGAACGGGTAGTGCGGCTGCAGCAGGCTGAGCTTGAGCAGCAGCGGCCGGTGCCCCCCGGGCCGGTCGTAGAACGGGTCGCTGAAGTAGTCCTCCACGAAGTCGAGGGTCGCCTCCACCGCCCGCTGGTCGAACTTCTGGTGCGGCCCGCGCCCGACCCCGGCGCGCTCCACCTCCTTCTGGTTCGTCCACTTGCCCGTGCCCGGCTCCGGAGTATACGGCTTTAGCACCGCCGGGTCCAACCCCGGAAAGTACCGGTCGGCGATCTCGGCATCCGGGGCGATACGCTTCGACCAGCCCTGCATCTGGTCCACCCCCATGTGATGCAGTTTCCCCGCGCAGACCGTCCGGTAGCCGACCTGGGTCAGGCGGCGCGCAAACGTCATGGAGTCCGGGGGCAGGTCGTCACCGTAGCGCTCACACCCCGCAGTGCGCGGGAGCTGGCCCGACATCAGACACTGCCGCCCCGGGACGCAGATAGGGCTGGGCGTATAGGCGTTGCGGAACACGACCCCGGTCTGGGCGAGCGCGTCTAGCGTTGGGGTCCGCACCACCGTATTTCCCTCGTACCCGACGATGTCAGCGCGGTGCTGATCGCTCATCAGGAACAGGATGTTGGGCAGGGTCGGGGGCGGTGTGTCCATGGTCCCCTATCCTACCGAATCTGGAGGGCCTGGAGCGAGCAGGGCGTCATGGTCAGACGCACCTTGCCGCCCGAGACCGGCAGCGGCTTGCCCGTCGCGGCGTCGGTCACCGTTCCCTGCGCGGGCAGGGTGATCGTAACCCCCTCCTTCGGTGCGAGGCCCGTGTTCACCACCGCGAGGTAGGTGCCGTGCCCCTTCGCCGGAATGGAGCGCACCACCACCTCTGGGTCGGATGCGGCACCCGGCACGACGGTGCTGGGGAGCGCCGGCAGCGCCAGGAACGCCGCGAAGAACGGGCGCGCGTACTCCGGGAAGCCATGGTTGAAGGCGGAAGCGGCAAGATACCCGAGATAGGTCGGGTCGCCGTTCGCCACCGCGCGGGCCTCGGGGAGCATCGCATACGGCCCCGCCCGCTCCACGTCCGACACGAAGTACCCCAGCGCCTTGTGCATCGTGGTCTCGTTCAGCGGGTAGTGGCGGACGACCGCCAGCCCCGCCGCCCCCCGGAAGGTGTCGAACGGCTTCGGCGAGGCGACGGTGTAGGAGCGGTTGATGGGCAGGGTCAGCAGCGTGCCGGGCAGATCCTTGTACCGCGCCGGGTCCGGCTGCGGCACCGAGTGCTGCCACTCCCAGTCGCCCCAGGTGGGCGTCGGCGCCAGCACCGCCTCCAGGTAGGTGTCCTTTCGGACCACCTCGGCAAGGTCGAGCGTGTTCACCTTCCGGTTGCCGGGCTGCGGCTTGGCGAGCGTCTCCTTCCAGGTGGTTGGGTCGTCGGTGACCACGGCCATGCCGCCGGGCAGGGAGCGCCCCGGCTCGCTGGAGTCGGGCGTGAAGAGGACCACAGCCCCGGGGTCTACCTTCTCGCGCAGATGCCGCGTCAGCGCCGCGAAGAAGTCCCGCCGCCGCCCAAACCACCAGTCGTAGTAGCGCTGCAGGAGGGCTTCGTCCCCCTTCAGTTGCTCCCGTGTGACCGCTTTGCCGGAGTTCGCCTCGGTCGCAAAGCGGGCCAGGGTCGCCTCCGCGAAGCTGATGGGGATGTGGCTGGGCCGCACCCGGAACCACGCCCCCACAAACGGCACCCGCCCCTTGTAACGCGTGATTGTGGCGTCGAGCAGCCGTATGGCGTCTGTTAGCGTATCCGGGTCGGTGATGTCGGCGTATGCCTTTTCGCTCCAGGTGATGTGCGTATAGGCGTCGTCGCGGGTGAGCGGGCGGGCGCGCTTGCTGGTGCCCAGTCCCTTCTGCCCGACGCTCCCCGCGTACTCGTAGTACGGCAGCACGGGCAGGTCGTAGCGCGCCACCCTCTCCAGTATCCGCTCCCAGCGCTGCGGGGTGGAGGAGGCGTTGTACCAGTCGTTGTTCGGCCCGCTGTCCCACCCCTGGTTGTGACCGAACTCCAGCAGGTCAGTGGTGAACGTATTGACGCCCAGGAACTTCATCCGCCGCGCGCGGTACTCGAACCAGTCTGCGTCGTCGGTGACGCCTCGCTCCTCCTGCTTTCGGCTGCTCACCACACCGTCCGCCATCTCCTCACGCCAGAACACGCGGCGCCGGGGCAGTTCCGCCGGGGGCTGACGGAGTGGGACATAGAGGGAGCGCTCATCCGGCACGGCAAAGAGGCGGATGCGCGCCACCGCCGCCCCGGCGGAGAGCGGGTCACTCGCCGCTTGCGCCTGCGAGATAATCACCCAGAAACCGTCCTCCGGCAGCATTGGGCGCGGCCCCGCGCCGCGCGGCAGCGACAGATCGGGGAATCGGTCGTGCAGATGGAAGAACATCTTCCAGGTGCGGTACTTCCCGGAGAGCGGGATGCGCAGTGATTCGGCGTTGTTGTTGGTGTAGGTGTAGAGGGTATCCCCGAGCGCCGCGCCGGTGGAAACCCCGCGCATCATCTCCGCCCCGCGGTTCCCGATGAACAGCGTGCGGGGCTTGTCCTCAGGGAACTCGACCGTCAGCACGTATGCCTGCCCCGGCTTGAGCCCCTTTCCCTGCCCGATGCGATAGGCGAAGTACTTCGTGTCGCCCTCGTTCGGCAGGACACGGCATTTCCGGCCCAGAATGGTCTCCACCCGGCTCGCGCCCGGCGCCGACTCGGCGAAGGGGCGCCCGCCCGCGGGCGTCTCCGCGCCGCAATCGATCTCGTCGATCAGGGGCAGTTTGCCGAACGGCTCCCCGGCATCCACCAGCGTTGCCTGTCCCTGCTGCGGCTCCGCAGCGGAGCAGGCCGTGGCGCTGGCGCCGAGCAGGAGGGCGAGCGTGCCAAGGGCAACGCGTCGGCGCGTGATCTTCGGGCGTAGGGGTGTCATGACGTGGTCTTCTCCAGAGGTGGAGCGGCAAAGAACCGCTCCAGCGAGGCCCGCAGGCGGACATTCTCGGCTGCGCTGTCGGGGTGATCGTAGTGGCCCGCCACCAGGACGAACAGCTCCTTGGGCTCGGGCAGGGCATTGAAAACGGCAAACTGCCCTGGCGGCGGAACCGCCGGGTCGAACAGGGCGGCGGCGACATGGACGGGGACGCGCACGTGCTGCGCCGCCGTAGCGGCGTCGAAGTAGCGCAAAACGTCCAGCACCTCCGGGCGCTTCTGGTGCAGCAGGCGCACCGACTCGCCGCTGCCGACACAGGGCAGCGTCACCCGAAGCGGGTGGTTGCCGAAGCTCGGCACGCTCAGGTGCGCCGCCCGGAGGCGGTCATCCCACGGCAGCGCCAGCGCGCCGACCCCGCCCCCGAAGCTGCCGCCGATATAGTCCAGCCGCGCAGCCGCCTCCGGCACCAGTTCGGTCAGCGCGGTGGCCGCGCACCAGATGTCCGCCGCGCAGCCGCCGTGGACGTAGGTCTCCCGGGAGTCGATCCCATGCAGCACATGCTTCCCGCCTACCGGGGGAATCCCTCGTACCCGGCTGCGTGGCAGTCCTCGCGCGCAGGGGAAGATGGCGGCGGCCCCTTCGATCGGCAGCGAAAGGTCCGGACGGAGGCGCCCGCCGTAGCCGTGCGACACGACCACGCCGCGCGTGACGGGCCGCCCCTTCGGGCGCGTCAGCCACCCCTTGAGGCGGAGTCCGCCGAGTGTCGTAAACTCCAGGTGCCACGCCTCCACGTCCTTCGAGCCGCGGGCCGGGCGCACCAGGGTCGGCCTGGTAGCGACCGCTCGGGCGTCGGCATACATCTGCCGCCAGAAGTCGGCAAAGTCCGGTGGCGGTTCCGGCGCGGGCACGCGCAGCAGGGCGTCGAGATCGTAGCCGTAGGTCGGATCAAACGGGAAGTCGTGCTTCAAACCAACGGGAGACGGGGGCGCTACTGTCATGATTCCTTTCAGGCGGTCCTCAGGACGATGTACACAGGCGACTCATCGATGGGAACGCGGAGCACGCCGGGCCGCGGCGCCTCCACCCCCACCTTTTCCGGTCCACCCGCCGACAGCGGCATCCGCTCCACCCGTTCGGGCTTTCCGGGTACGTCGGTGAGTTGGGCGAACGCCTTCCGGTCCTTCCCGGTCGGCGACCAGGCCACCCAGACGCGGCGGGATCGGTCGGTCCCGTGCTGGTACTCGTAGACGTAGACGTCGTTCCGCTCGGCCCGCACCACACGGGCGAACCGATACGGGCCGAGCGTACTCAGAAGGTGCGCGACGGCGTGGAACGAGGGCTTGGGCTGGAAGTGGCGGGTCAGCCCGGCGGCGGCGTGCACCGAGGGCTTGTCCTCGTCGTTGAACCAGTACAGGTACGCCCGGTCCAGGTCCATCGCGGAGAAGACCAGGAACGAGCGGACGATGTAGCGGGCCTGCTCAATGTCGGTGACGCCCACCCAGTTCTTGAAATCGCCGGTCTTCTCGTTCGGCTTCGTCGTGGAGTCGTAGCCGAACTCGGTGAGCCAGACGGGTTTCCCCTTCGCGTTGGCGTCCCGCCAGGCGATCACCCCGCCAATCTCCTCCGCATACGGACACTTCGGGTCTTCGGGATAGGTGCGCCGCCAGGTCGGGTACGGCTCGATCTGGGCGTAGCTGTGGAGGTTTACCACGTCGTAGAGGTCGTTCAGTCCCTTCACGCAGCTCAGCGCCTTGTGGTACTTCCCGCTGGGCCGGTCAAACATGGCACAGGTGACCACCTTCAGGCGCGGATCGCCCTCCCGGAATCCCTTCGCCATGCTCTCGAAGATCGCCCGATAGGCCGGGTCCGGGTAGTGCCCCGGCTCATTGCCGATCTCCGCAGCCGCGACCAGGTTGCGGCTTGACGGTCCGAAGAAGCGCGCGAACGCCTTCCCGTACTCGAAGGCCTCCCGGCGCATGTCCTTCCACGCATCCGGAGGCGTCCGCCCCAGCATGATGCTGGCGTTGATCTCATAGCCCGCCCGGACCCACTTGCCGTACAACTCCTCCCAGTTCACGCCGTTACGGCTCATGGGGAAGGTCGGCGGCTGAGGGGTCTCCTCGCCCACGTCCCAGTTCAGGCCGTGGTAGTCGCGCAGCAGTCGCGTGACGGGCTTGTACAGGTCGGGCCGAAACTGAACCGTGTGGGTGTTCAGCCCGATGAAGTCCCGAAGCAGCGGTTTTGTGGCCATCTTATTCGCTCCTGCGCGCTTCTCAGGCCGCTCGCGGGTCACGCCCCGGCGCGAAGCGGGGCGGCACGGGCTGTACGATCCGGCGCCGCTCGGGCGTCAGTCGCTCCAACAGTTCCGGGGACGGCTGGTAGTTGAAGCGCGGCAGGATCGAGCTGGGGGAGTAGCGGTAGATGAGGATGCGCCGCTCGCCCGGGTTGGTGCGCGCCGCTGAGCCGTGGCACAGACCGTCCGTAAACATCAGGGCGTCGCCGGCCTTCAGGTGGACCTCGGCGGTCATCAGGGCATCGGAGGCCACGAAGTCGTCGCGGTAGCCCTGGTGCTCGCCCGCCGCCAGAACCGGGTGGACGATGTCGCTCTTGTGGCTGCCCGGCACGATCACCGTGGCGCCATCGCCGGGACCGACATCGGTGAGCGCCATCAGGATGTTGATCTGGCCGACCATCCACTGCCCCGTGCGGTGACGCGTGGAGGCGATGAACGAGGGCAGGTGCCCGCCCGAGTGGATGCCGATGTACCCACTCTGCCCGCGGATGTTCAGGAATGCCTCGTTGATCGACAGGCCGCAGGTGCCGTTGCAGATGTAGCGGCGCACATCGTCAATCCAGGCGGGGTTGTCGATAAGCTCCTCGAAGACCGGGCCGCCCTCGATGATGTTCTGGTAGTTGGTGCCGTCGTGCCCCTGGTAGCTGTGCACCTCCACATTGCCGAACCACTCGCCCGGCTTGCGCGGCGGCTGCGCGTCGATCCAGGCGTTGATGGCGCTCAGTTGCTCCGGTGTCAGCGCCCCCCGCAGGATGCGGTAGCCCAGAAGGTCAAACAGGTAGTCCGCCTCCTGCTCAGAGAGCGTGGCGTCCTTGCCAGGGAAGGGCGCCCGCGGCGCCTCCCTTCCTGTCGTGCTGCTCATTGCGTGTTCCTACTCCTTGGTTCCCTCGCGCCACAAGCGGACCGCTTCTCGGTGGGTGTACGGAACGTACCCCCGCTCCCGGGCGTATTCCGCGAGGCGCACTACATGGCTCAGCGCGCGGTCGGGCGCGTGGTTCCAGGCCACCCAGTCGTGACAGATTAACGGCAGGGGAGCATTCTCTGCGGCGCGGCGGTCGATCTCCGCTCGCAGCGGGGCGAGGAAATCACCGGTCTTGTCCGCGCGCCACAACCAGGAGGTGTCGCTGAAGCCACTGGGGAAGCCCACGACCTCCGGGAAGCCGAGCGCCTCGTAGTCGGTGAACTCTCGCGACTCTTCCACCCCGGTCAGAAAGGCGTTCACCCGGCGGATGCCGAGTTCTACCAGCATCGCGAACTCTTCGCGGGCCTTGGGCGTGGCGTCGAAGCCGGTGAGACGCTCGCCGTCCTTCCCGCCCGTACCGCAGATGCTGATGGCGTCCGGCCGTACCCGGAGGATGCGCTCGTGGGCGTCGAACGAGCGCTCGTAATCCGCGCGCAACTTCGACACCGGCGCGCCGCGCTCGTAGCCGATCCCGATGTGCGAATAGCTGTGATCGCCAACGTCGAAGCGTGGATCGGCCGCCGTCTCCACCCGGAACGCCCGGAAGGCGTTTTCACGCGCTTCCAGGGCGCTCCCGGTGCAGAATAGCGTCACCGGTAGGTCGTGGGCGCGGTGCACCTCGGTCAGCCGCGCCAGAAACCCTGCCATCGCCCCCGCGTCGGTGGATTCGACGTCGTAGCGAAGAAGCAGCCAGCGTCGCCCGTTGCTCATGACCACCCCGGCTACAGGCTGACGCCTTCCGGGGGCTTGGCGCTCTCACCCAGTTTGGCCCGTACCTTGGCGTCCCGCTCGCGCCACTCGCGGTTATGCCTTTCCATCTCTTTTTCGAAACCGGGCGGGGGGGTGGTCCCCGTCCAGTTCTTCTTTTCTTCCTCGGTAACCGCCGTACTCTTTCCGCTGCATCCCGTCGTCAGCACGCCCGCGGCAATGCTGACGACGGCGATGAAAAGGGAAAGAGCCGGGCGGACCGTGGACTGCTTTCGCATCATGACGGTGGCTCCTCGCTGCGCTAAAGGCGCCGAGCGTCCCACAGGTTGTCGTTGGGGCGAGTGGTCGGATCCGGGTTGGTGGCAGCGGGCTTCATCGCCTTGACGTGACCGTCGCAGAAGGCAAAGTTGGCCAGATCTGCATGCCGCGCGGTCACCGCGCCGTTGGGGCCGACCGGATAGTCCGCTGCGGTCGTGGTGCGGGCGCCGTTCGGTATGTCGGTCGGGATGATGACCCCGAGCCACCCCTGCCCCGTGATGCCGATCTGGTAGCTGACGCGATTTCCGACGCCGCCGTGGGCAAGAACATCACCGTTGTGCCGCTCCGCGAGCAGGATGGTGTCTGCGACCCGGCCAATATCCGCCAGGGAGCGCGACGGCATCTGCAGGCACGAGCTCCATCCGCCCATAACGCCCCAGAGATTGGTGCAGCCGTTGGAGTACGCATTCGCCGCATAGGAGATCCCTGCCCCCGCCCACTCCCAGCCGGCGAGGGGGTCCATATTGTCATCCGAGGGGCAACGGAACACATCGTAGCTCTTGACGTACGGCTGCGTGGTGGCCGGCCACGAGTCCCGCCAGAACAGGTGCATATCTGCCGGGAAGGTCTCGTCCCAGTCCTGGGTGTACTGCATGATCCCCAGGCTCATCTGCTTCATGTTGGAGAGACAGGAGGCCTGGCGTGCCTTCTCCCGTGCCTGGGCGAAGACCGGGAAGAGGATCGCAGCGAGGATCGCGATTATCGCGATGACGACGAGGAGCTCAATGAGGGTAAAGGCGGCGCGCCTTTCGGGCCTGGTGTCCCGGCGGGAGCGATATATACTGGACAATGACGACATTTTCTTTGTTCCTCCTTCGGAACGCTCAACCCTTTTTCGTTGGTTTAGTGATTCAGGAACCGGCGAACGGCGCGGTGGTCGAGCCGCGCTCGACCAGTTCGGGCGGGAACAGGTGCAACACGGCGGGAACGGCGTCCCCCGCGATGCGCTGGATGAGCAGGCGAGCCGCCTCTTCGCCCACACGCTGGAACGGCTGCCGCAGCGTGGTTAGCGGCGGCGTAGTGAAGGCGGCGGGGGGACGGTCGTCCACCCCGATCACGGAAAGTTGCTCCGGCACGGCGACCCCCCGCTCGCGTGCTGCCTCCAGCACCCCGAAGGCGATCTCGTCGTTTCCGGCGAAGATGGCGGTCGGCGGCTCTGGCAGCGCCAGCAGGCGGAGCGTGTTCTCGTACCCTGATTTCGTGTCGTACAGGCCCGGCAGCAGGTACTCAGGCCGCGGCTCAATGCCCGCGGCGATCAGACGCTCCTGGTAGACGTTGCGCCGCACCTCAGCGCTGATGAGGTTCGAGTGCCCCATCAGGTGCGCAATGCGCCGGTGACCGAGGCCGAGCAGGTGGTCCATCACCAGGTTCGCCCCCGCCACATCGTCCACATCCACGGTGGGGATATTGCCCTGTTCGGGCGGCCAGGAGATCGCGACCAGCGGAAGCCGCAGCGAGCAGAGAGCGGGCATCAGGTCAGAATCGGTCGGCGGCGCAACCACCAGGATGCCGTCCGAGCGGCGGTCTCGGAACGGGGCTAGCGACTCCTCCGCGTCCCGCCAGGGCAGCGTCACATGGGTGACGTTGTACATCGCCTCAGTCGCCGCGGTGAGGACTCCCTGGAGAACGCCCGCGGAGTAGGCATTAATAGCGATGGAGGGGGAGTCTACAACACCGTAGTAGATGCCCAGCATGTTCGTCCGCTGGCGTGCCAACCCGCGCGCCACGGCGTTGGGGTGGTAATTGAGCCGGTTAACCACCTCCAGAATGCGCCGCCGCGTCTCCGGGCGCACCGGGCGTGGGCCGTCGTTTAGAACATTGGAAACGGTGGCGAGTGAGAAGCCGCTTTCCTTCGCCACATCGTAGATGGTGGGCATCGTAGACCGCCAATCAAAGCGCTTCGATTATACGCAAACGATACATCGAAGCGCTTCGCTTGTCAAGAGGACGTTTAAAAAATCACCTAACGACGCACGTACGCCGGGCTCCCTCCTGTGGCAGGAACATCGCCCCCGCGGCGCGTACTCTTAGGGCCAAGGGGGCGACCACCCGGATGCCTCCCGGAACACAAAGGAGTGACCTGTGCGAACCGGCTGGCTGATCGGATTGGGAGCCATCCTCTTCCTGGTGCTCTGGGCGGCGCTGCCCGAACCGGCACGGGCGATACAGCCCGAGGCGCGCCCGCGCAAGATCGTGCTGATCGCCGGAGCCATCACCGGGCACGGTCGGGGCACCCACGAGTACGAGAAGAACGTCGTCCTGCTCAAACACCTTCTGGACACGTCACCGAACTGTAAGGCTCTCCGCACGGAAGTCCACTTCAAAGGCTGGCCGGAGAACGAGCGCACCCTCGACGACGCCGACACCATCGTCCTCATCTCGGACGGCAGCGACCTGAAGGAGCAGAACCATCCCCTCTTCGTCGGGAACCGGATGCAGGTGCTGGAGAAGCAGATGCAGCGCGGGTGCGGCCTGGTCCTGTTCCACTGGTCCACCTTCGCCCCTGCCCGCTTCCACGACCAGATCACCGAATGGGCGGGCGGCTATTTCGACTATGAGACCGGCGCCGCCGCGAACCGCTGGTACTCTGCCATTCAGACCTGGACCGGGCCGACGCAACTGGGCGCCCCCGCGCATCCCGTCAGCCGCGGGGTCAAACCGTTCACCCTGGAGGAGGAGTTCTACTACCGCCTCCGGTTCCGGGAGGGTGACCCGCGCATCCGGCCGATCCTCCTCACCCGCCCGCCGAACGAGACGCAGGACTTCCCGGTCGCCTGGGCCGTGGAGCGCCAAAACGGCGGCCGCAGTTTCGGGTTTACCGGGGGGCACTTCTACAAGAACTGGGCGCTGCCCGATTACCGCAAGCTGATCCTGAACGCCGTGGTCTGGACCGCAGGGGCGGAGGTCCCGGAGGGCGGAGTGGCGTCCCGATGGGAGCCCCCCCTGCGGGCGCTGATCGTAACCGGCCATCACCATCCGGAACACGACTGGCGCAAGACCACCGGGGCGCTCCTGCTCGCGCTGGAGCAGGACCCGCGCGTGGAGGTGGACGTCACCGAGAACGTCGAAGACCTGGCAACGCCCAAGATCGCGGACTACGACCTGCTCGTCCTCAACTACAACAACTGGGACCGGCCGGGCCTCAGCGAGGCCGCGAAAACCAACTTCACGCGCTACCTGGCAAGCGGCGGCGGGCTGGCGCTCATCCACTTCGCCAACGGCGCGTTCAACTACACCCTCCCGAACCGGAGTTCCGACTGGAAGGAGTTCCGGACCCGCATCGCGCGCCGTGCCTGGATGCACGACGGCCCCAGCGGGCACGACCCGTACGGCCCCTTCTCGGTGAGCGTCACAGGCGCCCGACACCCAATCACAGCGGGCCTGGCCCCGTTCAACACGGTGGACGAACTGTACTTCCGGCAGGGGGGCGACGCCCCCATCACGCCGCTGGTCACCGCGCGCTCGAAGGTGACGGGGCGGGACGAGCCGCTGGCCTGGGCCTACGACTACGGGAAGGGACGCGTCTTCCAGACCCTGCTCGGGCACGACGAGGCTTCGATCCGCCATGCGGCCGCGCTGATCCGGCGCGGCGCGGTATGGGCGGCCCGCCGGGAGCCTCTGGGCTTCGACCCGCCCACCGCACTTCTGGAGAATGCCCTGTTCCGAAGCGGCAGCCCGTGGACGCCCCAAAAGTCTGCCGCCCAGTCCGGGAAGGCGGCGCTGAGGGGGGCCGCTTCGGCAAGGCGCTGGACGCCCCCGCACGAAGAGCGGCGACTCCTACATCGCCTTCGCCCTGCTCGACGCCCAGGGGAAGTGACGTCATCGGCCCCGGTCGGCCGCCGTAGCAGGAAGAACGCCCGGCGGGCGCGTACCTTTACCCGACTCTGCTGACCATCCTATCCCTACCCCGGAACCCACACCCCATGCTTCCAAAACCCGCCGAATACTACGTCGAGAAGATGCGCGCCCTGCACGTGGCCATGCGCGACGATCTGCTCAAGCACCTGCGTGCGCAGGAGACCGAGGCCGCAGAAGCGGCCCACAAGGAGGATCTGGCGGGCGTGGCCGATGTGCGCGGCGGCGACACCATCTACCGCATCGACGCCCACAGCGAGGAGATACTGTTCGCGTTCTGCGCCGAGTGGGCGCGGGAGGCGGGGCCGTTCGTGCTGATCGCCGAGGGGGTGGACGGCGCGGGCTGGATGCCGTTCCCGGAGGGCGCGGACGCCGCCGACGCCCAGTTCCTGATGATCGTGGACCCGATCGACGGGACGCGCAACATCATGTACAACAAGCGCTCCGCCTGGATACTCTCCGGCATCGCGCCCAATAACGGCGAGGCGACGACCCTGGCGGACATCGCCGCCGCGGTGATGACCGAGCTTCCGACCACGCGCCACCGCTACTCCGACCAGTTGTGGGCCACCGCCGGCGGCGGCGCGCATCGCGAGGCGCACGACCTGGTAAGCGGCGGGGTGGAGCGGCTGCCCCTGCGCCCGTCGCGCGCGGACAACCTGTCGCATGGCTTTGCCAGCATCTCCAAGTTCTTCCCGCCTGCCAAGGCCGCTACCGCTGCCTTCGAGGAGAAGCTGCTGGCGCGCGTTGCGCCGGACGAGGGCGAGAACCCGCTGGTCTTCGACGACGAGTACATCAGCACGGGCGGGCAGCTCTACGAGATCCTGGTCGGGCACGACCGGTTCCTGGCGGACCTGCGCCCGGTGTTCTTCGAGGCGCTGGGCCTGCCCAAAAAGCTCGTCTGCCACCCCTACGACATCTGCACGGAGCTGATCGCGCGCGAGGCCGGCGTGATCGTCACCGACGAGACCGGCGCCCCCCTCTCCGCCCCTCTGGACATCCGCGCACCCGTGTCCTGGGCAGGCTACGCCAACGCCGCCCTCCAGGCCCGTATCCAGCCCGTCCTCCTGGAGCTGCTGGCCGACGTCCGGGCCGAGCCATGACCCGCCGCGACGCCCTGCGCGCCGGGGTTTCCCTGGCCGCCTCCCTGGCGGTGACGGCTGGCGCCGACGCGGAAGCCTCCCTTCCCCAGGAGGACGACACGCCCATGCCCCCGCCCTTCGCCCTCACCTACGACGCGCCCGCGACGCTGCCCGGCACGCCTAACGACGGCCAGCGCGGGGGAAATTCGCCCGCGTGGCTGCGCGCCCTGCCCCTCGGCAACGGCAGCCTGGGCGGTATGGTCTTCGGGGACGTGGCCCGGGAGCTGGTCCAGCTCAACGAGGAGTCGCTGTGGAGCGGCGGGCCGCAGGATGCCGACAACCCGGACGCCCGGGAGGCCCTGCCGGAGATACGCCGCCTGCTCTTCGCCCGCGATTACGCAGCGGCGCAGAAGCTGACCTACGAGCGGCAGGCGTGCCGGGGGAAGGGCACGGGGCACGGAAACGGCAAGGATGTGCCCTACGGCTCGTACCAGACGCTCGGTGACCTGCACCTCGCCTTCGATGGGCACGAGGACGGGGCGGCAGTGGCGATAACGGACTACTCCCGCGACCTGACCCTGACCACTGCCACGGCGCATGTGCGCTACCGCATTGGCGACGTGCGCTACGAGCGCCAGTACTTCTGCTCGTTCCCCCACCAAACGCTCGTGGCGCACCTCAGCGCGCAGGGGAAGCCCGCCGCGCTGTCGTTCACCGCGACCCTGGGGCGCGCGGAGCGGGCGGAGGTGCGGGCCGTGCGCCCGGACACGCTGGCGATGACCGTCACCCTGCCGAACGGCTCCGGGGGCAATGGCATGCGCGCGGTGGTGTACCTGCGCGCCCTGGCGAACCGGGGCACGGTCTCCAGCGGGCCGGACGGCCTGCGGGTGGCGGGGGCGGACACGGTGACGCTGCTCGTCGCCGCAGCCACCACCTACCGGGAGGCTGACCCGGAGGCGATTGTCCGGAAGCGCATCGACCGGGCGGCGCGCACCCGGTTCGACCGGCTGTACGACGCGCACTGGCGGGACCACTTCGCGCTCTACCGGCGCGTCCGCCTCGACCTCGGCAGCGCCCCCGCCGACCGGCCCACGGACGCCCGCCTGAAGGCGCTGCGCGCCGAAGACCCGAAGGACGACCCGGACCTCGCCGCGCTGGCGTTCCAGTACGGCCGGTATCTGCTCATCGCGTCGTCACGACGGGAGTCGGCGCTGCCCGCCAACCTCCAGGGCATCTGGGCCGAAAGCCTCCAGACCCCGTGGAACGGCGACTACCACCACAACATCAACGACCAGATGAACTACTGGCCCGCCGGCCCCGCGAACCTCGCGGAGTGCCACGAGCCGTTCCTGCGCTTCATCGCCTCGCTCACCGAGCCGGGGGCGAAGACTGCAAAGGTCCACTACGGCTGCGGCGGGTGGGTGGTCCACACCATCTCGAACGTCTGGGGCTTCACGTCCCCGGGCGAGCACCCGTCCTGGGGTCAGTTCCCCGCCGCCGCCGCGTGGCTCTGCCAGCATCTGTGGGAGCACTACGCGTTCACCGGCGACCGGGACTACCTCGCCCGCGCCGCCTACCCCGTGATGAAGGGCGCCGCGCAGTTCTTCCTCGACTTCCTGACGGAAGACCCGGTCACGAAGTATCTGGTAACCGCGCCAAGCAACTCGCCGGAGAACGCCTTCCGGACAGCAGAGGGCGTCCAGGCGAACGTCTGCATGGCTCCGACGATGGACTGCCAGATCCTGCGCGGCCTGTTCCGCGACACCGCCGAGGCCGCGCGCCTTCTGGGAACGGACGCCGACTTCGCCGCGCGGCTGGACCGGACGCGCGACCGCCTGCCCCCGAACCGCGTCGGGAAGCACGGGCAGCTCATGGAGTGGATGGAGGACTTCGACGAGCCCGAGCCGGGGCACCGGCACGTTTCGCACCTGTTCGGACTGCACCCCGGCAGCGAGATCACGCCGGAGGACACGCCCGACCTGGCGAAGGCCGTGCGCGTGACCCTGGAGCGGCGCCTCGCCTACGGCGGCGCGCACACCGGCTGGAGCCGTGCGTGGCTCATCAACTTCTTCGCGCGCCTGGGCGACGGGAACGCCGCCCGCGAGCACCTGAACCTGCTCCTGGCGAAATCCACCGCCGACAACCTGTTCGACCTGCACCCGCCGTTCCAGATCGACGGCAACTTCGGCGCCGCGGCGGGCGTGGCGGAGATGCTGCTGCAGAGCCACCGCCGCACCGCGGACGGCGGCTATGAGATTGCGCTGCTCCCCGCCCTGCCAGCCGCCTGGCGCGAGGGCAGCGTTACCGGACTGCGGGCGCGCGGCGGCGTCACCGTAGACCTTGCCTGGCGGCGCGGCGCTCTCGCTGCCGCTACCCTGGTCGCGGACCGGGAAACCACCGCGACGGTGCGCCTCCCGGCGGGCGTCCGACCGGACCGGGCGACGCTTGCCCGGCCGGGCAGCCGCCCGAAGTCCCACCCCTTCGCCCCTGGGAGCGGCCCGCGCACCGTCCGCCTCGCGCTCCCCGCGAAGACCGCCGTCACCCTGCACGCGGCCCCCGGCTAACCCGGGAAAATAAACTGTCTGTGCCGACTGAAGGTGCGCTACGCGACACCCAAATAGGGGAAAAGACACCACGATGCAGCCGGACTGGTTAAGCAAACTACCGGAGGAGGAGCGGGCCGCGGCAGCGCTGCTGGTGCGGACGCTGGAGCAGCACCCGGCGACTCTGAGCGTCGCTCAGGGGGCGCTTACTCCGCTCCTGCGTCACTGCCTGCTCGCGCCCGTGCCGAATCAGCGCGAGTGCCTGCACCGCGCGCTCTGGGATGCTCCCACCTCCTTCGCCGCGCTGCCCGCTGCGTTCCGCGCCCTGCGCGCCGTAGACCCGTTCCGCTTTCTCTGGTGCGTCGCCGCGGCGCTGTGGACCACCAACCTCCCGAACAAACGCGAACCTGCTGTGGAGCAGGCGCTGCACGACGCGGTGACCGATCCCTGCGCCCTGCTCGGTATGACCGCCGCCGAAGCGCTGGGGAAGAGCGTAGGATGGGAGTCCGTGGGCGCGGCCACGCTTCAGGAAGCCGCCGCCATAGAGGGGCCGATCGAAAAGCCGGAGACGCCCTTCGCGGTACCGGAGCCGGACCTGGACGCCTGCGACCGGCTGGACCTTCTGCGCTGCCTGGGCCGCCTGGGCGGCGCGCGGGCGGTGTGCCCCGAACTGCTGAACCCGGTGCGAGAGGCGCTAAGCGCCGAGGACCCGCGCATTGCCGTGGCCGCCCGCGAGGCGCTGCGCGTGCTGGCCCTCTACGGTCCGCTGCCGGAGCACGACGCCGGGGTATTGCGCGAGGACGCCGCGCGCGGCAGCTTCGAGGCCGCCGTCGTTGCCGCGCCGGGCGATCTGCCCGCTTCCGCGCCGAATACGCCCACGCCGTTCGCCCGCGCGCTGTTCGCGTCCCTGCATGAAGACCGAAACGCCACCGAAGCGGCCAGGGAGGAGGACGCCCCAGCGCCCCGCGCTTCTCTGGCTGAACCGGTGGACCTCATCTGCCTGTCGGCGTTCCCCGACCCGCGCCTGCGCGCCGCACTGCTGGCCGAACTGCGACTGAACGCAAAGCGGTATCTGGCCGAGCAGTTGCGCGAGTGGCGCGCCTTCTCCAGCGACGAACACCCGGTCCTGATGCTCCGCTACGCCGTGAACGCGCAGGAGGCCCCGCCCGCGCAGGGGCCGCTTCTGGAGTTCCTGACGCTCCTCTGTCGTCGGATGCGCCAGGCGCACATCAACGGGACGGTGGTTCTGCACCGGGCGGGGCTTGCAGTGGAGAAGCGGGGAAAGAGCGGACACTGGGAGTTCCGCGACCCGGATCTCTTTCTGGGCAACGTGCGCACCATCGCGGAGGCCGCGCCCCCCGGCTCGATTATCGCGACGGCGAACATGGCCCGCCGCCTGCGGGCGGAGCCCGGCCCGTTCGAGACGATCCTGCGCGACATCGGGGAGCGTCAGGTGACACCTACCCTGGCCGTCCCTCTGCACAGCCTCTACCTACCGGACAGGTTCGGCCACGACGTCAAGCCGTTCTACGCCGCTTCCGCAGCGGTGCGACCGCCGCGCAAGTAAGGGCACTGCGGAGATTCGCTCAGGAGTTGGAGGGCGGGTCCGGCTCGTCGGCCGGCGCCGGAAGGGGACGCTCCACGAACTCGACGCGGCGCGGGTCGTGCATCCGGAGCGACGCCTGCGTCACCTCCAGCCCGACAATCACGCCGTTGGTGTCGTAGTCCAGGATAAGGCCGGACACTTCGGCGCTGCTGCGCTCGATCGGGGAATCGCTGAACAGGATGCGCAGGCCATCGCGCTCCGGATCGTACATAACTTTCATGAGAGTTGCCGCCGTCGGTCCGCGCGGAGGGCGGGCGAGCCTGCCGGGAGGGGGTTCCCCTCCCGGCGGTCGCCTCACTTAGTCAGCAGGAAGTAGTAGTCCGGGTTCGCATTGACGCCCGGGTTCGGGATCAGGTCGCCCATGTTGTTCGAGCGGTACGTTTCCGGCGAGTTGCCCTGGCCGTCCGTGTAGTTCGGCGTAACGGGCTTGAATGCCTTGACGTGGCCGTCCATCCAGAGGGTGTTCGCCATGCCGTTGTGGAGTCCGTGCAGGTTGGGGAAGTTGTTGGTAGGCTGGCGCAGGATGTTAGTGCGCCGCAGCACGCCCGGCTGATCCCACCGGAACTCGGCGGCGTCCGCCAGGAAAACCGTGTCCGCCGCTGCCTCAATGATGCCAAACGACAGGCCGGTGTACTGGCCGGTGTTGCCGTCCACCGGGAAGAGCAGCATGTTGGTCCCGTAGGCGCTCCAGACGCCGGGAATCTGCGTCGGGTCGAACGGGATCTTCCCCGCCGCCGAGATGCAGTCCACCATCGCCACACTCTTCATGTAAGGCTGGAGCATCCCCTTCGTGGCGTCGAAAGTCGGCGGCCACGTCGAGAAGTCCTGGTAACCATCCCAGAAGATCGACCCCATCGGTCCGTTGTTCATCCAGGGGAACATCGTCTCGTCGTAGTCCTGGACGTACTGCAGCATCGCGAGCCCCACCTGCTTCAGGTTGCTCATGCAGGAAGCCTGCCGGGCCTTCTCACGGGCCTGGGCGAACACCGGGAACAGGATCGCGGCGAGTATCGCGATTATGGCGATCACCACGAGCAGCTCGATCAACGTGAATGCGGCGACACGCCGGGGCGCCGTTCGGGGGAAAGAGGGGGTGGTCATCTTGCTGTGCCTTCCTGTGGGGGTGTCGATGTCTTACGCGTCCGGATTACCCCAGTATAAGCGCTCTCCCCGAAATTTCTCCGATATCACCCCGACATTACGCCGGATGTAAAAAAACGTAGCGACTTCATCGGCTTTCTGGGACTGGCGGCGGTTCCGGCGCCGCCAGCAAGGCCCGCGCGACAACCTCGCCGGGCGGCGCCACCTGGCCCGCGGCCCAGGCGGCCGCGAACGCCGCCTCGCCCAGCGCCGCCCGATTCGCCTCCAGCGCCTCCTCGTAGCCCACCGCCTCCGTGATGCGCTGCGAATGGGTCACCTCCTCAAAGAGGTGGCGAGCCGCGGAGATCAGGAAGGTACTGCGCTCCGCGCTCCCCTCCGTGGCATCCAGTATCCCGAGTTGCAGGAGGTAGTGCAGCGTGTTGTACCGGTCCCCGAAGTCGTGGGCGCGCTGAAGCCCCTCGGTCAGCAGGGCGCGGGCGCGCTCCCGCTGCCCCAGAAGCCGCGCCACAGTCCCGAGGTTCGCCAGCTCCGTCGCGGCGTTGTAGTGATCCGTTAGCTCCCGCCGAAGCGCCAGCGCCTCCTCGAAAAGGGCTGCCGCCTTTTCATAGTCCCGATCCCCCTGCGCGAGGAGGCCGAGGTTGTTGAGGGCATTGGCCATGCGCCGCCGGTTGCCCAGCTCCTTCTCCAGAGCGAGGCTTTCCGAGTAGAGCGCGCGCGCCTCGCCGGGCGCCCCATACTCCGCGGCGATGTTCCCGAGGTTGAGCAGGGCGCGCGCCACCCCGGCCCGGTCCCCTAGCTCCCGGGCGATGCTGAGGCTCTCCTCCAGAAGGGCACGCGCCGCCCCGTTGTCGCTCCGCCGGTAGGCCGTAATGCCGAGATGGTACAGGGACTCGGCGATGCCGGCCGTATCGCCCACGGCGCGGCGCAGTGCCAGCGCCTCCCGGTGCGCCGCGCCCGCCTCCTCGTAGTCCCCCCCGAACCACGCCAGATAGCCGAGCGCGCTGCAGGCGCGGGCGCGCACGGTTTCCGGGAGCGTCTCCGTCTCCTCCAGAGCCAGAAGGCGGCTCAACCAGTCGCGCGCCTCCCCGAGCGGTCCCCGCACCGACCAGTAGCCTGCCAGCGCCGCGCCGAGCCGCAGACCCAGTTCCGGCGCGCGCGCCTCCACGGCCCATCCCAGCGCGGCGCGCAGGTTCTCCCGCTCACGGTCCAGTCGGGCCAGCCAGCGGTCCTGCTCGGGCCCGTTCATGCCCGCTTCCGCCTCCTCGGCCCGCTCCATGAAGTAGCCCGCGTGCGCCCGCCGCAGCGCCGCGCGGTCGGCGTAGATAAGCAGTTCCCCGGCAAACTCGCGCAACGTCTCCAGCATGCGGTAGCGCATCTCGGCCTCTCCGCCGTCCGCTACCTCGTCCGCCACCACCAGCGAGCGCTCCCGCAGTTCGGTAAGCCCGGGAAGGATGGCCAGCGCATCGCCGCCATCACCCGCGACCGCCGCGGCCGCCTCCAGCGTCCAGCCGCCCCGGAACACGGAGAGCCAGGTAAAGAGCCGCTGCAACTCCGCGGGAAGCAGCAGGTAGCTATACTCCAGGGCGGCCCGCAGAGTGCGGTGGCGCGCGGGAATGTCGGCGCGGCGGCTCACCAGCAGGTCGAAGCGGCGCCCCAGCTTCTCCAGCATCTGCGCCGGGGTGAGGGTCTGCGCCCAGGCCGCGCACAGTTCTATGGCAAGCGGGATGCCGTCCAGCCGCGCGCAGACCGCCGCAACCGTGGCAGCGTTCGCCTCCGTGACCGCAAAGTCGGGGCGCACCGCTCGCGCCCGGTCCGCGAACAGGCGGACGCTCGGCGACGCCTGCACCGCTGCCAGGTCCGCTGCGGCGTCGGGCAGGGGAAGCGGCGGTACCGGACGCTCACGCTCCCCCTCCAGCCCAAGCCGCTGGCGTGAGGTCACCAGGAGCGTCAGCATCGGCGCCCGCGACAGCAACTCTCGGACCAGCGGCGCCGCCCCCTCCAGCAGATGCTCCAGGTTGTCCAGCGCCAACAGGAACGGCCGGGAGGACAGCGCCTCGGCCACGGCCTCCAGCGGCGGGCGAGCAGGCGGGACCGGCAGCCGCAGGGCGGCGGCCACGGCCGCGGGCACCTGGGCGGCGCTCTCCAGGTCCGCCAGCGGGACGAACGCCGCCGCCCCCCCATACTCCCCGGCCAGAGCCGCCAGCGCCGCCAGGGCGAGGCGCGTCTTTCCCGCGCCGCCAGGCCCCGTCAGCGTCACCAGGCGTGCGCCCTCGTCCCGCACCATCCGGCACACGTCCTCGACCTCGGCCTCCCGGCCAAACAGCGGCGTCAGGACGCCCGGCAGGGGCGGGAGCGTCCCGGGAGCCCGGGGCAGGGGCGGCGCGGCAGTCCTCGCTCCCGCGTCGGTGCTCTCCGCGGCGGCCACCACCACTGCCGTGCGCCGCCGCGCCCGGTCCCGCTCGGCGATCAACGCCGGGGAGGGCGCGACGCCCAGATCGCGCGCCAGCCGACGCTCCACCCCCTCGAAATGGCGCAGCGCCGCCGCCGCCTGACCGGATGCTGCCAGGAGGCGAATCAGGTCAGCGTGCGCCGCCTCGTCCAGCGGGTCGGCCTCCGCGGCCCTCCGCGCGTACCCCAGCGCCCCCTCCAGGTCGCCCTCCCGCTCCCCCAACTCTGCCAGCCGGCGAAGCGCCCCCACACAGGCGTCCCGCAGGCGCCGCCGCTCCGCCAGCGCCCAATCCTCGTAGTATCCCGGCAGCAGATCGCCCCCGTAGAGCGACACGGCGCGCTCCAGCGCCGCCCGTCGGAGCGGGTCCGTCGCCGCCCGACTGGCCTCCGCGAGGGCCGCGTCGAACTCCGCAACGTCCGTGGTCACGGCGCCGGGGTCCAGCCCCACGGTGCGCCGGTCGGCAAGCAGCACGCTCCCGCGCGCCGCGCCGCCGGCAGGTTCGAGGCGGGGGCGCAGCCAGACCAGCGCCTGACTGAGGCGGTCGCGCGCCGCTGCCAGGTCGGCCTCCGGCCACAGCAGATCCGTCAACTCCTCGCGCGACCGGCGTCGGGGCATCCCCAGCGCCAGCAGCGCCAGCAGTGCCCCCATCTTGCGGGTCGGGAAGCGCTCTACCGGGGCGTGGACGGCGTCGCGGCTATCGGCGCGCAGATCGCCCAGCAGGGTGATGCGCCAGAGCGGCGAAGGCAGGTTGTTTGGTTCGCGTTCGATACCCCCACTGTATCAGAGGAAGGTTTCCCCCGTCCCGAACGCGAAACGTCCGGGAAGAAGGCAACGACGGAAGCGAGACAGGAGCGCGAAACACAGTGGGTATCGTCCGCAAGGCGGTCATCACGGCGGCGGGACGCGGGACGCGGCAGTTTCCGGCGACGCGAAGCATCCAGAAGGAACTGCTGCCTCTGGTAGACCGGGATGGCATCACCAAGCCGACCATCCAGATCATCATCGAAGAGTGCCTGGCGTCCGGCATCGAAGACATCTGTATCGTCGTCAGCCCCGGCCAGCAGGAGGCGTTCCAGCGGCACTTCTCCCGCCTGTCTGACGCCGAGCGGCGCACGTTCAAGAACAAGGAGTGGGCGCTGGCGCAGGCGGACGCTCTGCGGCGCATTCAGGAGCGTATTACCTACGTGGAGCAGCCGGCACCCGAGGGATACGGCCACGCAGTCTACCAGGCGCGTGACTTCGTGGGCGACGAGCCGTTCCTGCTGCTGCTCGGCGACCACATCTACATCACCAACACCAAGCGCCGGTGCGCCCAGCAGGTGATCGAGACCTACGCCGTGGCGCAGTGCGCCGTGTCCGCCGTGCAGCAGACCCCGGACGACAAGCTCCACCTGTTCGGTACGGTCGCGGGCCGCCCCCTCGGCTCCGAATCCCCCACCTACGAAGTCACCGCCATCTACGAGAAGCCGTCGATTGAGTACGCGGCGGAGCACCTGCAGACGCCGGGCGTGAAGCGCGGCTACTACCTCTGCTTCTTCGGCATGCACGTCTTCCCGCCGTCCATCTTCGAGTGCCTGGAGTACCATATCGAGAACGATATCCGCCAGAACGGCGAAATCCAGTTCACCTCCAGCCAGGAGATGCTGCGCCAGCGCGAGCGGTACGTGGCGGTAGAGACGATGGGCGAGCGCTACGACATGGGCGTCCCCTTCGGCTACGTCGAGACGCAGGCTGCACTCGCGCTGAACGGTGTGGACCGCACCGAGATGCTGGCCGCGCTCCTGCGCATCGTGGCCAAGTCCGCCGGCCACGAGCCGTTTGGACAGGTGTGATGCGCGGCCGACTCGCGAGCGCCCCCCTGCTGTGCGCGGCGCTCGCGGTCGCCCCGACGCCGGCGGCGGGCCAGCGGCAGCCCCCTCCGTCTCTCTCCCAGGCACCCCCCTTCGTCCACCAGCCCGCGAAGCCGACACAGCAGCAGCGCTGGAAGCAGCAGGTGGACGCCCTGAGCACGCCGTACCTCCTGGCGCTCTACCAGGGGAACTATGCGGCTCTGCGGCGTGAGGCGGAGCGCGTCCTGAACTCTGGTGAGAAGGAGAACGCGACCGCGCGCTGCCTGGCCTACCTCATGCGCGCCGACGCCTGCCGCGTCCTGCGCGACCCGAAGGCGTTCGCGGCGAGCGCCGCGGGCTATCGGCGCGAGGCAGCGCGCCTTCCCACAGGGCACCCGCTGAAGGGGCGGGGGGCCTCCCTCTCCTCCTACCACCAGCCCGGGATTGCCGTCCGCTCCGGGTTTGTTCTGCCCGCGGACGCGCTTCGGGCGCGAGGAGTGGACCCGCAGGCGCTGGACGCCTTCGTGCGCGCGGCCGACCGTGCCCGGACCGATGCCCTGGTGGTCCTGAAGGGCGGTGAGGTCGTCGCGGAAAAGTACTTCGGCAGCTACCAGTCCCCGATGGGGCTGATGTCCGTCACCAAGCCGTTCCTGTGCCTTGCAGTCGGGGCGCTGCTCGACGAGGGAAAGATACGCTCCCTGGACCAGCCTGTGGGCGACTTCTTCGCGGAGTGGAGAAAGGCGCCCTACGATAAGATCACCCTGCGCCACCTGCTAACGCACACCTCGGGCCTCGCTACAGGCGTTACCGAGGGAGATGCGGAGGCCGACCCCATCGCTCAGATCCGGCAGATGCAGGAGATGAACCGCGACCTTGTGCGGTACGCCCTGTCGCAGCCGGTGATGGCTCCCCCGGGCACGACGTTCGCCTACAACAACCTCGCCCTGCACCTCCTGTCCGGAGTGGTCCAGCGGGCAGCGGGCATGCCAACCCACCGGTATATTGCCGCCCGTTTCTTCAAGCCGATGGGGGTCACGGAGTACGGGTGGCAGGGCGACGAGGCGGGGCACACCCGCGGCGCCGACGGGCTCGTGATGCGCGCGCACGACCTGGCGAAGTTTGGGCAACTCGTCCTTGACCAGGGTATGTGGCAGGGAAAGCGCCTCCTCAGCGCGGGCTTTGTGGACGCGATGCTCACCGACCAGTTCCACGGCGCAGGCGCGCCGCTCGCCGCAATGGGACGGGACGCGAAAACCCCGGCGCTGGGCCTGGTGTGGTGGCTGAGGACGACGCCCCGCGTCGTCTTCAACGCCCGTATCGAGCGGGCATGGCGGGACGCCGGCGTGCCGGAAGCACAGGTCGCGAAGATGCTCCCCTACCGCGATAAGGTGCTGCCGCGGGCGGAGTACGAGGCGCTGATAACCCGCCTCTTCGGCCTCCAGAACCTGAACGATGCCGCGGGGTGCAAGGCCGCCCTCGGCGTGGTGGTTGCGCTGTGCGACGACGCTCCGCCCGCCCTGCACGCCTTTGAGCACTCCGGCAGCTACGGCCAGTACCTGATCGTCTATCCCGGCTCCCGCCTTGTGGTGGTGCGGCAGACCCGACAGGTCACCCTGGCCAACGTCGCGGGGGATAGCGCCGCCCCGAGCGCGGAGTTTCCGGACATCCACGCCTACATAGACCGACTCGCCGGAACGCTGAAGCCCTAACCGGCAGACGGGGCGGAGGCCCCCTCCGGGTCGCCCTGCATCACCCCGAAAAGGGGTGTCATGATCTGGGCGAGGCGTGCAACCTGGCGCGACACGAGCGGCAGGCGCAGCGCCGGGCGCAGGCGGCCCAGCATCTCCCCGCCGAAGGCGATCAGTTCGTGGGTGGCCTTCTGCCCGGGCGTTCTGTCCTGCAACCAGAACAGCACCAACGACAGGTGGGCAGCGTAGAGCAGCGTGGTCAGGTCTGCCAGCGCCTGGCCGCGCGGCGCATCGGTCGCCCCCTCCAGCACCCGCGCAAGCACCGCGCGCACACGGTCACGCAGGCCGCTCGTGGTGGGGCCGAGCACCTGAGTCGGCGCGTCCACCGCCAGCCCGGCCCCGAAGAGCGCAGCGAGCGCCTCCCGGTGCGGCGCGAGCCGCGCCAGATCCGCGCGCTCGGCCTGCATCCAGCGCTCCGCCAGCGGGCCGGGAGGCAGCGCAGCCACCTCCTCCTCCAACTGGACAGTCAGGCGCTCATACAGCGCCAGCACCATCTCTTCCTTGCTGGCGAAGTACCGGTAGGCCAGCCCCAGTGAGCAGCCCGCCTCCGCAGCGATGTCGCGCATGGTCGCAGCGTTGTAGCCCTTGCGCGCAAACAGATCAAGCGCCACCTCCAGAATGCGCTCGCGCGTCTGCTCTCCCTTGGTCCGCCGGGGGGCAGTCCGGGCGGGCGGCGTATGGGTATCGGTGTTCGTCATACGTATTTTTTCGAACGCGTTCACTTCCACTCTTGACACTGGCATAGCGCCGGTGGTACCGTAAAGCCACAAGTGAACGCGTTCACAATTTTGTCGGCGTGCTCATTCTACCACAGGAACCGGAGGGTTCAGTCATGGGAAGCCCGATCGTCGTCACCTACCTGGTGTACCTCGCCATTACGATCTCCATCACCGTCTGGGTGGCCCAGACACTCTTTAAGAATGGGCGTGTCTTCCTGCTGGATGTCTTCCACGGCGATGACAAGGTCGCCGACTCGGTTAACCACCTGCTCGTGGTCGGCTTCTACCTCGTCAACCTCGGCTACGTCAGCCTTATGCTCCGCATAGGGAGCGACATCCCCGGGCCGCGCGAAGCCATCGAGGCGCTTTCGGCCAAGGTGGGGCTGGTGCTGCTGATCCTGGGAGGCATGCACTTTCTCAACCTGTATATCTTTAGCAAGATCCGGGCACACCGCCTTCAGGAGAACTGGCAGGCCGGCTTTCGCCGCGCCCCCGTCGCGGACCTCTCCGGCACCGCCATCCCGCAGCCGCCGCACGCCCGGTAGCGCGGCGCCCCTATCTGACTGGCTCCCCCGAGGCGCGGGCCTGAGGCTGGCCCTCCTGCCCTACGCGTGGACCGCCCTGCTGGCAGTGGTCTGGGGAGCGGCGATTCGCTTCCCCGAGTTCGGGCAGGGAGCGGGCGGCGCCCTGTTCGCCCTGGGAATTCTGGGAATGCTCGTTCTTCCCTTCGCCGTAATCGCCGCGGCGGCGCTCTCAGCGAACGACCTGGTGCGCGGGCGCCGTGAGGGGATGCCGGGCTACGTGCTGGGCGGGATACTCGGGCTGCTGCTCACGCTGGGGCCGGTGGTCACTGCCCTGGGGATGGCGTGGTTCTCATGAACGATCGCGATCAAGAACACGGCCGGCGCCTCCCGCCGCTCCCGGGTCCGGGGTCTCTCCCGTGGTGGTGGCAAAAGGCACGGGAGGCGGAGGGACTGGGCCGGTGGATCGGACTGGCGGCCCTCGCCCTCGTACTGGCCGGGAACGCTCTGGCGCACCGGGGGGCGCTCCCCCGAGTGGCCGCCGCCCTGATGGAAGCAGGCGGGGGGACCATGCCCTTCCTCATCGGAGGGTTCTGGTGCGTCTGCAACCTGATCTGGGCATCCGGCACGGAGAACGAACGACTGAAGCGGGGCGGGCGGTTCGGCCTGGTCTGCCTCCTGCTTGCCCTGCTCGTCCGCTGCGCTTCCGGAGACGTTGGCCCCGTATGCAGGAGAGATTCTGCCGATACTGCTCGCAGCGGCGCTCTCGGCCGGAGTAGCGCGCGAGCCGGCGCCGGGGTACGCCCGTCAGAGGGCTGACATCCCGAGCGGCACATCCACGGGCAGGGACTCCTCGCGTGCCCGGCGGATCGTCTCCGCCGGCATCCAGCGCGCTGCCAGCACACAGACATCGTCGGAAAGGTGGCCGCCGCCGTACTCGGTCGCCGCCTCCACCAGTCCGTGCGTCAGCACCTTCATGTCCGCGCCCGACCCGGCGCACAGCCGGGCCGCCTGCTCCGCCACAGCGTCCCAGCCAAACACGCGCGGGTCCTGCGGGGAGTCGTCCGGATTCGGGCCCGGGCGCCGCGACTCGGTGAGACCGTCGGTGAACAGCACCAGCGCATCCCCCGGCGCCAGCGAGTAGACCGCAAGTGGATAGGCGTCCTCCGGCATGGTGCCCAGCAGCGGCCCTCGCCCCCCGGGTATGGCCTGCCCTACGTACCCCCCGGCGCTGCCGGCATCGTGCCCCGCCTGCACAAGCAGCAGCGGCGGTTCGGCCCCGCCGCCGCTGAGGTGGAGGACGCCGGTCTCCATATCCAGCACCGCCACCACCACAGCGACCAGGTTGTCACGCGCGCGGCCGGAAAGGCGCTGCGCCTCCAGCAGCGACCGATTGAGGCGCCAGAGCGCGGCGGCCGGGTCCGGGTACTCGCGCAGGAACGCCCGGAGGGTGAACTTGACCTCGGCGGTCGCGGCGGCGGCCTCCAGTCCCTTGCCGGTCAGGTCGCCCACCACCAGCGCCACCCGGTTGTCCGGCAGCGCGAATACGTCGTAAAAGTCGCCCCCGATCTGCGCCTCGTCCCGCGCAGACTCGTACACGTAGGCGTACTCCAGTCCCGGGAACTCGACCGCAGGGAGGGTGAGGAGCGAGCGCTGCAGGGTCTCCGCAATCCGCTTCTCTTTTTCGTACAGGCGCGCCAGGGTGCGGGCGCTGTCCTCGCGCTCCAGGGCAATCCGCGCCAGATGCGTCCCCACCCGGACCACGGCTTCGTGCCCGTGCGGCAGGGGTTCACCCGGCGCCCGCGGTTCGCGGTACCAGAGCGCCAGCGTCCCCAGTAGTCCCCGCGCCGTGCCTCGCGCCGCCTCCGCACTCAGGACCGGAACGGACCAGGAGGCCCGCAGCCCCGCCGCTCGCAGCGGGTCAAGATAGGGGTTCTCCGCCCCCTCCCCGACCTCGCCCTCTGCGGCCAGGTCGGGAACCAGGTAGGGTTCGCATCGCCGTGCCGCCTCCACACAGCCGCCGGTACCGCTCTCCAGCGGAACGCCGGCCCGGGCCACGCGGATATACTCTGCGGGAAGTCCCGGTGCCGCGACCAGGACAAGTTGCGGCGGGTCCGCCTCGTCATCGAGTCGGTACAGGGCGACGTGCGCCTGCCCGGCAAGGGACGCGTCCATGAGGCCCGCCAGGGTCTCCAGCGTCTCTTCGATGGGCGCACCGAGGGCGACCCCCTCCAGCAGATGGACCTGCCCCACCAGTAGGGGTTCGGGCAGATCGTCAGGCGCCTCGGCTGTCGCCGTCGCTGCTGCCCGAGCCGCTTGTGCGTCTCCGCTTTCCACGCCTGCTCGGCGACCGCTTCTGCTGCTCATGCTCAAGTATAGCACCCTGCCTGTGACAAAAGACGTTGATAACTTTTCTGGTTTCCGCCCCAACGGCCCGAATGCGCGCACCGCGGCTTCAGGAGGTGCGCCGCGCCTGGCACTCGCGGCGTGCCATCAGCAGACAGACATCGTCCCGGAGCGTACCGCCCGCGTGCCGCCGGGCGCACTCTACGACCTCCCCCACCGCTTCCGCCGGGGGAAGGCGGGTCGCCGCCGCCCGGAACGACGCAGCCAGAGGCTCCCCAGCAAAGAAGTCCACCGTTCCCGGTGGCCGGGCCTCGGATAAACCGTCGGTGAGCAGCAGGAGCGTGTCCTCCGGCGCCATCGCGAACGGGGCCGTGGTAAACGCCGTTTCCGGGTCCACGCCCAGCATGGCGCAGAGGCCCGCCTCTCGCACATCGTTGATGTCCAGCACGGGCTCCACGGGTTCCGCCCCGCTCCCGCGCAGCACCAGCGGCAGTTCCGCCCCGGCCGATAGGGCCTCCGCCTGCCCGGTGCGCGGGTCCACCACCACCAGAGCGAGGCACACGAAGCCGCGCACCGGGCGCAGTTCTCCCGCGCTCTCCTCTTCGGACGTCTCCGCAATCAGGCCCACCGGGTGTGCGGCGCACAGGAATCGGTTCAGGCGCCCCACCGCTCCTGCCACATCGTTGGGCGCATCGGAAAGGAACGCACGCAGGGCGAAGCGCACCTCCGCCGTGCGGGTTGCCGCCACCAGCCCCTTCCCCATCACGTCGCCCACCACCAGCGCCACGCGCCCGTCCTCCAGGGGGAACGCGTCGAAGAAGTCGCCCCCAACCTTCGCCTCGTCCGAAGCGGCCTCGTAAAACGTCGCCACCCGCAGGTCCGGAAAACTGTCCTCGTCCGGCGGCAGCAGCAACGAGCGCTGCAGAGTCTCCGCGATGCGCCGCTGGCGGGCGGACGCCTCGGCCAGGTCCTTCTCCATCCGCTTCTGCTCACTGACATCGAGCACGAAGGAGATCACCTCATCGCCGGAGTCCAGCACCGCCGCCCCGATGAGCAGGGCAGCACGGCTGCCGTCCTTGCGCAGGAACTCCGTCTCGGTTGGCTTCAGGGGCCGCAGCTCCTCTCCGGCCCGCTTCGCCACTTCGCCCCACCCGGGCGCCCGCAGCGATGCAAAGTCAAGCCGTCCTTGCTCCAGGTCCTGGCGGGAGTAGCCCAGCATCTCCAGAAACTGGTCGTTTGCCGCCGTGATGCGCCGGGTACTCAGGTTGGAGTACGCCATCCCCACCACCCCGGCATCGAACAGGCGCCGCAGGCGCCGCTCGCTCTGCCGAAGCGACTCCGCTTCCACCTCCCGCGCCCGGGCATCGACGGCTGCGCGCACGCCCTCCCGATGCAGACGGTCGTTGGTGTCCTTAAGGAGTCCCACGATGAGCGCGGTGGCGGGCATCGTGATCGCGCCGACGATGGCTCGCAGAGCGGGCTCCTGGACCGACGTACTCGCCTCCCCGATGCCGCCCAGAAGCAGGACGTACCCCACAATCCCCACCAGCGAGGCGGCCAACCCAGGCCAGAGGCCGCCGGCGGCGGAGGCGTAGGCAACGGACAGGACGATAAAGGCGCTCGGCAGCGGCACCGGGCCGAAGCCCCGGGCGACGGCAGCAAGCAAAATCGTAACAAGTACCGTGACGACTACGCCGTGGTACCGCTCCCACACGTCGCGTACCCTGGCGCCGTCGCGTCGGGTGGCTCGCCCCCGCCCTGCGCCGCCACCTTTGCGACCGGCCCCGCCGTCGCCCTGGTTATCCTGCCGCACGGACGCCGCCGTCATGGACGGTCACCTCTCCTGTTCCCGGCGACGGTGCCCGCGACGCCTCCGCCCCGGTTTCTTCAGACGCCGCCGACGCCGTTACCGTTCCACGACCACCCGCGCGAGGTGCGTCCATCCCCCCGTCACCTCCAGGCGATTCGCGAATCGGACGGCCGGACGTCCCGTCCCCGGGTCCAGGATACCCAGAGCCAGCGTATATCGACCGGGCGGAGCGTCCAGGCGCAGGATCTCACGCAGCGTAAACGCGCCCGGCTGCCAGGTTCTGACATCGGTCTTTAGCGGGGTACGCGCCGCCACCTCTCCCCGCCCGGTCAGCAGCGCCGCCTGCACCGACCACGGATAGTAGAAGGGCGCAACCCCCTGGTTCTCGCCCCGCAACACGATCTCGAACGGGCGGCCCCGCCGCACCCTCTCCGGCATCCGCAGGTCCCGCAGGGCGAACGCATACCCCATCCTGCGAACCAGCGCCTCGCTGCGGCGGGTGAACTCCGCGGAGGGTGACTTCTCCAGCGCGGGCGAGTACGGCCCCACCCAGCTAAAGTGAGCCTGCTCAATCATCGCCCGGGTGCGCGCATACCCCTGCTCCGTACCTACCCACTTGAGCGCATTTTCCGGGGCGTGCGGTACCATCTCCCCGCCGATCGGCGCACGCCGCCAGTTCCGGTCGCGGCCCGACTTGCGCAGGTTGCGCAGGAAGTACCACTCCTGCTCCTCGCCCGTGTCCTCCGGAAAGTAGTCATCGTGGAACCCGAGCCAATCCTGCTGTCCGGGGTAGCTGTGGGCGTAGCGCGCCATCAGCTTTTTGTTGGGAAACGCCGCACGGTAGGCATCGACCACCCGCCTTTGCGTGGCCTCCCCTGCAAACCAATCCTCCTTCGGGTAGGTGTGCCACTCGCCCCAGAAACCGAGCATCCCGAGTTGGATAAAGGCAACGCGGGGGTGCCGGTCGTAGCGCGCCCCGAGTGCGGTGATGAACTTCTCCATCGCCGCTACCATGGCGGGATGGTCATAGTCGGGCGACTTCCCGCCGCCGTGGTCGGCGTAGGCCCGCTCCGGCACCCCCTTCGCGCGCAGCCATTCGGGCAGCCCGGAAGTTTGGCCCGGGTAGTCCGCGTACACACGCAGAACCACGTGCTTGCCGCGGCTCGCCGCGTCACCCCAGGCACGTGCCTCCCACTCGGCGAACCGGAAGTCCCCCTCGCGCGGCTCCAGCTCACGCCAGGGCGCGTAGCGGAAGACCATCGAATACGGCTGGTGGATAGGCCCGGCGTCGGTATAGGTACACCAGCCTTTTAACGGGTTGTCCAGGGGCCCCGGCGCCGCCTCGAATGTAACGACTATGTCCACTTCGACCTTTCTGCCGCCGCCTCCGCACGACCGCGCCCGGCACCGGGCAGGGAAGCGCAGAGCAGGGCGGGAACTACCTGGTATGGCAAAAAGTGACTACGACCTGTACCTCGAAAACCTGGCCCGCCGCCGCGCACCCGCCGTCGCTGAGGCCGAGCGCCTTCTTCAGGAGGACCGCTTCGACGAGGCGGAGCAGGCCATCCGCCGCGCCGACGACTCGATCTACGGCGCGGTGGAGACGGCGAAGCTGTACCGCCGCCACCTCGAAGCCCTCGTGGCGAACCACAGCGGCGACCGCGACCGCGCCGAAACCGTCTTCCGCCGGGCGTTGATCGCCGCCTACAACGCCTATCCGGACCCGCACACCGCTCACGAGGCCGATAACTTCGAGGCCGGACGGGCGAAGGACCGCGCTGAGCTCGTGCGCATCCTCGGCTACGACCCGGACGCCCCGTAACGCGCCCCTACCGCTTCGGGGCGGCGATGGCGACGAGGTGGCCCTGGGTCCGGAAGAAGAGCGCGCCCTCAGAGAGAGCCGGGGTCGCCATGCAGACCTCGCCCATCGGGTTGATGCCCAGCACCTCGAACGTCGGCCCGGCCCGGACCACGAAGACGTCCCCCTCCTCGCTGGTATAGTAGAGCTTGCCGTCCGCAGCCACCGCCGAGGCCGAAAAGCCCGTGCGTCCCGTGCCCAGCCGCTCCTGGTAGACCTGCTTCCCGGTCTTTGCCTCGTAGCACGTCAGAACGCCATTGTCCCGGCAATTGTAGAGATAGTCGCCGTAGACCAGCGGCGTCTGGATGTAGGCCCCGCCCCGCGGCACGCTCCAGGCGATGTGGGCGTTGCTCTGGGCCGTTCCCGCCAGCGAGATGTCCCCGGTCGCGGTCGCGCGCACGGCGTACAGGGGCGCCATCCGCCCGTGGGCGTTCGTGATAAAGATCAGGCCGTGCCCCACGACCGGGGTCGGCACCGGGATGTCCCCGCCCCCGGTCATGCGCCACAGTTCTTTGCCTGTCGCCAGGTCATACCCGCCAATGTGCTTCCACCCGTTAACCACCACCTGCGCCCGCCCGCCCTCGGTGCAGACCGTCGGCGTCCCCCACGTCGGCACGTCCGCACGGGGTGTGCGCCACACCTCCCGGCCGTCCTTCAGGTCGAGCGCCGCCACGAACGAGCCCTTCTGCACATCACACTGGATCAGCACCTTCCCGTCGTGCAGTACCGGCGAACTGGCGAACCCCCACTGGGCATCCGGCACCATAAAAAAGCCGACGTCCAGCACCCCGAAGTCCTTCTTCCAGCGCAGATTGCCGCTCATGTCGTAGCAGTACAGTCCCTCAGAGCCGAAGAAGGCGACCACGTTCCTGCCGTCGGTGGCAGCCGTGGAGTTGGCGTGCGTGGCCTTGGCGTGCCGCTTGACCTTCGGGACGCCCCTGTAGGCCGTCCGCTCCCACAGCACCTTGCCGGTCCGCTTGTCCAGGCAGTACACCCGATACTCGTGGGGGGTGTCGTCGTGCACCGGCTGGATATCACCGTAGAGCCCCACCTTGAGCCCCGCGTCCTTCTTCCCGCTCACAGCGGTAGTGACGAACACCCGATTCCCCCAGATCACGGGGCTGGAGTGTCCGAGGCCGGGGACGGGCGTCTTCCAGAGAACTCCCTTCTTCGCGGGGACATCCCACGCAACGGGCGGGGCGCCCCCCTCGGCCGTCCCGGCGGCATTCGCCCCGCGGAACGAGGGCCAGTTCTTCGCGGCGGCGTCGGTCTGGGCCCGCAGGGGAGATAGGGGCATGGCAAAGGGAAGCAGCAGTACCGCCATGCAGGCGGCGGCAACCGGGGCAGTGGCGGCGGTGGCGGTTCGGCGACGAACGACAGGCATCGGCGTTCTCCCTCGCAGCGAAATCGTTCCCGAAGCAAAAAAGCGCGAGCAATCCGCTCCGCTCTGGACTTACCCTGAGAAAGCAAGCGGCGACTTCGGTAGCCACGCCACATCGCGTCCCCAGAAACTATTCGTTCGTACGCTGCGACTCTCCTATGCGAACGGTGTGAACATTTGCCAGCCTGTTACGTCTGGAACAGGAATATTAACAGCCCGTGCCCAACTTACTCCTGGTGTGTCCCATAAGGAGGGCTCGTCCTTGAGCAGCAGTACCAGCAGTAACTACGTCCGCGGTGGAACCTCCGGTTTTACCCTGATCGAGCTTCTCGTCGTAATCGCGATCATCGCCATCCTTGCCGCGATCCTCTTTCCTGTCTTCGCGCAGGCACGGGAGAAGGCGCGCCAGGCCAGTTGTCTGAGCAACACCCGCCAGTACTCCACGGCGGCTATGATGTACGTCCAGGACTACGACGAGACCTTCCCCTTCTCCGCCGTTATGAATGGCGCGTGTGTGGCGACCTTCTACTGGGCGGTGGAGCCCTACGTCAAGAACGACCAGATCACGCGCTGCCCGAGCGATGACGAGCCCACGAGCGTGGTTGACCTGGTGGGCGCGCCCTGCCAGAACACCCCGCCGCTTAACAGCTACGTGGTAAACCACGCCCTGTTCACAAACGGCTTCTTCCCCGGCGCCACCCCGACCGCGCTGGCGGACATCCCGCGCCCGGCAGACACCGTGTTGAGCTACGACGGCAACGTGGCCCCCGGCGCCGCGCCTGGCCTCCAGGTGCAGCTGGTGCAGGCCCGGCACCAGAGCAGTTTCAACGCCTCGTTCGTAGACGGGCACGTGAAGAACATCCAGGCGCGTCAAACGGGCACCGCCAACCAGTTCACGGTGTTCGGCCCGGGTCGGGAGCTGAAGGTCTACACCATCGGCACGGGCGGCGGCTTCTATGCCAACATGACGGAGTGCCTGGGCATCCCGCAGTAGCCGCGGAGTTGGTGTTAAGCCGTGGGTTGAAACCCCGGCTCAACACCAACGGCAACCATCCGAAGGCGCATCTTCGAAGGGCGGCGACGGCGCTGCTCGCTTACGGACGTGACGATGAGGCACGCTATGAGACGTTCCCCGCTGCTAACGCTGCCTGCTCTGCTCACCCTCACCCTCTCCCTGGGGGGCGTCGCCGCAGTCAAGGCCGCGGACTGGCCCCAGTTCCGCGGCCCCGACCGCTCCGGCGTCTCCGCCGAGAAGGGGCTGCTCCCTGCGTGGCCCACCGATGGCCCCAAACTGCTCTGGACGGCGCGCGATCTCGGCGAGGGGCACTCCACCCCCTCGGTTGCTGGCGGGCGCGTCTACGGCATGGGCCTGCGCGGCGCGGACGAGGTGGTCTGGGCGCTCGACGCGGCGAGCGGTAAGCAGGCGTGGAGCACCCGCATCGCCGCCGGAGCCACACTGGAAGCGCGGCAGGGCGGGAACGGCCCGCGCGGTACGCCGACCATAGACGGTGACCGCGTGTATGCCCTGGGTGTCAGCGGGGATCTGGTCTGCCTGGACCGCGCGAGCGGCAAGCTGCTCTGGAAAAAGAACCTGGTGACGGAGTTTGGCGGCAGCGTCCCTCGCTGGGGCTACAGCGAGTCCCCTCTGGTGGACGGCGACGTGGTCATCGCCGCGCCCGGCGGGAGCGCGTCTACCGTGGTGGCGCTCAACAAGAAGGACGGTAGTGTCGCCTGGCGGTGCGCGGTTCCCGGCGGCGATGAGGCGCACTACGCATCCGCCATCGTCGCGGACGTCTCCGGCCAGAAACAGTACATCCACTTCCTTTCCGGCGGCGTCGTGGGAATCGACGCCCGGGGCGGGAAGTTCCTGTGGCGCTACCAGAACCCGGCGAATCGCACGGCCAACTGCTCCGCCCCCATCTACCGTGACGGCCTGGTCTTCGCCGCTACCGCCTACCAGACCGGTGGCGGGCTGGCCCGGCTGACCAAGACCGGCGACACCACCACAGCACAGGAGATCTACTTCACCCGGGAGATGCAGAACCACCACGGCGGCATGGTACTCGTGGGGGACTACCTCTACGGGTTCGACAACAGCAACCTGACCTGCCTGGAGTTCAAGACGGGCAAGCGGATGTGGTCCGACCGCAGCGTCGGCAAGGGCTCCGTTACCTACGCCGACGGCAAGCTCTACTGCCGTAGCGAGCGCGGCCCGGTGGCGCTGGTGGAGGCGACTCCGACCGGCTACACCGAGAAGGGCCGTTTCGAGCAGCCGGAGCGCAGCCGCGCCGCCTCCTGGCCCTACCCGGTGGTCGCCAACGGCCGCCTGTACCTGCGGGACCAGGACGTTTTACTCTGCTACGACGTGAAGCAGTAAATGCGGAAGGCGTTGGCCGCCGTGGACTGAAGTCCCGGCTTCGTTGATTCAAGCCCGCCTCCGCG